>CAZFWN010000152.1:0-11596 GCA_964522745.1 uncultured Ktedonobacterales bacterium
AACACCTCGATAATATTGTCGTCTCCGGTATAGTCATAGCCCCAGACCCGCGCCAGCATCGCGCCGCGTGTCAATACCTGGCGTGGGTGCATCAAAAACAGTTCAAGCAGTTCAAATTCGCGGGGGGTCAGATCAATAGCGCGCTCGCCGCGAGTCACCGCCCGCGTATCGCGGTCCAGCGTCACATCCTCGAAGGCCAGAAAGCGGTCCAGGCTCTTGCCGCGCCGCCGCAGCACGGCGCGCACCCGCGCCATCAACTCCTTAAAGGAAAACGGCTTGGTCAGATAATCGTCCGCCCCCGTATCCAGCCCGGTCACGCGATCATCCACGCCCTCTTTGGCCGTCAGCATAATGATGCCCACATCGCTGGAGGTGCGCAGTCGGCGCGCCACCTCAAACCCGCTGACTCCCGGCAGCATCACATCCAGAATAATAATATCTGGCCGCTGCGCCGTCGCCATTCTGAGCGCTTCTTGCCCATCAGGCGCAACAAACACCTCGAAGCCCTCGTACTCAAAGCCCATGCGCAGAAATTCAATGATATGCGGCTCATCGTCCACAATCAGGACCGTAGGCCGAGATTTCAGCCGCGAAGCGGCAGATTGCATAGCTGTCATACCCGACGCCTCCTCCACAAGACAGCGACGGGCGCTCCGCCACCCGGCAGAACGCCCGACACCGCTGCTACATCGCTACAGAACGCTGGCGCAGAGGAAGCGCCCGCCTAATGGTTCCAGGACTGTGACCCGCCGAAGTCTCCGTCGGGGCCACCATCTCCCGGTGAATTCTGACCAACCACCACGCTGATCGCCGCCAGCGACCCATCGCTGTTCTGCGTCCCTTCGGCGTGAATCTCTTCGCCCACCTTCAGATCGCCCAGCGAAAGCTTGTTTTGCGTCTGGTCGTCAGTGAAGGTCGTGCTGGAACTGACCTTGATCGTGTACGCCGTTCCGTTGCGCTCCTGGATGGTAATGATTGTACCACTGATCTTGGTAATCTGACCGTCCACATGCGGCAGTTCGATCTGCACCACCTGGGCGGCCAGGCTGCCATCACTGTTGAGTGTTCCCTCGGCATCAATCTGGTCGCCAGTTTTCACATCGCTCAGGCTGGCCGATTGGCCCCCCCTGGTAAATTTGGTGCTGGAGGTCGTCTGAATGGTATGCGTGCCACCATGATCTTGCACCGTAATCGTGCTGCCACTCACTGCGGTCACCTGACCACGATAGCCCGGCAGTTCGATCTGGACCGTCTCGGCGTTCAGGCTGTTATCGCTGTTGAGTGTTCCCTCAGCACTCATCTGCTCGCCGGTCTTGACATCGCTCAGGCTGGCGGACTGCCCGGCCATCTCAAAGCTGGTGCTGGAGGTCGTCTTGATGGTATACGTCGTCCCATTCCGGTCCTTCACGGTGATGGTACTGCCGCTGACTGCCGTTACCTGGCCGCGATAACCTGGCAGCTCAATATCGACGCGCGTGGCCGTGATGCTGCCATCGCTGTTCTTCGTCCCCTGGACATGAACGTTCTCGCCGCTGCTGACCGCGCTCAGGCTCACCGTCTTGCCAGCGCGGCTGAAGACGGTGCTAGAGGTCGTCTTAATGGTGACCGCTGTGCCGTCCCGCTGCTTGGCGGTGATGGTCTGACCGCTCACCCCCGTCACCGTCAGATCACCGCCGGGGCCACGTCCCGGCCCGTGCCCATCACCAGAGCCACCAGGCCCACCATTGTGGGACGCAACCAGCCCCAGGCCCGGTACGCTCGCCCCATTGGCGTGCGCCACCCCAATGCCCACGCCGGCCACTGAGAGCGCGAGCAGCCCCGCTCCAAGTGCCCCAACAATGATCTTCTTTTTCTTCTTGCCCGCCGGCGGGCGCGCTGCGAAGCGTGGCAGTTCAGCGCCATTATCGTCCAGCGGACCCTCCCAAATATCGCCTTCCTGAATATCATCTTCCTGCGGAAACTGTTCTTGCATCGGTTTCGCTATCCTCTTCAGGTGAAAAAGTGCTGCGAGGTGCGCCGTTTGCGACCTCATCCACAAGGATAACGCGCCTGGCTGAAGACTCAAGGGAGAAAAGCTGAAAAAATGCTGAAGAACTCAGATCGCCTCTGGGGCATCAGACGCGCTATCAGGCTCAGCGTTAGCGGGGGAAGCCAGCGCGAGCAGTCGCAGCGCCTCGCGGGCCGCGAGCCTACCCGCATCTTTGATGCTGGAGGCCGTGCCGCTCGCCAGTAGTTCATCGCCCACATACACACCCACCGTATACTCGCGGTCATTGCTGCTGCCAGCCTGTCTGAGCAGCGCGTAGCGTGGCAGCGGACCCTTGCGCCGCAGGATGATCTGCTGAAGCCGGCCCTTGGGGTTATTTTCATGCGCCTGCCCGCGCACCTGCTCCACCATCGGCAGAATCTCGCGTGCGATAAACGCCTGCGCAGCCTCCGGCCCCTGATCCAGATGCAGCGCGCCCACCAGCGACTCCAGCAGATCAGCCGCCAGCGAATCTTTCGAGCGCTCATTGAAGGTACGCAGATTGAGCAGATCGACGCGCGCATACTCCAGCAGCCCCAGCCGGCGGCCAATCTCGGACAGCGCTCGCCGGCTGACCGCCTCGGACTTGAGCGCCGTCATCTCCCCTTCGCTCGCGCCAGGGGACGTGCGATAGATATACTCCACCACCTGCGCGCCGAGAATCGCGTCGCCCAGAAACTCTAATGTATCATAGGCATCGGCACGCTCGGTCTCTGGGCAGCAGGAATGGTGGGTAAACGCCCGCTCCAGCAGCCGCTTATCCTGAAACGTCACGCCCAGTGCTGCCTCAAGTTCTGCCAGATCAGCCAGAGCAACCCCTCCTACTTGCCGGCTGCCAGCCGGCGCTCCCGGATTTGTGCCCTTCTCAGCTTGCCGACAACCCCAGCCACGCCCGCACATCGTCCAGGCTGATAGTGCTAACCTGGGCCACGATTGCCTTTAGCGTCCCCTCATCAGCAGCATTCACTGCCGCCAGCACGTCTGGGCTAAGCGTGCCAAAGCGCCCTTCCAGTGCCTCACGCGCCATCTCACGCGCCATCTCGACTCTGCCTGCTGCTTCCCACTGTGGGCGCCTGAATTCTTCCACAATATCAGTGAAACTCGATTCCTGCCATAAATCGTTCATAGTTGGGTGCCTCCGTAGCACTTCAAGCACATCTGCTTTATCAAACCGCAATCCGGCTATCCCCAGGAGTAATGATACCAGATCGCCCTGGCGCTGGCGAGGCAGCGGCGCTTCAATAATATGCTCGGCCACCTCATCAAGTTGGTCTACCGTCGCCTCGCCCATCACCCCGGCCAGCGGCCAGAGGATGTCGTGGTCAGTATTCAGCACCACCTCCGGCTCAATCTCCCAGAGCTTGATCACCACGAAGGCGTAGCGCTCGGTTTCCTCGGTCTCGCTCCACCACCAGCCAAAAGGCGAGGCTGGTATGCTCTCTTTAGGGCGGAAGAAGATCACCACCGAAAGCACCGGCAGATGATAGCGTTTCCACAGCAGGATGGCATATTCCGCCAGCCGCTCGCCGATGTCCTCCTCGATCTTGGTCTGCAATTCTGTATGCAGGATGCCAGGCAAACCGTTGGGGCGCAGCACCTCCCAGACCAGATCGGGCAGGCGCGGCGTCGCCGTCAGTTCGTTCGATAGGCTCCTGAGCATGGTCACGCGCTGGCCGATCAGCGCCAGAAAGCCCTCTGGATCATGCTCGGCCATCCATTTGAGCGGATGGTCATAATCAGGCTGGTCGCTCATCATTGCTCCACCACAGCAAACGCCCGCACGGCAAACGACGTACCGCCGGCGATGGCTGGAGGTACGGCGAAGAAGCGGAAGCCGACAGTTGGCAACTGATCGAGGCCGCAGAGATGCTCTACAATGGGGATGCCGGCCTCCAGCAAGATCGTATGCGCCGGGCGCGCGGGATCGGTCATGCTATCGATATTGGCGCAGTCGATGCCCACCGCTGTAGCCCCGGCCTGCACCAGCGCGTGGCACGCCTCGGCGGTCAGAAACGGCCCGGAGCGAAAATAATCGCCGCTCCAACGCTTTGACCAATCCGTGCGCACCAGAACCGCCTTGCCTGCCAGATCGTGCCCGGTAAACGCCTCTTGCCCGATTGGCCCCTCGCGCAGCGCCGAGACCACCACGCCCTCCAGATTTGCCAGCCGCTCCAGCGGCAGGCGCGCCAGGTCTGGCCCGCTGGGATGGCGATGGAACGGCGCGTCAACATATGTGCCGGTATTGCCGCCAAACTCGTAGACGGCTATCTGAAAGGTGGTTCCTGGCGCGTAACTGCCCCGTACCGGCGCCTCTTCGTGCGTCATCCAGGTGCGAAACTGCGGCACGGGCAGCCCTGGATAGGCCGGCATCCCCGGCTCCAGCGGATGGCTGAGGTCCACGAGCTTGCTCATCTCTGCCAACTCCTCAAAGCTGCTGGAAGCAGAGTATGCTTCCAGCCTCCGTTACTCTGCCTCGCTCGCATCCAGGCTGGTGTACTTGTAGATGTCGGCAAGCTGGAGCGACTGTTCCAAGGCATGCAGCGGAATTTCTGGCAGATCGGAGCGATACTGGCGGCTCATCCATTGCTCAGCATCATCGGGGACGCGCTGATACAGCGTCACACGCATCTCATCCGTCGCAATCAACAAAATGATCTCGATACTTGCCACTCGTTGATACGCAAAAAGTTTCGTTCCCTTATCGCGTAATTCCGCCGAAGGGGACAAAACTTCTGCTATCAACAGCGGAGTACGCACAGCAGTGTCCTTGCCATCTTCAGCAGAACAGGAGACGACCAGATCAGGATAATAGTGCTTGCTGGCCGATACGATGACTTTGGGTGATTCGCTCATAATCCGGCAGCGTTGATTGCCGAGAGTTTGCCTGAGCGCATAGGCAAGATTTCCAACAATCGTAGCGTGATCGTTGGTCGAGCCGGCCAGGCAGTAGACATGACCGGCCTCGTATTCCCATTTATGTTCGCTGGCCGCATCAAGCGCCAGATATTCCTCCAGCGTAAAGGTAGGGGTCTCCTGATACATTCTGCATCCCTCCTCTATGGGGTCATTCCTAAATCGCTGCGTACCAGGAACTCAAAGTCTGTCGAGCCGGTATCCGGGCCAATCGGCTTGCGCGTCCAGAGCCAATTCCAGAAGTTCGAGAAGGCTTTGCCCGCCGAGAACGACGTCGTTGGCGTGCAGACCAGACCGCTCTGCGCTGACGCTGAGGCCGTACATGCCTGCACCTGCTGCGACGTGGTCGCCGTCGGCGGCACCAGGCAGTAGGCGGCGCCATCCCGCGCCAGTTCAGCCGCCACCTGCGGGTCTTTCGCCGAGAGGCCACCACACTGCGGCGGATCGCCATACGAGAGCCAGGTCAGCGCACCCACGCCGCCATAGGGCGCGTTGGGGTCGCACTGCTTTGTGGGCGAGGGCACGCAGGGCACCGGCTTATAGCCCTCATCCCACCAGGCGCGCAGCCGGTATTCATGCCCGTTATAGTAGGGATGCTGCGTTGATGGCGTCGTGAAGAGCGACGTATAGCCAGGGTCAAGCAGCAGCACATCCAGATCATTCGGGCTGGGATTCTGGTCGGCATAGCTGTACCAGACGTTTTTGTAATCGCGCAGATACCAGGCAAACGGCCAGGTGTTATAGCCATCCACCCCAATGCGCAGCAAGTGCTGGCCGTGATAAAGCTGCTGATCAAGCGCGTCGATCTTCGCCATCACTGCCGTCACATCTGGCGTCGTCTGCACATAGGAGAGCATCTCGTGCGGCGCCTCGCCGGGGTCCACATAGGTCACATAGAGCATGCTGTGCAGCATCGGCACCAGCAGCACGAAGGCTCCCACCAGGCTGAACACGGCCACCCCGGTGCGCCCGGCGAAGACGGTGGAGAGACGCAGCGATGTACGATTGGCCGCAACATTATCCAGCAGCGCCAGCACCGCAGTAACCGCCCAATCCAGCGCGATGCCCGCCAGCAGCACCAGCGGCAGCAGGATATGCAGCGAGAGCCAGGGCATCTTCTCGCCTGCCCAGGAATAGAGGAAGAGACTGCCCACAAACCAGAGCGCGACAAACAGCCGGAAGCGATCAGGCCGTCGGAGGCAGCGTACCAGGCCAATCAAACCAAAGACCACCACCAACTGCTCATAGGCGGGGAGCAGCAAGAAATAGTAGTACCAGGGCTGGCCGCCGCGCGCCACCGCCTGCTGGGTAATCCAGTAGTAGATGCCCTGCACCAGCCCATCGCCCACACCTTGATGGAACCCCTGGCTCCAGGAGCAGATCACCCCGGTTGGCCCGGTGACCACCGTATGGGCGCCGGCATAGCTGTATTTCAGCGCGTAGCCGGGGCCAACGCCATTAGCACACTCAGAGGAGCCTGACGCGGGCACAATCCAGAACAGCCAAACAAAGATGGTAAAGATTACCAGCAGCGCGAAGAACCAGTGCGCCCAGGAGATGCGCCCCAGGCCATTGAGCAGCGGTTGGCGGGCAGCGTCAAACCAGCGCGCCAACCCACGCGGCGCTGCCTCATCCTCCGCCTCAACATAGGGATTCTTGAAAAGCTGGACCACGACTACCACCAGCACCACGATGGCAATCACGATCAGCACCAGCAGCAGGCCATTGACCAGCGTATTCTCAAGGTTCTGCACCGTGATCGATGCCTGGTCCAGCCGGCTCTGGACAATCGGCGTCACCTGCTGATCGGACTTATTGCCGAGATCGATCCCCGTCAGATAATTGCTCAACTGCGATACCTTGCTCAGCACCAGCTTTGCCAGTGCCCCGGCAAGGGCAAGATAGATGAGCAGCGCCGGGACGCCGGCGTGCGTATCCAGCCCAAAGGGCAGGCGCGTGGGCGCCTGAGCCGCGTTATTTTGGTTGCCCTGCGCCGCGCCAGCAGCGGCCAGCCGCGCTCGCGCCGAAGGGTAGAGATAGCGCGATCCCAATTCCCAGGCCGCAATGCCGCCAACCATGCCGCCAAACAGCGCGATATTAAAGAACGCGGCTTCTTTCGTGGCATAGGCCAGCGTCGCGGCGCCCGCGCCAATCAGCAGCCAGCGCAGCTTGCGCGCCTCGCAATACTTGAAGAGCGCTACAACGGTTGCGAAAGTGAAGGAGACAAAATAAATATCTTCGCGGGTAAAGCGCGAGTAGTACACAAACGTGGGCGAGACCGCCAGCAGAAACGCGGCGATCAGCGAGGCGGGTTTGCCCATGCGCTCGCGCAGGAAATAGCACATTGGAATCATCGCCGTGCCCAGGACGGCTGCCACCGTGCGCGCCGTCACATCGGTAACGCCGCCATCCGGCGTTCCTAAGTGGCTGGCGATATTGTAGACATAGGCAATGGCATGGAACTGAAAGGGGCCATGCAGCAAAGGGTTATACGAATAGCTGGCCGAATCTATGAATAACTGCCAGGAGTAATAAGCGTGCATGCTCTCATCATGATGCAGCGGCTTGAGGCCCAAATCCCAGAAGCGCAGCACCCCCGCCAGCCCGGTAATGACCACGTAGCCCCAATGTTCCAGGGTCAGCGAGCGCACCGCCCGCACCAGCCGCCCGGCATTCAAGCCAATGGCAACAGCGAGCAGCCCCAGCGTCAGCAGGTTGGGGAAGACGGCAAACAGCGCCAGCGTCACCCAGGGCGCTACCCGGCGAATCTGATCGAGCGTGCTATCAGGCTCATAGGCGTCGCCGTAGCCATCATCAGCGCCCAGCGCCTCTCCCGCGACTGGCTGAGCCGCAGTGGCGGCGAGCTTCGCTTCTGCCGCCTGGAGCGCCACCGGCGCCTCCTCCTGCTTCTGATGCGCGGGCAGGCCGGCAATGCCGTTCTCCGCTGCTGCGGTTGGCGATCCGCTATCCATCGTCTCGGTTTCATCAACGGCATTCACATCTGGCTGTGCTGCGCTTTGTTTATCCACGTTTCAGCCCCCAAAATTAAGAAACTGCGTAAATCGTCACACCATCTGCCTGATACACTGGCTGCAAAAACTGAGCAAAGCGGCTCAGATCAGCCTTGGGATATTTCTGATACTCCAGCGCGCCGACATAGAGATAGCCCGCGTGATACTGATGCAACAATTGCATCACCAGCCCGCTATCCGTGCTGGTATAGATGGTATCCAGATCGCCGGCGCGGCGGTTGAAATCGGCGGCGTTGGTTGGATCATTCAGCCAGTTGACGCGCCACTGGTACTCATGCCCGCCCCAGCCCAGGATGGTTGGCAGGCCGGTAAAGGTCGAAACCATGCCAAAGTCGGTATACTCGCCGCCGGTAGCCTCGACAATCACCGGATCGCCGTCAATATGGGTATTGATCCAGCGAATGGCGGCAGCATCGCCTGGATACAACTGCGCCAGATATTGCGCGCCATCCAGCCCGGCATGCTGCGCGTAGTGGCCGGTGCGCGCATCGGGCGCAAAGACCGGATAGACCAGCGCGCCCAGCACCAGCACCAGAAAACAGGCCATCCACACCAGCTTACCACTCACCCCCAGCACGCGCAACCCTGGCGTGAGCGGCCTGGCGATTAAAATCGCGGCTACGGGCGCTGCTGCGCCACGAAGTCCGCCTGCGCGGACTGGGTCCAGGCGAGCGTCCGTAGCGCCGTCTGACGTTCCGGCCCGCCCATTCGTAGCGCCGGCCTCCGTGCCGGCCTCATCGCCTGGAGCGCCAGTCTCGGTGCCGGCCCGCCCGTTCGCCGAAAGACGCGGCGGCGCTCCAGGCATCTCCTCCGACGCTTCTGCTCTGCCAAACGGCTCCTCGTCCATTTCCAGGCTATACGAATGGCTATCACCCTCCTGCTCGGCAGCCGGCGCTGGCTGGGCATCATGCCCCTCAGCAGCGCTTGTCTCCATCGCTTCATACCGATGAACGGGCGCGCTCGGATTACTGGATATGCCGCTCGCGGCAGCAAGCGCCAGAGAAGCCGGGGCTGCCAGCGCTGCCGCCTGCCCTTTGAGACGTTCGAGCGCCGGCGATTGTTCCCTGGCAGCATGCCAGCCGCTCTCCAGCAGTTCCGAGAGCAGCGCGCCGCAGCCAACCGAGAACAGCGTCCAGGCTTGATAATACAGCTTGAAGACCGTATTCATGCGGAACAGTTCACCGGGACCAAAAACATCGCGCAGATAGACCACTTCGCAAACGGCGATCAACGCCAGCCCCGTCCCCGCCAGCATCAGCACAAAGGCCAGCCCTGGCTGATTCAGCCGGCGCCAGGCCAGCGCCGCGCAGGCGATCACGCCCAGCAGGCAGATCACCAACACCTGGCTAGAGGACACAAAGGCCAGCAAGAACAGCGCAAGCGCAAGCGCAAGCAGCGTCAGCGTGACCAGCGGCATCACCGCGTCGAGCGGCCCCAACGCCGCACTATCGGCCTGCCGCTCGGCGGCAGCGCGCCGCCAGCGCGTCAGCCAGGATCGTACATACTGCCAGAGCAGAAAGGCGCCGATCACCGTCAGGAAAACGCCAAAGATGCCCCAGAAATCGCCCACGCTGGAGCGCGCATTGGGGGGAAACGAGGATGGGATAAGCTGGCCGGGACTGGTCAAAGCCGCAGGTGAGATCAGCCCAACACCCTGCGAGGGCGAGCTAAACGGGCGTATGAAGGGCAGATAGAGGATCACCCCCAGCACCACCCCGACAGCCACCAGCGTCGAGAAGTCCTGTACCAGCCGTTTGCTCAGCCGGCGCCCATGTGCCCGCCATTGCTGTACCGCCAGGCAGAGGACCATCAGCCCGGCGTAGGTCGGCACATCCCAACCGTTGAGCATATACAGTCCGCCGATAAGAACAGCAGCCATAACCAGATTCAGCGCACGCCAGCCATTCGTCTCACCAAAGGCATCCAGGCCGCGCCCACGCACCAGCAAGCGATTGAGCGCTACGCCCAGCGCCAGCACCGTAAACGGCAGCGCCAGCACATGCGCGTGCAGATCGGAGAGGACAAAGCTAAAAGCCGGAAACTCGGTAATATTGTTATATTGGGTCGGATTCTGAGGCGTGATGGGGTTACTGTTGCTCTGCAGCGCCCGCGAAGGATTCCACCAATTATAGTTGACCCACAGATGGGAATGCCCCAGCCAATTATTGATCTTCGGCCAGGCTACACCCAGCCAGCCGCCCATCCCGTGCAGCGTGCTGAGCAGCACGGGCACCAGCGCCACCAGCATCAGCGCAAAGGTGATGGTAAACACCACCCGCCGCTGGCTGAAACCCTGCTGCTGCATCAGAACGCGCCCCGTCCCAGTCCGCGAAGGCGGCCCTCCGGGCAAAGCTGCTTGCGGGCGCCCGGCGCCCGCACTCTCGGCTTTGCCTCGCGCAGCTTTACTTTGTGGCCGAAGGCCCTTAGGCGCGATTTTAATCGCCAGCGCCAACGGCGCCGCGCTCCAGAGCAAGCCATAGAGGCACGCAACACCCAGCGCCAGCACCAGCAGATTGCCCACGCCACTCTCAAATGAGAGCGGCACGCCAAGCTGCGCCAGCCATTGACTCGCTCCGGCCAGATTGCCAAAGACCAGCGAGAGCAGCACAGCAGCCAGACCAAACGGCGCCGCCGCCAGCAAGTTCAGCCGGGCGCGCTCGCCGGCACGGCGCAGGCGCGCCACGCGCAGCAGCGCCGCTACATCAGTAGTCACGCCAAAGAGATTGACGGCCATCAGCGCGAAAACCAGCGCAATCGCTGTATTAAAAGCCACCGCCGGCGTGGTGCCCAGCAGCTTGGCGATGGTGGCAATGATAAAATGGCCCAGGTAGTAGTAATTCAGGCTGTAGCCGGAGAGCCAGGGATCATTGGGCGGCAGGTGCGGGCTGCGCATGATCGCCGAGATAAACGCCTCATCCATCGGCTTCTCGGTGCCATAAATCTCTGGCGTGAACGAGCGCAGCCAGATCAGCAGGGCATAAGCCCCGGCAAAGAGTCCCTCGCTGAGCGCGATATAGGCCGCCTGCCGCCGCGCAAAGCTGACGATCTCCCTCCAGCGATAGCGCCAGAGCCAGCCATTGAAGGCCACCAGCGCCAGCAGCAGCAGCATAATCATGCCACGCGAGTAGGGCAGCGCCAAGCCGTTCAGCGCGCTGGAAAGCCCCGCCGGCAGTGCCAGCGGAAACCAGACCACAAAGCCAAAGCTCAGCACGCCCAGCGACTTCGCCAGCGCCCAGCCGCGATCAGGCAGGTTGGCAAAGACGCTGAAGGCCAGCGGCAGGCACACCAGCCCAAGCACCTGGATAAAGAACCACCAGAGCCAGGCATCACCCATACATGCATTCCCTCTCAACAATCGAACATATGATGACACATCAGACGCTTCGGCCAAATAAAGCTTCGCCGATTAAAATCGGCGCTAGGGGCCTTCGGCCAGGTGGTCCCTGCGGGACCGGCAGGCCAGCCAGTCCCGCAGGGACCACCTGGCGCCACAGGCGCCCCTAGCGCCGAATTCATTCGGCGAAGGGGCTGGGGACACCAATACCGCAATAAAAAATCAACCGTTATTAACCGCCAGCGTCCTATCCCACAACCTCATAAATCGTCACATACTGATTCTGATACG
>CAZFWN010000152.1:11696-13198 GCA_964522745.1 uncultured Ktedonobacterales bacterium
CTATCCCACAACCTCATAAATCGTCACATACTGATTCTGATACGCAACCTGCAAAGACGTGCCCACCATCGCCGTAAACTTTGCCAGCGCGGGCTGGGACAGCGGCGGATCGCCCCCACAGTAAGCTATCTTGTTACCCATGCGTTCACACTGACCCAGATAGATGTAGCGCACGTCATATTTGTGCAGCAGTGCCAGGGCTTGCGCCGGATCGCCCGTCTGATAGATCGTCCGGACATCTTGCAGGCGGCTATAGACCCCATCGGGATAGCGCTGCTGCGACTCGTGGCTATCCCAGCCCAGCACCGAGGGCAGGCCGGTATACTCCGCCACCCGCCCGCACCACTGATAGCCGCCGCACGAGTCTTCTAAAATCACCGGCGAGCCGGAGACATTGGCATTCAGCCACTCAATGGCCTCGTAATCGCCAGGATACCAGGCATCCATATACTGCATGCCGTCCAGCGTTGGCAGATAATTGGGCGAATTGACTGGCGGCGAGACCTCGGCCCAGACGGCGTGATCGGCGATGCGCGCCTGCGTCCCTTCCACCAGGAAGACCGAGCAGGCCAGCAGCAGAAAGACCAGCCCGAAGCTCCACGCCCAGCGCACCACGCCGGGAAAGAGCGTGCGGCCCCGCACCAGGAAGGTTGCCCGCAGGAAGCGTGACAGCGCCCGCTCCCAGGCGCTCTGGCCTTGCGGCTCAGGCTCGAAATCTGGGTCTGCCTCCGCCGGCGTGCCGTCGGCCCAGCCGGCAGAGGCCACCGCCTCCTGGCTTGCCAGCGCCAGCGCCATGCCGCCCTGCTCCAGATCGCGCGCGCGCACCCTGGCGCGCCAGGCCCACCGCACCATCTCAAACACCGCCAGCGCGCTGCCCAGCGCGTAGAAGACCCACACCTGCTCAAAGAACTTGAAGACGGTATTCATGCGCTCCCAGTCGCCATTATCCAAAAAGTCGCGCACATAGATCGTCTCCACCAGAATGCTGATGCCCAGCGCCGAAAGCAAGAGCAGATAGGTGAATTGCTTGCTGGCCCGCTGCCCGCGCCCGCGCACCAGGAACAGCACCAGCCCAACGATCAGCAGTGTGTAGAGAACCTGCATCAATTTCCCTAAAAAGAGGTAGAGGAAGCAGATGGCGATACCATAGGTCAGCAGCATAGCCCAGAAGAGGGCTGAATAGGCCGGATGTGGCTCGCCAGTGTCCCCAGCAGCCGCCAGCCTGATCGTCAGGCGCTCTGCCGCCCATTGGTAGAGTTCGACAAAGTAGAAGCTCACCACAACAAAGAGCCAGAGGCCAAAGAGCGTGACATAATCCGCCAGCTTATCGGGCGTCTTGACCGTGCCGGTGCCGCTGACAAACGTTTGGAAATGCGTGTAAAACGGCAGATAGAAGAGATACGCGCCAGCGGCAATGCCCACCATCTGCAACACCACGCGCTTGATCGCCGAGTAGGGCAGCAGCCAACCCCGCCGTTGCAAGGTATACTCGCGCAGCACCA
>CAZFWN010000153.1:0-13174 GCA_964522745.1 uncultured Ktedonobacterales bacterium
GGCCAGCCGCCCGGCGGGAAGATCACCGTCAACGGCTGGGTGCGCACGCGCCGCCAATCAAAAGTGGTCTCATTTATTGAACTCAACGACGGCTCCAGCTTTAAGAACTTGCAGGTGGTGCTGGAGCAGGGCACGCTCGCGCCAGAGGTGGACAGCCAGGTGACGACCGGAAGCTGCCTGCGCGTCACGGGCGAACTGGTTGCCTCGCCGGCTGCCGGCCAGCCCGTCGAACTGCGCGCCCGCGAGGTGCATGTCTATGGCACAGCGGACCCGGCCAGCTATCCCCTGCAAAAAAAGGGGCACTCGATGGAGTTTCTGCGCGAGATCGCCCATCTGCGCCCGCGCACCAACACCTTTGGCGCCGTCTTTCGCGTGCGCAACGCGCTGGCCTTCGCCATCCATCGCTTCTTTCAGGAGCGCGGCTTTTTGTATATCCAGGCGCCGGTCATCACCGCCTCGGATGCCGAGGGCGCCGGCGCCATGTTTGGCGTGACCACGCTGGACCTGATGAACCTGCCGCGCACCCCGGAGGGCGCCATCGATTATACCCAGGACTTCTTTGGCCGGCCCACCTATCTGACCGTCAGCGGCCAGCTTGAGGCGGAGATTATGGCGCTGACCTTCGGCCAGGTCTACACCTTCGCCCCGACGTTTCGCGCCGAAAACTCCAACACGCCGCGCCATATCGCCGAGTTCTGGATGATCGAGCCGGAGATGGCCTTCTATGATCTCGACGATAATCGCCAACTGGCCGAAGATTTCCTGAAATATCAGATCAAGTACGTCATGGAGCAATGCCCCGATGATCTGGACTTCTTCAATCAGCGCATCGAGCCGGGGCTGCTCGACGCCCTGACGCACGTGCTGGAGACACCTTTCGAGCATGTGACCTATACCGAGGCGGTCAGGCTATTGGAGCAATCGGGCGAAACGTTCCAGTATCCCGTGCATTGGGGCATGGACCTGCAAACCGAACACGAGCGCTACCTGACTGAACACACCTTCAAGAAGCCCGTCGTCGTCACCGACTATCCCAAAGCCATCAAAGCCTTCTATATGCGCGAGAACGAGGACAGCAAGACCGTGCGCGCAATGGACGTGCTGGCCCCGCGCATCGGCGAGATCATCGGCGGCAGCCAGCGCGAGGAGCGCTACGATGTCTTGCTCAATCGCATCCACGAGATGGGGCTGGGCGAAGAAAACTACTCCTGGTATCTGGAACTGCGCAAATACGGCTCCGCGCCGCATTCCGGCTTTGGCCTGGGCTTCGAGCGCATGCTGATGTTTGTCACCGGCATGAAGAACATCCGCGACGTGATCGCCTTCCCGCGCACGCCCGGCAACGCCGCGTTTTAGAGATCATATCGCGCCAGCTTGTAGCGCCGGCTCATCCCTTGTAGCGCCGTGAACGTTCCGGCCCGTCCAGTTAGGATGCTGGAAACGCTGGCAACAGGTGGCTGAAGCCGGCCCATTGCTTGTAGCGCCGGCTTCCAGCCGGCTCGTACCAGTTGGGCCAACGCTTCAGGCCGCGTTCGGCTTCTTGTACCAGCGGGACCGGCCCCCCAACTGGGGCCGGCGCGGGACGCCGGCGCTACAGGCAGAGGCACTGGCGCCGGCAGGAGTAGAGGGCAAAAAGGGCCGGGCGTTTTTAGCGCCCGGCCCGCTGTTTCAGGTGTGCCAGCCATCAATGCCAGATGGAGGTATAGGTGGCTCCTGTCGAGGTGACAATTTGCACCGCAACCGACTCGTTGGGCGCGTACAACATATCGGTGATCCATGACGTTGTGTACTGCCCAAACGTCCACCAGGTATCATTGGGGCAGGAGGTTCGGCTCGGCGCGCAGTAGATCAAATGACGATCCACATTACTCCAACTCGCGGTTGGCGAGCGCGCGAGCGTGACCTTCACCAGATAGCCGCTGGGCGCACTCACCGATGCCCAATTCGTGGAACAGCCGGTGGACCAGTAGATGCTCAGATACGATGGGTCACCGCTCTGCAAGTGGCCTGAACTGTTGCACCCAGTCACATAGGGATCATCGCCGTCACAGTTATTGATATTCGGCGAGGCCGCGCAGTTTCCGGCCAGCCCCCAGAACATCTCGGTCAGGGAGCGGGGGTAATTGTAGTACACCGTTCCGGGGTCACCAGAACACCCATTGCAGTATTTGACAGTTGCATTATAGACGGTCTGGTTATCTTGCAGATAAGTACCATGCCCGTAATACCAGTTGCCACTATTCTGGTAGTTGCAGGCATCTTGCATCCCAGAGATACCTGACAGCGAATAGCTGTAATCGACCTTGATGCCGTAGTTCATCTGGAACGCAGAGTCACCCACATGGTCACAGCCTAGATTCCCGTTGGCCTGGCCTTCCATAAGCCAGTTGGTGCCATTGAGACCACTGGCGTTTCTCCCATCCGTGCTGGTCAGATCTCCATAGATTGCTCCTCCACCCCACTCGATCTCGGAGACCTCAGTACACTTGCACATGAAGCTCGCTCCACCCTTGGGAACTCCGCCAAGGGGAGAGGCAATAGTGACAACATGATCAATGTTCAGGTAAGCAGGGAAATGACTATCATGATTTTGTGTAAGACCTGTAGTAGCCACACCCGTCTTATACAGGGCCTCTTTAAGCAGCACGCCGCCTAAGCTGTGGGCGACCACATTGACCGTCCAGGTGTTGACTGTGTAGTTCTCCCAGATATACCAGGCTAACATACACGCCAGGTGCCGATCATCCTCGTTATTATTGCCGGTAACGGAGTCATAGTAGCCCTTGCAGTAGTATTGCCCATCAGGGGAGTTGTAGAGGTACGCATCACAGTCGTGATCCCCTGAGTAATAGCCAATGGTGATTAAATTACCGACCCATTGCTGCCCTTGAAGCAAAGAGAGCGAGTCCCCCCAATTGTTATTTGCCCTACAGTCCCCATTGGCACCAGAGCCGTTTGCCCCACTGCCAGAACCATCCACCCCATGAATGAGGAGGACATCCTCTCCCTTGCCGGTGTAGCAGCAAACATACTGGCTGCCTGGATGAATGCCCCAATTGGGGCTGACGGCCTGGCTGGCCGTCTTCGGCGCCTGTGCTGCTATGCTGGCGGCCTGGGCGGGCGTCGTCATGCCACCGACGAGAAGACCAAACGCAAAGAGGAAGGAAACGATGAAGGGAGGAATGCGCCACGTAAGACGTCTGGACATTGTTTGATACCCCTTTCGGATCTGCTCAGGAAAGCTGCCAAAGATAGGTTAGGAACCACCAGGCTCCGCCAGAAGGGACAGATGCGAGGGATACGCGAGGGGGAAACGAAAAAAAGCTCCTTCCTTGAGAGATGTGCCCTCTCATCGGGCGTTCTACATGGGTAGACAAGCGGGGGATATACTAACAGGAAGTATACTGATGGGGCCGGCTGAAGTCACCCATCCAAAGGCGGGTTTTTGGGCAGTGAAAGGCTGGCAAAAAGGGGTGTTGGGGAAGAAATGTTGGGGAAAGTCCAGACTCGCCGAATGAATTCGGCGCTAGGGGCGCCTGCGGCGCCAGGAAGTCCCGGCGGGACTGCTTGGCCGCAGGCCCGTAGCGCCGATTTCAATCGGCGGATGGCTGAGGCTTTACAAAAGCTGAAGCAGTCGGGCCTGGAGAACGGCCTGAGTGCGGCTGTGGACGTTGAGCTTATCGTAGATGCGCGCCAGGTGCCACTTGACGGTGCTGACCGCCAGCACCAGCGCGCCGGCAATCTCTTCATTGGACTCACCTGCCGCCAGGTGGCGCAGAATCTCCTGCTCGCGCTCGCTCAGAAGGGGAAGCGATGTCGGCGCCGTGCGCGAGCGGCGGCGTCTGGCGCGCGGCGTCTGCTCAGCAGGCGCGGCGCCAAAGATGCCCAGCAGCTTCCTGACATAGGCGACCAATCGCTGCTGCGCGGGGGATACGTCATGGCGCGGCTGTTGGGCATGCAGCCACGCGGTCAGCAGGGCACGCATGGGGGCACCTTCATCAATGAACAGGCGCAGATAGCCCTCCGGCTCAGCCAGCGCGAGCGCGTCTTCCAGCAGGCGCGTGGCCTGAGCGGTCTCGCCCTGCTGCTGATAGGCCAGCGCTTGCAGCAGCCAGATTTCGAGCAGTGTCCCTGCTCGCCCGCTGGATGCAGCATGGCGCGCATGGCGCTCCAACAGGGCAAGCGCCTGCTCCGGCTGGCCCTGCGCCAGATGGATACGCGCCCGCGTCACTTCCTCAAATGTCACCACATAGTCTTGTTCGGACTGCTCTGTCCAGCGCCGGATGGCGTCAAGGTTGCCCTGCATCAGCGCCAGCCGCACCTGCTGGGCGACCATGATGGCGACAATCCAGGGGCGCTGCTGATAGCTTTGCACATAGCGCTCGGCGCGCTCGATCATCTCCAGCGCGCCCTGGGTATCTCCCCGCGCCTGCTTCACCTGGGCCAGCGCCGTGTAGCCATAGACAAACATATCGCCATTGCCCCAATGCTCGCTCAGGGCGATGCCTTCCTCCAGGTAGTAGCCGGCGGCGTCCAGATCGTTCCACTCGTAGCGTATCTGTCCCATGCCGACATAGGCATAGGCGGCAGCCGGCAGCGCTTTGCCGCCATCTTCGGAAGCCAGGCGCAAGGCTTCCTGGCCGGTCTTGAACGCCAGATGGCGCTTGCCTTCAACCATCTGCACCTGTGCCAGACAGCAAGTAGCGAGCAGCGCGACATAGCTGTTGTTCGTGGCCTGGCCCAGCGCCCGCGCCTGCGAGAGCGCCTGGCTGGCGGATAGCACATCGCCGCTCAGCCAGCAGGCAATGCCCAGATTCAGCGCGCTCAGCCCGCGCAAGAAGAGGCGGTCTTGAGGCAACTGCTCCAGCGCCTGCTGCGCAAAGCGCATACTGGCGGGAATATCGCCCCAGAAGGTCGCGCTGTGCGCTCGCAGCGCCGCGATCTCGCCGGCGATGCTCTGGAGCGCGGCCTGCCGCTCGGCCTCGACCAGCCAGGATTCTGCCTGCGCGTATTGCCCAAGCGTCACCAACGCCCAGGCATGCAAGAGACACAACTGCGGCTGGGAACGCACGAGGGTATCGGGCAGCGCCTCCAACCACTGCCGCAGGAGCGTCACTTCGCTGCGGTTGACCAGCGCCTCGCCAACCTGGCCGATCAACAGCGCCGCCCGGCTGAAATCGCCGGCGGCCAGCGTGTGGTGAATAGCCTCGGCCAGCATCCCCTGGCCTTCGTACCAGGCCGCCGCCCGGCGGTGCAGCACCGGAATCTGCTGTGGGGCCGTCCGGCGCAGGCGCTCGCGCAGAAATTCGGCAAAGAGATGGTGATAGCGATACCAGCGGCGCTCGGCGTCCAGCGGAATCAGAAAGAGATTGGCGCGCTCCAACTGCTCCAGCATCGTCTGCGCGGGCTGGCCGCGCTGGTCCTGTGCAGGCGCCCCGCCCTCAGTATCCGTGATAACCGCTTCGCACAAGGGGCCGTGCAGGCGGTCTAGAATGGCCGTTTGCAGTAAGAAGCGCTGCATCGCTTCGGGCTGCTGGTGCAGCACTTCCTCCGCCAGATAATCCGCCAGCGAGCGATGGGCGCCGGCGGTGAAGGCGCGCAAAAAGTCGGCGCTGTCTTCGCGCCCCTTGAGCGAGAGCGCGGCAAGCTGGAGCGCGGCGATCCAGCCCTCCGTCGAGGTCGCCAGCGTGGCAAGTTGCTCTTCCGAGAGGTGCAGGCCCGCCCCTGCCGTAAAGAAGCGCGCCACTTCCTCTGGCGTAAAGCGCAGATCGCTGGCGCGCAGTTCGGCCATCTGCTGGCGAACCCGCAGATAGGCCAGCGGCAGCGGCGGGTCCGTCCGGCTGGCAAGCACCAGATGGAGCCTGGGCGGCAGATGATCTAAGAAAAAGGCCAGCGAGTCCTGGATGCTCTGCGCGCTGATCAGATGATAATCATCGAGGATCAGCGTGATGTCCTTATCGAGCAGCAGCAGGGCGTTGAGCAGATAGGCCAGCAGAGACTCCATCGGGGCAGGCTGCCCCGCTTGCAGCAGTTCCAATGCTTCTTGACCCAGGCCAGGGGAGATCGTTTGCAGGGCCGTGATCAGATAGCGCCAGAAGCGGCTGGGGTCATTATCACGCGCATCGAGCGAGACCCAGGCCACGCGCCGCTGCTGCTGCGCGCTCCATTGATTGAGCAGCGTGGTCTTGCCGAAGCCGGCGGGCGCAGAAAGCAGAAGCAGCCGGCTGCTCTTGTGCTGATCCAATACTTCCACCAGGCGCGCCCGCACGATCAGGTCGGGTCGCAGCGGTGGGAGCGCCACTTTGGCAGCCAGCAGCGGCTCCGGCTGCGCGGCTGCCCCTGTGGAGGCCAACTCCGGCTGGAGTCTGCTTGTCGGGCCGGCCTTTGCTGCCGGATCAAGAAGGAGCAGATGATCGAGGGATTGGTCATCACCCAGGGGGTGCTTGTTTGGAGAAAACACCCCGCGATGAGCCAGGGTTTGCGCCACCTCTTCCAGACGCTCCAGCGTCAGGTGTTCCGTTTTGCCGATGTAAGCGCGGACCAGCTTGCCCTGATGCGTGCGATAGGCTTTCCAATACCACCCGCCGCGCTGGCGCCGTTCCTTGCGGGCGGTAAATACCACGCGATCACCCATAAAGGTGAACAGCGTCGCCGTTTCCAGCCACGAATACCAGGCGGGTGTTCCCACCGCAATCAAGCGGTCCTGCTGAGCTATCGGCAGCGCCAGGGCGCCCTGGCGCACCGTCAGTGTTGGCGCTCTCATCGTTGATCGCCTGCCTTCGTCTCTTCCGTAACAGGCTCTTATTTTACTGCTTGTGGGGGAATAATTCAACCCCCGGCGGCTTGACAGCAGTTCGTCACCGTCGAAGCGTTCCTCAAAGCGGACGCGCAATTGCTGGCCCACAGCATTCTGGAAAACATCCCACCCCAACTGCTTGAGGAAGTGCAAACGCGCGCGGGCGCTCTATGGCCTGGCCCCAACCGCCAGCGAGCGCGCAGCAGAATGAAGTGATCATCTAGCGCGGCGAGTTGGCAGCCTATATGCGTATTTTCGGATCAATGACATCCCCTTGCCAGGGGCGAGCAGCCTCTGCTATACTGGTAGCAGAAGGGGCGTACCGGTTGCAGGGAGAAACGTCACTCAGAGAGGAGCTTAACGCATGAGGAGCAGTCTTCATATCGGCACGCTCGCGCAGCGCAGCCTGGCGCTGGGTGCGTCCACTCAGCAGCCCAACAATAACAATGTTATCCTGCTTGCCGCGATCATCGCCGTCGCCGTGATCCTGGTGCTGCTGCTGGCCTACCTGCTGCTGAGTTGGTGGCGGCGGCGCCACGCCACACCCACCGGCGCCCAGCCGCCTATGGAGGCGCCAGAACTCTATGATCTGCGCACCGAAGAAGTCACTGAGGATATTCGCTTCTGCAAAGAGATCGCCCGCGAGGTGGGCGGGCCAGTGCTGGAACTTGGCGCCGGCACCGGGCGCATCGTGCTGGAACTGGCGCGCACCGGGCTGATGGTCACCGGACTGGAAACCTCGCGCCTGATGCTCCAGCGCGCCAAAGACAAGGCCGAGAAGCTTTCTTCTAAGCTGCGAGTGGAATGGGTCGAAGGCGACATGACCAACTTCTCGCTGGGCGGGCGCACGTTTAAGCTGATCATCGCACCCTTCAACGTCCTGCAAGACCTGGGCGACATCACCGACCTGGAGCGCTGCCTGCGCTGCGTGGCCGCCCACCTGGAGCCAGATGGCAAGTTTGTTGCTATCGTGCAGGCGCCGCGCTGGCAGGCGCTTTCCGTCGAGCATCGCTACCTGAAGACCGTGCATAACAAGCGCACCGGCGAACTGATCAACTTTTATCAAAGCCTGGAAGTAGACCCCATCTGGCAAAAACTGCGCGGCTCCTATGAGTATGAAATCTGGGATCAGAGCGGGCGCATGCGCCAGGTGATAGCGCCCTTCCAGGGCAGCTATCTCACCTGCCCGGAGATGGCCCTGCTGCTGCGCGCCGCCAAGATGCAGATCGATCACGTCTATGGCTCGTTTTCGCGCGAGGAACTGACCCTCAAGAGCCGGCAGATGATCTTTGTGGCGCGCCTGCTGCCGGAGGCGGTCCAGCCGCCCCCAGTGCAGCCGCCTACCCAGGCGCCGGCGCTGGTCAGCGCGGCCAGCCCTTCCGCCAGCCTCTCTGGCGCAGCTACACCAATCTCCACCCCGGCAGTCCCGCCGGCAGCCAGGGGCACATCCGCCGGGTCGTCGGTCCTGCTGCCGCCGCCCGATGACCCATCAGACACGAGTGGTCCGCCCCCGCTGATCTCGCCCCCGCTGCCGCCGTCAGGCGCGTCGGGCGCAACGGCACAGGGCGTGCAGGCGCCTCCTGTAGCGCCACCAGCCCGCAGGATCAGCGGCTCGCGGCGCTCTGGCAAACACGGCAAATAGGAGAGTGCAATGAATGCACACTATAAAGGAGCGCCCTATGACGGAGTTGGCACACCGGCAATGCGTTCCCTGCCGGGGCGATACGCCACCTCTGCGCGCACAGGAGATTCAGACGATGATGCAGCAGATACCCGGTTGGACCACCCCGGAAGGCAAATTGACCCGCGATATTCAACTGAAGGATTTTAAGGAAGCGCTGGCGCTCGTCAATAAGATTGGCGCGCTGGCCGAACAGGAGGGGCACCACCCCGACCTGACCATCCATTCCTGGAACCATGTCCGCATCGAACTGTACACCCATTCGATCAAAGGGCTGTCGGAGAACGACTTTATCCTGGCAGCGAAGATCAACGAACTGCTGCCACCGGAGGGCGCATGAATACACCTCCTGCTCGCCGGCCAACCGTCGGCGTTGGCACGCCAGCGCCCGAACTGGCGCCGACGGCCTGGCTCAACGGCCAGCCGCTCCGTCTGGCCGATTTGCGCGGGCGCGTGACGCTGATCGAGTTCTGGACGTTTGATTGTATAAACTGCCGCAATGTCTACCCCGCGCTGGCGCAGTGGCATCGCACCTATGCGCCCGCCGGGCTGGTGATCATCGGGGTGCATACGCCGGAGTTTCGCCACGAGCGCGAGATCAAAAGCGTGCAGGCGATCATCGAGGAATGGCGCGTGCCCTATCTCGTCGCCATCGATAACGACCTGGAGACCTGGCTGGCCTATCGCAATCGCTTCTGGCCGTCGATCTATCTAGTAGACAAGCGCGGAGTTATCCGTTATACTCATGTGGGCGAGGGCAGTTACGACGAGACTCGTCGCGCCATTGAAGCTCTGCTAGCTGAGCAATAACCTGGCAACAAAATTGCGCCAGAAATCGGCGAGAGGCCGCCGCGTGGACAGCCAGCGGAAAACGGCTTGATCTTCTTCGGCTGAACAAGGGGGGATGTGCTATGGCGATCAATTCAACGCCAGCGTCGTTGCCGCTAGATACGCTGGTGAATGGCCGTTTTCGCGTCAAAAAACTGCTGGGCTATGGGGGCTACGGCAATGTCTATCTGGTTGAAGATAGTGCTTTTTCCAACAATAAGTATGCCCTGAAAGAGAGCCTGAGTACCACCACCTCTGAGCGCCGGCAGTTTAGCCGCGAATCCAAATGGTTGATGAAGCTCAAGCATCCCAACCTGCCAACGGTCCACGAAGAGTTTGAATGGAATGGCCGGCTGTACTTCCGCATGGATTACATCGAAGGCGAAAACCTGGAAGACCGGGTGGACACCCTGGGCGCGCTGCCTGAGCAACAAGTGCTAGGCTGGATTCGCCCTATCGGCGAAGCTATCGTCTATCTGCATAACCAGAAACCAGCCATTATCCACCGCGATATTAAGCCCGGCAATATTATCGTGACCAAAGATGGGCGACCTGTGCTGGTAGATTTTGGCATCGCCAAAGTCATGCAGCGTGGCGCCTCGCGCAAGACCACTCGCGCCGCGCGCGCCGTCTCCGGCGGCTATTCGCCCCTGGAACAATATACGCGGGGCGGCACCGATGGGCGCTCGGACATCTATGCCCTCGGCTCCACACTCTATCACCTGCTGACCGGCATTTGCCCGCCCGAAGCGCCCGACATCGCCTCCGGCGTGGTCCGCCTGCCAGAGCCACGCCAGATCCACTCCAGGATTTCCAAACAGACCGAGCAGGTCGTCATGCGCGCCATGAATCAGAAACCAGATGAGCGTTTCCAATCGGTGCGCGAACTGCTCGACGCGCTGCCAGGCAGCGCCTCCGCCAGCGACAGCCTGCCTGCTGCCCAGCCGACGACCACCTCCAGCCGCCGGGGGCGCGGCAAGGGCCAGAAAGCCGCCGCCGCGTCCGCGTCGGACCCGACGCTGGTAGGTGTGGCAGCCCTCCAGGCGGCGCCGCCATCCGCATCTTATCAGGGAGGGACGCCCGCCGGCGCCTACATCAGCCCGCCCGGCCCGCGTGCCCAGATGCCGCCTGCTGCCCCGCCCGCGCCGGGAATGTCCGCCAGCGCGCCAGCGCAGTCCGGCCAGGCGCTCCCGCCCGGCGCGCCGGCCAATCAGACTCCGCCGCAAGCGCTGCCATCCGCCCCGGCGGGCAAGCTGCCCAAGACCCGGCGAACCGTCGTGCTGGTCGGCTTCGTTGCGCTGCTCTGCGGGCTGGCCGTCCTCGCCAGTATTACGCTCGATGTTGTTCTCAAGCAAAATGGCGAAGCTTTGCCGGTCTATGCCACCCAGTATACTAATCTGTCACAGAATAATCCCTGGTGGGTCTATCCGATGCTCGCAGTGGTGCCTCTGGCCGGGCTGGGACTGCTCGCGCTGCCCCTCATCCACTGGATGAGGATGCTCGGCCCGCGCTTCACCATCTTTTTGCTTCTCCTCACCTCGCTGTTGGGGCTGGCCGCCACCATTGCCTGGGCCTGGGTCATCACTAAGCAATCACCATCAACGGATATATTCACACCCCTGTTCTCACAAGGGTTCTACATCCCGATCCTGCTCTTTGCACTGCCCGTGCTGACAATGGTGGCGCGCCTCTTCCGTCGGAAGTGAGGGCATTCCGCGTCGCAGAGACAGCCTATGGCCTGGTTACATCATCGGCCTTGCGCTCGACCTTGCCCGCGCCCTTTTGCAGCTTGCCACCAGACTCCTGCACCTTGCCCTTTGCCTGCATGCTCTTGTTGCCAGTCACTTTGCCCGCCGTCTTCTGTACCTTCCCGCCAAGCTCTTTCGCCTTGCCGCTCACGGTATCCTGAGTGCCCTGCGTGCCAAGATCTCGCTTTGCCGGGCGCTTCACCGGCTCATTGGCCCGATAATCGTCGCTCATCTGGTTTTTCCTTCCTTCGAGACTCCCGCCGGCCCCGGCATCTAGCCCCATTGCCAGACCAACCCAGGCAGGCCAGCAGAAGACCTCTCTAGAGAAAGCCTGACATGCAACTCCTATACCAGCAGAGCAGGCTTATGAGTCGCGAGACTCATCCACCAGGCGCTGTACCCGCGCCCGGCGCAGGCGCGTACTCGCCTCCTCCAGCCGCGCCTGCCCTCTCGCCTGCATTGCATTACTGCCAACTATTCCACCCATCCGGCTCTCCAGAGTGCCACTTGCCTGCTTGAAGGCGCCGCTCAGCAGATTCCTGTTACCGCGTGTCCCTATGTGCCTGGTTTCCATATCTTTCATCGCTTTATTCCTTTTCCGCAATGGAGATGTACTTATCGAGTTCCATCATAGATAAACCTTGTACGTCCCATCTTCTTTCCGCTGCAATCATCATGCCAACACGTTGCAAAGACGTTTCAACGGGTGTGCCGGCCCAGCTAAAAGTCCTACTTTCGGCCAGCGGTCCCACTGCCGGTGCTATATTGGCAGCAGAGGGTTGGCGGCTAAAGCCGCGCCTGGAGGCTTCGCCACGAAGCCTGCCTACGCAGGCTAAAACGTAGAGGCGCGCTCCTGGTCAAACGGCACAAAGGCAGCACTACACGCGGCATTCGCTCGCCAGGTCGGCATTTCAACAAGCGAACTGGTACGGGCCGGCAAGATGCCGGCGCTACAAGTGGCGTTGGCTCGCTGGGCAGGCGGAGCAGCAGCCCAACTGGTACGGCGGGCGAGACGCCCGCGCTACAGGCAAAAGGCTGGCTGAGGGCACGCCTTGGCAAGCAGATATGAACGCTCGCCTGAACCCAGTCCGCGTAGGCGGACTTCGCGGCTCGCAAGCCCTTAGGCGCGGTTTTAACCGCCAGCCCGCAGAGAAGGAGACAGCATGGCACAGCGCGCAGCCAGCAGCGGCCCGGAGACGCCGGCCATTGAATGCGAGGGGCTGACCAAGCTCTACGAGGGGCATATCGCCGCGCTCAACGATGTCACGCTGAGCATCCCACGCGGCGCGGCGTTTGGCCTGCTGGGCGAGAACGGCGCGGGCAAATCGACGCTGGTGCGCCTGCTGATGGGCTTCATCTTCCCCACGTCCGGGCTGGTGCGCGTGCTGGGCGAAGAGCAGGTGGCGCGGGCGCATCCGCGCATCGGTTATGTGCATGAGCGCCCGCTCTTCGAGCCGCGTGTGACGGGCCACCAGTATCTCACCTACTTCGCCCGGCTCTCTGGCCTGTGGGAGCAGACCAGCCAGCGGCGTATCGATGCCGCGCTGGAGACCGTCGGCCTGCGCGCCGTCGCCAACCGCAACGTCGGCGGCTACTCCAAGGGCATGCTGCAACGGCTGGCGATTGCGCAAGCGCTGCTCAACGACCCCGAACTACTGATTCTGGACGAAGTGACCGGCGGCATCGACGCCGGCAGCCAGTGGGAGGTGCGCCAGGTCATCGGCGCGCTGCACCAGGAGGGCCGGACCGTCCTGCTCTGCTCGCACTATCTGGCCGAGGTCGAGGCCATCTGCGAGCGGGTTGGCATCCTGCGCAAAGGGCGGCTGGTGTTGAGCGGCGATGTCGAGCGCCTGCTGCGTGCCCAGGGCGCCGTCGAGATCACCCTGGCCGGCGACCTGCGCGCCGCCGACGTGGCCGCCTCGCTCGGCCTCCATGACCAGATCATCCAGGCGCAGAATAATCTGCTGCGCATCCCGGCAGATACCCAGCAAAGCACGCTGGCCGCGCTGGTCTCCGCCGGCATCCCCATCCACGCGCTCAACCCGCTCACCCAGACGCTCGAAGATGTCTATATGCAAGCCACGCGCGCTAGCGAAGCCGCCGAAGACGCCGCGCTCGCCA
>CAZFWN010000154.1:0-13148 GCA_964522745.1 uncultured Ktedonobacterales bacterium
ACAATCAGCATGCCATCGATACGCCCTAGCACGCCGCCTGGAATGGTCAGATAGGTGCAGCCACACGGGCACTGCGTCGGGCCGCGCTGGACCAGATCGCCGGTACGATAGCGAATGGCGGGCGTGCCCCAGCGCCCCAGGTTCGTCAATACCAACTCGCCGCGTTCGCCCTCGGCAACGGGTTCGCCGGTCAGCGGGTCCAAAATCTCCGCGATAAACTCGGCCTCGTTGATATGCACGGCATCCTGATGCAGACAGGTGAAGCCATACGCACCCATCTCGGTCATGCCGAGATGATCGTAGGTGCGGGCACCCCAGGCCGTCTCAATCCGCCGCCGGGTATTGGGGATGGACGCCCCTGGCTCGCCAGCGTGGATGGTCACCCGCACAGCCGAGGCAGCAATATCGATGCCTTCGGCCCGAGCTACCTCGGCCAGATGCAGCGCGTAGGTGGGTGTACAGACCAGCACCGTCGCGCCGGTAGCCAGCATGGTCTGGAGGCGCTGCACAGAGGTCTGGCCGCCGCCCGGCACAGTCAGCGCGCCCACGCGCCGGGCGCCCTCACAGGCCGACCAGAAGCCAATAAAGGGGCCAAATGAGAAAGCGAGAAAGATGATGTCTTCGTTCGTGACACCCGCCGCCTGGTAGATAACGCTCCAGCAGTCTGCCCACCAGTCCCAGCTTTCGGGCGTATCTAGAATCTTGAGCGGCTGCCCAGTTGTACCGGAGGTCTGATGCAGCCGCAGGTAGTCGCGCAGTGGATAGGTGAGATTGGCGCCATAGGGAGGATGCTCAAGCTGATCGTTGACCAACTCGCTCTTGATGGTGAAGGGCAGCGTCCTGAGCCTCTCTAGATCGGTGAAGCTCTGCGGGTCGAGGCCGGCCAGTTTGTGCTGATAGAAGTTGTTGGTTGCCAGTATCTGCTGTAACCCGGCCCGCAGACGCGCCAGTTGATGGGCTGTAATCGCCTCGCGGCTAGCCGTCTGGAGCGCCGCCTGCGCTGTGCTACTTTGGGTGAGGGACGCCGCTGGTCTGGAGTGCATAAGTGCTTCCCCTCTCTCAACAGCAGGATGAAGTGTTATCTCGCTCCCAGTGATCGTGAGATCGTTTCAGCTTCGGAATGCAATTGCTGACCGGCACGGCGCATCGCCTCGTTGCCAAAGCTGGAGGTAAAGCCAACCACCCAGAGCAGCGCCGCCAGCGCGTCCCCTGGGCCGTAGATTGGCACAGCAACGGCGTTGACGCCGGTAAGATACTCCTCATGGTCCTCGCCAATACCAGCGCGTCCGGCTTCCTCGACTGCCGCAAGGAACTGCGCAGGGTCAGTCATGGAGTGCTTGGTGAAATGAGGCAGAGGATTAGCGCGGAGAAACTCCTCGCGCTTTGCCACCGGCCAGCTTGCCAGCACCACGCGGGCCGTCGCTCCGGCCAGCATGGGGATACGCGCACCGCGCCTGGCCGAGATGCGCAGCGATGGGCGCTCGCTCTCGTCCTCAAGACATTCCAGAATGCGAATGCGCTCCTGCTCCACGCGCCCCAGAAAGACCGTCTGGCCGGTACTGGCCGCCAGACGGCGCATAGCCGGCAGGGCAAAGCGGCGCAGGTCGGGGCGTTGCCCAGAAGCCTGCGCCAGATCAAAGATGCGCGGTCCCAGCACATAGCGGCGATCTTCCGACTGCTCGACGGCAGCAATGCTCTCCAGCGTTTTCAGCAAGCCATGCACACTGCTTTTGCTCATGGTCAGTGCCCGCGCCAGATCAGAGAGGGTCACCCCCCCCTCAGTGGCACTGAGGAGGTCCAGCAGCCGGAAGGCGCGCTCGACCATCGGCGCGGCCACATTAGAAGCCGACGGTTCGGATGGTTGGGCATCGTCATTTTGTACGCTATGATGAACGATTTGTTCTGCCATATGAACAAATATAGGCTATTTAGAAGAATTTGTCAAGCCTGAAAAAGCGCTTGACCTTATCTTATCACCTCTTTCAGCTATTACCAGCTTGGTGGCACATTTATCAACCCTTCTTCGATCTTGAGCGTCAGGATGCGTTCGACGGAAAGATCGAGGCGAGCCTTGCTGATCTGGCCGCTGGCAACTGCCTCTTGCAGCGCATCCAGCACTTTCTGCACTTCGTAGGTATTCCATGGGCCAAGCAGCAGGTCATTACCGGCCATAATTGCCAGCACCGCCGCCTGGGCAATGGTCCAGCGAGCCAGCGCGCCCATATACAGGCCATCGGTAATGACCACCCCCTGATAGCCCAGGTCATGGCGCAGCACCTGATCGATCATGATCGGAGAAACGGAGGAGGGCATCTGCGAATCATAGGCCGTAATCAACTCATGGGTAGACATAATCATATTGACGTTTCCCTGGTTAATCAGCGCGCGATAAGGGGCAAAGTCAATATCGTTTAGCTCTTGCTGGCTGCGGGTGATAATTGGTAGAGCATCATGCGGATCAATGGGAGAAGCCCCCATGCCAGGCCAATGCTTGAGGCAGCCGATCACGCCTTGACTTTGCAGGCCATCCAGATAGGCACCTGCGAAGGTCGCCACTTTCTCCGGCGTGGTGCCAAACATGCGCGTGATGATGACCGTCTGCGGCGCGCTATGGACATCCACAACGGGGGCAAGGTCCAGATTGATACCTATCTGCTGGAGCGCCTGGCCGTCTTCTACACCACGCTTGCGCGCATTCTCAGGATCGTTGGTGTCGCCGATCTCCAGAGCGGAAGGGCGCGGACCGATGATTGACAGCAGCCGGTTGACCAGCCCACCCTCCTGATCAGTGGCGATGAAGAGCGGAATCTGCGCCTGTGCCTGCGAGGCGTCATCGAGAGCCTGCACCTGGGAGAAGTTATCAATATTGTATCCGTAGAGCATCACGCCGCCAGCATATTGATGAGCAATCATATTTTGCAGATCAGGAGTAAGCGTGGTCCCGACAAACGAGACGACGATCAACTGGCCCAACTCCTGTTGCAGCGACATGCGCGAGAGCAGATGATCGACCAGACGGGCAATGCGGCGGTCAGGGTCCAGGCTTTTCGGAACCACAATGGTAGCATCCACTGTGACCGATGGCGCAGTGTGAGCATGCTGAGTGTGCTGGCCCTGCAAGAGCAGATGTGCCCCCAAGGGCAGGGCAGCCAGCACAACGACCAGCAGGGCTACAGAAAGTATGGCCCTTTTCCGGCGGCCCGAAAAGCGGACCAGGAAGGAGCGCCAACGGGGCGGATGGAGGTCTGGCGAAAGCTGTTCAATTGGTACTTTTTTCATAACGCGGAATCCTTTATGGAAGAAGCAAGCGGAACCTTTGCACAAAAATGTGATTTCAGCATAGCAGGCAATGGCCCGGCCATCTGCCCTAACAGGGCCGCGTCCTCGGCATCCAGCGGACGCGCCACACGCAGACAGATGAGAAAAAACAGGAGGTAACCTGCTCCGGCCAGCAGCAATCCGGCCAGCGATGCGGGCCGCCAGAGCAGAGCAAACACCAGCGCCGGCGCTAACGCCAGCAGCACCCGCAGCATAAAGCCAACGGGATAGGGCTGCTTCAGCGCCAGACGCGCCAGCACCCACTCGGCCACTTCAGCCGCCACCTGCGCCAGCCCAACAGCCACCAGGGCGCCAGCAACACCAAACGGTGGGATAAGCAGCAGATTACCTATGACGAGAACCCCAAGCGACCCCAGGCGCGAAAGCACGACCCAGCGCTGGCGGCCCAGCACATACAAGGCGGCCTCATGGACACCCCCACCGCTCAGCCGCACCAGCGCGTTCAGCACCAGGAAAAGCGCCAGCAGCGCGCCAGTCTGCGCGTAGCGCGGCCCATAGAACGTGCGCGTGATCGCCCCTGCGTGCGGCACACAGAAAGCAATCACCGGGAGCGCCAGCAGCATTTGCAGCTTGGCAATCGTTCGCCATGCCAGGGCTAAATCCTTCAAGCGTTGGCGTGTATACGCAACCGACATGACTGCCAGACCAACCCCTCCCAGCCCGGCCACGAAGAGATAGGTGGCGGCATGCCCCATCTCAAAGGCGATACCGAAGAAGGCGATCTGCTCATGCGACACGCTTGCAGCAAGAGCAAGCAGCGTAAGCAGTTTGATGAGCGAGCCATTGGTCAGATCCGAGAGCCAGGCAGCGAGACTCACCCGGAGCAGCGGTCGTATCAACTGTCTGCCAGGCTGGACAGGGCGAGCCGGAAGCACACGACAGAGCGCCACTCCATAGGCCAGGGCTACCAGAGCATTGGGCACCGCCAACGCCACCAGGGCGCTATCCGCTCCGCCATGCAGCGATCCGACAAAGAGCGCGGCCAGCCCGATAATAAGCAACTGCGCCAGACTGCCCAGTACGAACACCAGGCGCGTGCGCAGCAGCGCCGTCAGCAGCGCCGCCAGTAGATTCGCCAGGCCCATACCGGCGAGGTAGACAACGATGGCTCCCCGATGCGCGCGTAATACCGGGTCGTTCAGACTATGCGCCAGGCTGGTAAGCGCGGGCCACCCCAGCAATCCCAGCGTGCCGGCCAACGCCGGCAGTCCCCAGAGCAGCAGAGCGGCAACCAGCACTATCGCAGCCAAACGTAGCCCTACCAGCCAGAAGGCAAGCGCCAGCGTCTGGCCGGGGCCATGCCTTGCAAGCATGCGCGGCAGATACACCGAACCGGCGCTCTCCAGCCCAAGCGCGGCAAGATAGACAGCTACATTGGCCGGCGTTAGCACCAGTTCGTACACACCCTTCTCGGCAACGGGCAGCGCGCGCGTAATGACAAGCTGGTAGAGAAACAGCGACAGAAAGAGCCAGAGCGAGAACGCCTGGTTCCAGAGATAACCCCCCGGCGCCCGGCGCATCAGGTCGTGGCTCTGTTGATCGGTATCATTGATTGGGCCGGTGGCCCGGCTTAATCCGGTACTCGCCACGTTGGCACCTGAGCCATCTGAACTGGAGATGATGGGGTATCATTGACAGGCGCCGGGGGGTTCTGCGATTGCTGCGATTGCTGCGACTGGCGCGGCATGGGAATCAGCCCCATACGAATTTTGAGCGCCAGGATACGTTGCACCGAGGTATCGATACGCGCTTTCGTCAGGCTGCCGCTGGTGAGTGCCTGCGTGAACGCATCTTTGATGGCCTGCACACTCGCCGGGTCGGAAGCGCCAATAATAATGTCGGCGCCCGCCTTGACGGCAAGGACGCTGGCCTCCGGCACCGACCAGCGCGCGTTGATAGCATCCATATACAGGCTGTCGGTGATAATGACGCCATTGTAGCCCAACTCATCGCGCAGCACGCCCTGAACGATAGCCGGCGAGAGCGTGCTGGGAAGCTGACTATCAACCGCAGGGATCATCTCGTGCGTGACCATGATGGCGCGCACATCCTCGCGTTGGAAGAGGTAGCGATAGGGCGCCAGATCGATGTTCTCCCACTCCTGGCGCGAGTGGGTGAGGATGGGCAGGCCGATATGGGGGTCAGTAGTGGTATCGCCCAGTCCGGGGAAATGCTTCACGCAGGCGGTTATTTGTCCTTGCTGCAAGCCCTCCAGATAGGCGGCGGCCATCGTCTCCACGCGCTCAGGCGTCGAGCCAAAGGTGCGAGCGCCGAGTTGTGGGTTGGCAGTCCCAACATCCACCACCGGAGCCAGATTCAGGTTAAAGCCGTAGGTAGAAAGGTCGCTAGCGTCCTGGACGCCACGCGCATAGGCTGCCTGCGGGTCTTTCAGGTCGGCAGCAGCGGGGAGCGGACCGATCAGGTCGAGCAGGCGGTTGACATCTCCGCCCTCCTGATCTACCGCAAGCAATGGGGGAATGGAAGCCAGTTGGTTCACCTGCGCATTCAGCGAGCTAATCTGGCTGGCAGAAGCAATATTGGCAGCAAAATAGAGGACGCCTCCGGCCCCCTGGTCGTTCAACATCTGCACAGCATCAGGAGTGGGATACTGGCCGGCGAACTGCACCAGCAGCATCTGGCCTAGCTCGTCATTTAGACTGAGGTGCTGAGTCAGCAGCGCGGCATAACTGGTGGGGGTCAGCACTTGCCCAGGGGTGGTACGCACCTGCGGCGGATGGCAGAGGGTACAGCGCGCCTGAGGCAACTGACTCCAGCCCAGGATAGCACCGCCCGGCGCCATAAAGGCGGCGCTGGCAAAGCCGGCGCGTACCCCTAAGGCGAGCAGCCCCAGCAGCAGCGCCACGCGCACCAGCCAGCGCGGCAATGTGCGCCTCGCCTGGCCGGTGTGTATCTCAGAAGCATCTCTTTTATTCATCGGCGGCCTGGCTTTCCAGGGCTGAGCCACTCCAGCAAGCTGACACGGACCAGCCAGCCGAGCGCGCCCAGGACCACGAAGAGTTCCAGCGTGCCCACCGTACTGGCAACATGCGGATCTTGCGCCAGATAAAACGGCCCGACGCGCCTGGCCGCAGCAATAGCGAAGATGCCCAGATCAATCAGAGCGGGCAGCGCCGCCATGACAACGGCCCCTCGCCAGCGACGACACACCAGCCCAGTCAAGACTGGAAATACGTAAAACGCCCCGGCAACCGGCGACTTGAGGGAGACAGGAATGGGGCCAGCCGGGTATCCATAGCTTGCCCAGATACTTTGCGGGACTAATGAGACGAGCAGCAATCCCATCTCCCCCAGCACCGCGATACCAAGCAGAGATAGCCGTACAGTCCGCAGCAGCATGTCAGTGCTGCTTTTATGATAACGTCTCCTGTCGCCGGCATTGACGGCAAGCGATGAACGTGTCTGATGAGGTGGCGTACCAAAAGAGAGCAGTCGGGGCATCAGTGCCTCCTTCTCCTCCCAGCATGTCTGACATTCCCCTGCCAGGCTATTTGTGGGAGGGACACATTTTTCACGAACAGGCGCGGCGCTGCTTGCAGCACAAGCTATACCAAGCTCAGCCTGATGGCATTGAGTGAGAAAGAGGGCGAGCAAACCGTTACTGGCGGTATAAATCGTGCGGTAGGGGAGCCAGCCAAGATCAACCATTGTGAGGAGTTCTTTTGTTCATGCACCCATCCAAGCGCTCCTCTACGCCTCATATGGTGGTTGGGAGCTACCCTCATTCTCCATTGAGACCAAACACGCTCGCCCAGCGCCGACGGATACAGCATCGCACCAGGAAAGCTGTATTCTTTCGGGGGCTGCTACTGCTGCTGGCGCTTAGTATCTGTCTGCCAGGCGCCTTTGCTGCCATCAAGCTGTATCAGGTGTACAGCTTCTTGCAAAACAGTACCGGCCAGGCACTTCCGCAGATCCGCACTACCGCGCAGAAGCCAGCTTCCACTCTGCTGACTGATAATCTCTCCGGCATGGATGCGCTGAATATACTCTTGCTTGGCAGCGATACTGACACAAAGTTTGCCAATGGCCGTGTCCTCACCCAGACAGATATGCTGGTTCGCATTGATCTGAAGCACCAGCATGTAACCCTGCTCTCCTTGCCCCGCGACCTCTGGATTCCCACCGACTATGGCATCTGCTGCGCCAAGTTGGATGAAATCTCGCTGAATGAAACTGATGGGGCTAGCATACCTTTGGCGGCAAAATTACACGGCTTTGCCCATACTATCGCCACGATTGAGGCGGATTTCCAGGTTCCCATTGATGCCTATGCCTGGGTGGGATTGGATGGCTTTATCAAAGTCATCGATACGCTGGGAGGCGTGGATGTGGATGTACTGCATCCCATCGTCGATGATAGCTATCCTGAGGACGTCAACAGCAGCGACCCGTATGCCTACAAACGCCTCTTTATCCCAGCAGGCCCGCAGCATCTCGATGGCAGAACGGCACTGGAATATGTGCGCTCACGACACGCTGACTTATTAGGAGATGTTGGGCGGACGGCTCGCCAGCAATCCTTGCTGCTGGCTTTGAAAAAGAAACTGGATACGCCAGCTACTCTCACCCATCTGGACGCGCTGGCAGCCGATCTTCAAGGGAGCATCTTGACGAATCTATCGCTTCAGCAAGTGCTGGCGCTGGCAAATGACTTGCGCCAGCTTCCCGCACATGCGTTCACTCAGTTCGTGCTGGGTCTGCCAGATTACGGCAGCGGGGCGCTGGTCAATACTCCAGACGGCGTAAAATGGGTCGAGGAACCAAATTGGCCGGCCATCCAGCAGACCATACAACAACTCTTCAAGGAGCAAACGCCATGACGAACCCCTGGATTGATATTTCCGTCACCCTGCAAGATGGGATGGTCCACTGGCCGGATAACCCGCCAGTGCAGATTGGGCTGATGCTTTCGATGGAGCGCGGAGACGTCTGCAATGTCTCGACCCTCTCAATGGGATCACATACCGGCACCCACATGGATGCCCCCCGGCACTTTCTGGCTGCGGGCAAGGGGATCGATGAGATACCCCTTGATGCCACGATGGGAAGCGCGCGCGTCATCGAGATTCATGACTCCGAATCCATCAAGCCAGACGAACTGCGCTCGCAGCAGATTCAGCACGGCGAGCGCATTCTCTTCAAAACACAGAACTCGGCGCGGGGCTGGAAGACGCAGGCATTTATCGAGGACTTTGTATACATCTCGCAGGAGGCGGCGCGCTATCTGGCCTCGCTTGGCGTGCAAACCATTGGCGTTGATTATCTTTCCGTTGGTGGATATAAGAAAGACGGCAAGGAAACGCACCAGGCGCTGCTGGGGGCCGGCATCTGGATTATCGAAGGACTCAATCTCTCGCAGGTCCAGCCCGGCACGTATGAACTGATCTGTCTGCCGCTCAAGATTGCCGGAGGCGACGGCGCGCCGGCCCGCGCCATCCTCCGCAAAACAGCATAAGCGCGCCGCAGCAGCGGGAGCTTCTCGAAAGAGATGCGCTCCCGCTTTCTGCTACTCTGCGACTGGCGTGAGAGCCGGCTGCACTCGTCGTGGGGCGAGCAGTAAGACGCCCACCGGCGCCAGACTCAGAAAGCCCAGGCCAGCGCCGGTCCCAAACTGCCCGGCAATGAACCCGACAACAAGTGGCAAAATAATCTCAAACGGCTCGCCCAGCGCAATGACTGCCTGCACCGTGCCTGTGCGCCCCGGCAGACGACTATACGCGGCGGCCTTCGAGATAGGATACCAGCCAGTGGCGCTCACCTCGAAGAGAAAGAGCGCCAGCGCTGCTAGCCAGATCGAAGGAGCAAACAGGAAACCGACTACACCCACCAATGACAGCAGGGCCAGCCAGGGCAGCACCCGAACCCCGGCCACGCGCACGATCAGCCAGTCAAGGATGAACAGCCCTAGCAGCCCACCCACCAGCCCGGCGGCCAGCACGAGGCTGATCGTGGTCGCGCTGGCGTGGCGCACATCCCGTAGATAGAGGGCAGCAAAGCCCAGAAATATTTCATCGACCATTGTGCATAGCAGTTCTATGGCTGTCCAGCGCAGCAAGAGCGAATCGCGCAAGGCAGCGCGCAGCCCGGCCAGCAGGCCAATTGAAGGTTGCTCTGTTGTTTCCTCCAGGGTGTCTGATGGCTGAGCAGCAGATACCGGCTGCGGTTTGGCAAAGCGCTGAGGCCAGATGAGCAAGAGAGCCAGCAGCCAGAGAGCCGCCGCTGCCCCATATGATTGACGCCAACCCAGGCCCAGCGCTAACAGGCCGGCAACTGCCAGTGGCGAGGCCAGATCGCCCACCCCACCCAGAATGGTCCAGCGGGTCATCGCCCGCTCTGCGCCGCCGGCGGCCTGCTCAATTAGCGCCGCCTGCGCCAGATTCAGCACCACGCCTCCTGCTGGGAAATAGAGTACCTCAGCCAGCAGCAGCACAAGAAAGTTTGGCGCGGCGCCAGCCAGCACAAAGCTGGCGGCCAGGGCAAGCAGCCCACCGCGCAACAGCCAGCGCTTCGACCAGCGATCACTCAGTAACAAAAGCACCGGATCAAAGAGCGCACCTGAAAGCGGTCCGGCGCTGAGCAGCAGGCCCACTTGCTGATAGCTGAGATGCAGACCCTCGCGCACCAGCGGCAACAAGACTACCGGGATGCCTGAAACCAACTCATCAAACAGTTCGATAGCTAATAACATAACAGGCGCGGCCAGCAGCGCGCTCAGGCGCCAGCGGAACACGCGATTGAAGAGACCACGCGCCATAAAACAACATCCTCTCTGAGAGTTTGAAGCAGGTAATAAAAGAAGAGAGAAGCTCTCAGAGCAGGGAGGCGCGCGGGCACAGACTGGCGGCCAGCGCCAGTGGAGGGTATAACAAGTCATGCCAGCGCGGGGTGGCCGGCACGAGGCAGGATCAAGCGCGGCAAGAAGAGCGTCTCTTGCAGGCCAGCGCCCGAAGGCTAGTGAGGCGTTAGCAACCTAACAGGGGTCACGCATGCACATAGATATTCCTCAGACAGGAAGGTGCAAGGCGATATGAAGCAAACAGATACTCAATCTATCCTATCTTGCTGATAGGATAGCACAAATGCAGCGAGGCCATCAAGAGACTATAGATTCTGCTTGCTTGCTGGTGGGGGCACCACTTTCACCTGTAGAGAGGCACGAGAGTGTTCCTCAATACTCTTACGCCAGCGATCCCCTACCTTCATCCCAGGTCGCTCCACAAAAGCATAGGAGAGGACACAGAAAGGCACGATCACACCCAACACCCAAACCCAGTAGAGGAGATAGACGAGATACTGGTTGAGATGAGGGAAGAAAGGCTGCTGTACGTGGGTTTGAAAGAGGCTGATAAGCGGCAGATGCCAGATATACAGACTGTAGGAGATCAACCCAATCCAGCGCAGCGGCTTCCAGATAAATGGTCGTTGCAGTTCGCGCGGGCTAAAGAGGATCGCTATGATGCACATGCCATAACCAAAGGCCAGGACCAGTTCGCTCAGCCAGGCAAAGGAGGGCATCAGTGGATTCAGGAACGACCAGGCGGGTTCACTCGACTGGAAGTGCCACATGGCGGAAAACACCAGGATCACTATCCCCACACCCCAGAGCCAGCGGCTGCGCTGACGCAGTGCATTCAGGCAGCGATGCTCGATAGGCAGACGCTGTACAAAGGTGTAGCACAGGCTGGCGAGCATGCCTACTGCGAAATCCTCGGTATATTTGCCTGTAATCCCGAATGAGAAAAAAAGGACTACGTTGAGGGCTGGTCGTGGCAGTAGAAAGGTCACGGTGGGATTCTCCAGGAAGTAGAAGCCTAAGAAGCGCACAACCAATCCCCCGGCAATAATACCAAAGAGGCAACACGTCACAGCTCGCAGTCTGTATTGGATTGGGACGCGCCTGACCAGGAACAGTATCCCCAAGGCAAGCAATGGCAAGATCATATAAAATTGCCACTCAGTCGCTAGTGTCCAGTAGGGTCCATTCAATTGCCGAAACGTCTGCTGTGACGAATCCATGAGAAATGTCAAGAAAAGCCCCAAATCAGTCAGGTGAGCCATCTGCAAATACTGAGGGGCAGATACAAAGATCAGGACAAACAGTGAGATATAGTAGCCTGGCATAATACGCAACGCCCGGCGCAGGTAGAAGGTTCTTGCCAGCGGCCAGCGTTCAGCAAATAGAAGTGCCTTCCCATAAGGCAGAAACAGCAGGAAACCAGAGAGGACAAAGAATAATGTTACCCCCGTCCCACCAGCAGTCAGGATCGACGCGGTCAGCGGCTCAGCGTGCCAATCCACGAGGGTATCATGGTTGGTCCGATTGATATGAAAAATAATGACGAAGAGGATCGCGCAGCCTCTGACACCATCGAGCATATCAATCATGTTTTTCTGATTGCCATGCTTCCCCTCCTCCAAGAGCGCGTATACCCAGCGACCAATCCGATGAAACACATTTTTCATGAGAAACGTGTCTTTCTTTCAAAAAGAAATGGCTCGTGCATATGTAACGAATGGACCTTTGAGGTCCGTACCATTTTTGACACGTCCCCAGGTGGATGCTATACTTCTAAGGATGAAAGTGTCGATTGTACACTTTTAGAGAAGGAGGCATTTGAGATGGCCTCAGAGCGAATACTCTATCTTGACCATGCCGCCACCACGCCGGTAGACCCGCGCGTGGTCGAGGCGATGCTGCCCTATTTTTCGCAGGCGTATGGCAACGCCAGCAGTATCTACGCATTGGGACGTGCCGCGCATAAGGCGCTGGACGAATCACGCGAGAAGATCGCCGCCATCCTGGGCTGTCGGCCCACCGAACTGATCTTCACCGGATGCGGCTCCGAAAGCGATAATCTGGCGATCAAGGGCGTCGCCCAGGCCAGCCAGAAAAAGGGCAACCATATTATCACCTCAGCGATTGAGCATCACGCCGTGCTGTATACCTGCCAATATCTGGAAAAGTTTGGCTACGACGTGACCTATCTGCCGGTGGATGGGTATGGGCGTGTCGATCCTGCCGCTGTTGAACGGGCTATCACTGATCGCACCGTGCTGGTTTCGATCATGTATGCCAATAACGAAGTGGGCACGATTCAGCCGATCAGCGAGATCAGTCAGGTCTGCCGGGCGCGGCGCATCCCCTTTCATACCGACGCGGTGCAGGCCGGCGGCGCGCTCGACCTGGACGTCACCCGGCTGGGCGTGGACCTGCTCTCGCTCTCGGCGCATAAGTTTTATGGCCCCAAGGGCGTCGGCGCGCTCTATATCCGCCAGGGCACGCGCATCCTGCCGCAGTTGCAGGGCGGCTCCCAGGAGCGCAACCGCCGCGCTGGCACCGAGAATGTCGCCGGCATCGTCGGCATGGGCGAGGCACTCCGCCTGGCCTACGCTGAGTTAGAGGCCACCAACACCCATCTGCGCGCACTGCGCGATCAATTGATTGAGCGGCTGCTGAAGATTCCGGGCGCGCACCTGACCGGCCACCCGACCGAGCGGCTGCCAAATAACGCCAGCTTTTGTTTCGAGGGCATTGAGGGCGAATCGGTTTTGCTCAATCTCGATATGCTGGGCATGGCCGCCTCCAGCGGCTCGGCCTGCACCTCGGCCTCGCTGGATCCATCGCATGTGCTGGTAGCAATGGGTATTCCGGTGGAACTGGCGCATGGCAGTCTGCGCCTGACGCTGGGCAAAGAGAACACGCAGCAAGATGTCGAGACACTCACCGACGCGCTTCCTGGCATCCTCGAAACGCTGCGGGCGCTCGCTCCACTGTCCCTGGCGAACTA
>CAZFWN010000155.1:0-13042 GCA_964522745.1 uncultured Ktedonobacterales bacterium
GCCCATCCGATTGAGCTGCCCACGTTCGTCGGCCCAGGCACTATCAGCCACCGTTGCCACCAAGGCGGGTGTACGGGCGGCCGCCAGGATCACAGCGCCTGCCCCCAGTGACACGCCCAACGCGCCGAACCGTTTTGATTGCAGGTCAGCACGATGCTGGAGATAGGCAACCGCCCCCAGAATGTCCTCCGGTTCGCGCGCCCCCAGCGTGATGGCCCAGCCTGCACTTTCGCCGCAGCCACGACTATCATAGAGCAGGACATTGTAGCCAGCCGCAACGAGAAACCGCGCCCAGGGCAGCATATCGGCCCGTGCTCCTTTGAACCCATGCACCAGAATGATCGTCGGCGCCGTTGGCGCGCGGATGACGAACCAGCCCGCGAGTTGCACGCCGTCTGTGGCCTGAAAGTGGACGTTCTGGACCGGAAGATCGGTCGGCGCTGGAGGAGCCGACCGGTGTGAGAAGTTGGCGACCAGGGTGAACGCGCGGAGGGCGGGTGTCAGCATCCAGGCCAGCACCAGCAGCGCCAGCACCAGGATGGCGCAGCGCGTGAGCAGGCGAGCCAGCGCATGGGGTCGGCCACGGGTCGTCGGTTTGGGAGAGACGGGCTGCACGGCTTCCTCCTGGGGAGTTGCGTTCGTCATCTGATCCATCTGGTCCGACGTCCCTCCTCCTGGGATTGTCTGTCTTCCTTCATGGGGCTGCTGGCCTTGATGTGTCTTAGGAGCCGGCTGTCTTGCCATTTGTCTGAGGACAGCGAGGACAGGCAATGATGTGCCTGGCTCCTTTCTGCGCTCTGGCAACCAAGAGGCACTCGCTCTCGGAGGTTTCTCTCCGAGAGCGATGCTACGCCGGTCCTAGAAAAGGGGCAGTGAAGGAGGTCACTGTTCTGATGCGACTTGATTCACATGTTTCCCGCCTCCTCTTGTCGTCGGGATGGGCGAGGGCGCGTCAGCGACGCGCTTGAACTGCTTGCCGACGACGCGCCGACGGCGCAAGCTCCGGGGGCATCCAGCCCGCGTCGGCAGGATTGAGGTTGGTTCCGGGCGGGACAATCTCATCGATGCGATCAAGCAGCGTATCGTCCAGCACGACCTCGAGGGCGCCCAGTTGGGACTCCAGTTGGTCCATCGTGCGTGGCCCGATGATGGCTGCCGTCACCGCCGGATGGTTGATGACAAATGCCAACGCGAGGTGGATCAGCGAGATGCCTGCTTCCTCGGCCAGCGCGGCGAGTGCATCGGCAGCATCGAGCTTGCGCTGGTTGCCAGGCTGCGAGAGGTCATAGCGGTCAGGCAGTCTGGAGGAGCGGGTCGAAGACGGCGTGGCAGCATCTTTTCGCCACCTGCCCGATAACCAGCCACCAGCCAGGGGACTCCAGGGGATAACGCCTATGCCGTAGCGTTGGCAGGTCGGCAGCACATCCGCCTCCACGCCACGTACCAGCAGCGAGTAGGGTGGTTGTTCGGTCACGAAGCGGGTCAGATGGCGGTCGCGGGCCACCCACTGGGCCTCAACGATATGAGAGGCCGGGAAGGTGGATGAGCCGATGTAGCGGATCTTGCCTTGCCTCACCAGATCACTGAGCGCACCAAGCGTCTCCTCGATGTCGGTCTCCGGAGAAGGCCGGTGAATCTGATAGAGATCAATCCAGTCGGTGTTCAGACGACGCAGCGAGGACTCGACTTCCTGCATGATCCAGCGACGGGAGTTGCCTTGCTGGTTGGGGTCGTCGCCCATCGCCCCATGCACCTTGGAGGCAAGCACCACGTGGTTGCGTCGTCCATTGGCGAGGGCCTTGCCAACAATCTCCTCCGATTCCCCGCGTGAATACACATCAGCGGTGTCAATAAAATTGATGCCCGCATCCAGGGCGCGGTGAATGATTCTCATACTGTCGTCGTGGTCGGGGTTGCCCCACTGGCCGAACATCATTGCCCCCAGACAGAGTGGGCTGACACGTACTCCGGTCCGGCCAAGCGCGCGATATTCCATAGAGGCGTCTTCCTTTCCGAATGCGGTTCAGGACGCAAATGTCCTTGATCGTGTTTCACCCCTTTCTCTGCAAGAACGTGGCCCTCTCCTGGACCTTCCCTGATTGTACGCTCATTCGTTCAGGCTGTTGGTCTGCCGTTCGCTTTGTGCCAACGAAAGCTCATGGGCCTGATCACTGCTGTTCGCTCTTGGCGCACAGCGGGGAGCCTGCCCTCTAGGCGAGGCATCGGCGAGTTCGCGATACACATCGACAGCCACCTCGAAGACCTGCTGGAGGTTGCTCTGAGAAGGTCGACCCGTGTTGGTGACAAGAGGAATGCGTCCGGGCGCTACGCCTGCTGCTGGGCATGGGTGATGCTTGAACGCGCCGCCATTTCTGCTATAATCGAAGAAAGGAGCACGTGGTGATCGAGCGCCTGCTTTTGGGAGGAAATAAACGATGGTAACAAGCGGTCAGGTGCTCGCAAACCCGCGCAATGGGGATCAGACCATCTTCTATCAGACGGCTCAAGAGACGGATGGAGTCTTCGTCCGCTTTGAGGAGCGACGATCCGCAGAGTTCACCGGCCCGCCAGCCCATCTCCACCTGCATCAGCAAAAGCGTTTCGAGGTGCTGGAAGGCATTGCCCGCATCCAGATCAACGGGCAAGACCATTTCTTGCAGGCAGGGGAACAAGTGACCGTCGCTGCACGGACCCCTCACACCTGGGGCAATGGAGGCAAGCCCCCGTCCGTATCCTGATTGAGTTTCGCCCTGCCTTGCGCATCGAACACTTTATTGAAAGTCTGGCGGTGCTGGGCAGCCGAGGAAAGACCGGCCATCTGGTGAGGCCCAACGTGCTCCAGATGGCGCTGCTGGCGTTAGAATACGAAGCGTTTCTGGCCGGACCACCCATCCTCCTGCAAAAATGGCCCTTCCTGGCGCTCAAGCCGCTGGCCCTCCTGCGGGGCTATCGCGCCAACTACATCTCTGAGTAGACGAAAGGACAAGAAAGCTGTCTGCATGATCGACAGCGACGACAGGAGGTGCCATGAGTACCCGCAACGACTACCAGAGCCGCCTGATTGAGGAGTTTCGCGCGAACGGGGGCACCGTCGGCGGGCCATTCGCCCACACCCCGTTGCTCGTGCTGACGACTACCGGCGCCAGGAGCGGCCAACCACACGCGACGCTGCTGGGCTATCTCCGCGATGGAGAGCGCCTGATGGTGATCGCGGCCAAACAGGGCGCGTCGAGGCACCCAGACTGGTATCACAACCTGGTGAAGCACCCGCAGGTCACGGTCGAGATCGGGACGGAGGCGTTCGACGCCAGCGCTGCTCTCGTAGAGGCTTCAGAGCGGGATCGGCTCTGGAGGAAGGCGGTGGCATGCTCTCCCATGCTGGCGGAGCAGCAAGCGAAGACGGACCGTCAGTTTCCAGTGCTTGCCCTCTGCCGACGAGCAGGGTAAAGCCTGCAAGCGCGTTTGGGGACTCTGCACAGAAACACTGGCATCCGCGTGATCGATGAGGCTGCGTGCTGTTTTGTGCTGGCGATGCAGTGGGAGCAGCGGGCGCTGTTGGACGCGCAACGGTTCGAGCGCATCGCCGGTTTGGAGCGGCGTATCTTCGAGCACGCCTTTGCGGCGTTCGATCAGGTGGAGCAGCAGTTGGGGGCTGTGCTGGCTACGTGCGCCGTGTCACGCACGATGAGATCGCCGATGCAATCGGCTAGAATTTGAGGGAGGTTCTAGGAACACCGGCTTACCTGGCGGCGAAAGCCAAAGGGGACAACAGCATGCCGAGAAAGCGGGCAGGAAGCGAAAGCGTTGTAGCTTGAGGCTCGCGAGTTCCGCGCCATAAGGTGAGAGCCGGATTGCTCGAACCTCAATCACCGAGGATGCAAGCACACGTCCTCTGGCAGAACGCTTGAAGCCAGAGCCTTTCTGCACTCAGGATAAAGTAGCCGTTCTGGGCACCCTCGCGGAAAGGATGGGGATCAATGAGGTCTCATGAAGGTGATGGATGAGGCTGAGGCACCTACGTGGCGCTCGAAACGTCTCATCGTGGCGGAACATGGGATCCCCTACCAGGCGCGAGCCTCATGGGGACAGAGTCACCGCAGTAGTCGCAGGAGTAACGACCTGCCAGGAGGGTTGGGAAAGCCAGCCATAGGGCGAAGGGTGACAGGGGAACCGCTTGAACCTGATGCGGCTACGCGAGATGCGGAGAGGCCAAAGGGAGAGAAGCGGGAACTGGCGAGCCGACTACTTGGAAACTTGTACGGTCGGTTCTGGGGAGGGCGGATGGAAAAGGGCCGCGAAAGCGGTACCTCGCCAGCCGCCTATCCCATTCCGAACCGATGACGAAAGGAGCCAGCACAACAGTTTCCTTGCAGGAAAGAGCCGGGATGTTATGGTATGCTGAGCTTGACCAGAAGAGGCCAGCGCTGCCGCTGAAGCTATCAGTTCAGGAGGTCGGGGTGAGCAGGAAACAGCAGCTTGCGCTTCCAGCGGGCAGTGTATTAGCGCCGGAGGCTGCGGGGCATTTCGTCTATCTGCTTGCGTGCGCGGATGGAACGCTCTACACGGGGTATACGGCAGACGTTGCGCGCCGCCTGGCGATGCACAACGCTGGCACCGGGGCGCGCTATACGCGGGGGCGTCGTCCAGTGACGCTGGTGACCTGCTGGGCGTTCCCAAGTAAAAGCGACGCGCTGCGGGCTGAACTGGCGATCAAGGCGCTGCCACGCGCGGAAAAGCTGCGCCTGGCCCAGAAGAAACCTGTATGTGAGACCGTCAATCAAGCAGATACTCAGCCAGGCGGCTGACGAGGAACGCAGACTGATGCTGAATAGAGAAGACGACGAGGAACTCAATCCGTTTCCCTGGTATCGCCGCATGCGCGCAGAAGCCCCAGTCTACTATTCCGCTTCCTATCAGGCGTGGACGGTGTTTCGCTACCACGATGTGCAGCGTGTCCTTTCAGACTTTGCGACGTTTTCTTCAGCCTCGGCAGGGAGCATCAATAGCGCGGACCCGCTGGACGCCAGCCTCATTTCGCTCGACCCGCCGCGCCATCGGCAGTTGCGCGCCCTGGTGACCCAGGCGTTTACGCCGCGCAGCGTGGCCGACCTTTCGGAGCGCATCACCGCGATTACCTCGAACCTGCTCGATCAGGTGGCGGCAAAAGGTTCGATGGATGTGATCGATGATCTTGCCGCGCCGCTGCCCATACTGGTGATTGCGGAACTGCTGGGCGTGCCGCAGCAGGACCGCGCCCGCTTCAAAATGTGGTCGGATGCGGTTGTGGGTGTGCCCGGCACCGGCGTTGGCACGCGCCCGCGAGCGGAAATGGTCGAATACTTCCTGCGCATTATGGAGCAGCGACGGCGCGAGCCGCAGGATGATCTGATCAGCGCGCTGCTGGCCGCGCAGGTGGAGGGGCAGCATCTGAGCCAGCAGGAATTGCTGGGCTTTTGTGTCTTGCTGCTGGTGGCCGGGAACGAGACGACCACCCACTTGCTGGGCAACGCGCTGCTCTGCTTCGATGAACATCCTGAGGTGTTTGAGGAACTGCGCGCCGACCCATCCCTGATACCAGGGGCCATTGAGGAGGTGCTGCGCTATCGCTCGCCCGTGCAGATGATGTTTCGCCGGGCGCTTGTGGATGTCGAACTGAGCGGCCAGCGGCTGCGTGCCGGGCAGTGGGTGATAGCAGAGATCAGCTCGGCCAACCGGGATGAGGAGCAGTTCCCCGACCCTGATCGGTTTGATTTCAAGCGAACGCCCAACCGGCACCTGGCCTTTGGGCATGGCATTCACTTTTGCCTGGGTGCGCCGCTGGCCCGCCTGGAAGCGAAAATTGCCCTGATGCTGCTGCTGGAGCGCTTTCGCAGCATTCGGCGCAGGCGCGCCGTGCCCTTGCAGTCAATTGGCAGCGGCATTGTGTTTGGCGTAATGCACCTGCCCATTACGTTTCAGGCTGACGCGCAGTAAGAAAGCCCTGGTCAGTGGCCCCGGACTTTGGTGGGCGTGATGCGCAGCGCGACGGCATATTTCGCCGCGAATGCTTCAGGTGTGCCGAAGCTGCGGGCAATGCAGTTGCGGTATTTTTCCACGTAGACGGGCTGTCCTGGCTCCCTGGGTCATCCGTAGCCAACAGAGGCGAAGCGCTCGCTTGCATCGTTCCTGTTTCTGCTTGGATGGCCCAAGGTGTCAGGACACCTGCTGCCTTTAGCGCTCCAGGGCGGCGCGATCCCATTCGGCGAGGTTCGCCCCAGCCTCGTAGGTGCTTTGCAGGAAGTCGAGCAAGACCGCCTCAGGGTGCTCCGCCGTCCGCACGTCTTCGTAGCGGAGCAGGAATTCGGCCACGTCAGGACTGTACCAGGCGGTGCTGGGATGAATGGGCGCCGTGCTGAGGCCAGGCGGTTCCGGGGCCATATAGGCGTAGTAGGCTGGTTCCTGGATAGGACCACTGCCAGGCCAGAACCCAGCGCTACTGACCTCATGCGAATACGCCTCGCGCGTGATGCGATCTGCCCCTGGGCGCTCTGGGGCGCGTCGGCCCGAAAAGCGCGTGACCGCCAGGTCGCAACTGCCCCAGAAAAAGTGGACCGGGCTACACTTGCCGAGAAAGCGAGCGCGGAACGCGGTGAACACCCGCTCTGACTGGAGGAGGATCCGCCAGAAGCGCTGGGCGGAGTCGGCATCGTAGGAGGCATGCACCTCATCCTGGTCGAAAGGAATCGGGTTGGGCACTTCCTGTGGACGAGGACAGATCTGGACGTCGATGCCCAGCGAACGTAGGGCCGCCATCAATTCGCGGTAGAAATCGGCGACTGAGCGCGGGAAGAGGCCCACCGCTTTCGCCCGGCCGTCGCTGGTCTGAATGCGCATACACTGGTCGAGGAAGTCGAAGCTCACCTCAAAAGCAAGCGAGCCAAAGAACATCGGGGAGGTGGTCAGGCCGCGCGAGGTGAGATACAGTGTGACCCCCCACCAGTGATTGACTGGCGGGCTGAGTGTGAGCCGGACCTTGCCCACGATCTGCGTCCACAGGTGCAGCGTGTGATAGGTCTCCTGCCACGCGGCCAGTGGCAGAGACGGCCACACTTCAGATCTGGTCTGGCTCCCTGACCATTCAAGCGTCGTCATCGTTTTCCTCCAGTGGGCAGCGATGGTCGTCTCGCCCCCGGTTTCCCTGCAGAGGGGGGATGCCTCTGACGATTCACGCCAGCAACGCCCCCACCAAGACCAGCTTCGTCCCTTTGCGAGCGCGTGGTTCCTGCTGGGTGTCATGGCCTTGTGCTTTGGTCCATCTCTAGGATGGACTGGACCTCCTCCCGAGGGCACACCAACCGCAGCACACAAGAGCTGGAACACCGGCTGGGCGACTGCCTGGGCGAGCGGCATAAGCTGAGCTCAATGCCAGTCCTGACTCGTGGGCGGATCCCCCACTCCTTGGGAAAGCGTACCACCAAGCCAGACATCCATCTGTAGCCGCAGCTACGCTGCAGCCATCCTGCCACGTTTGGGCACGCAGGCAGGGAGCCATCCAGGGCCAGGCTGGTGCCTCTTGTTCGTGCCTTGGGTGGCTCATTCGCTCTTGTGCTGGCTACGTGCATATCCCCCACAGCTAGGCATGAATCATCTTGCTCACTCGCCCCTCTGCTCGAACGGATCTGCGAAGGGAGCCAGCACAGGGGAGTCATGCCGGATGCGGGAGAGGGTGAGCAGGCAACAGCGTCGTTCATTGGGTTGCCCTCACTCCTGCGCTTCGCTCATCGTCGCCTGGAGTGCTTGCAGGAGGGCGTCCAGCGCGGCATCCTGGGCTGCCTCGTGCAGGATCTCCGCGAGCGGCTCTTCCTCGCCCCAGGCAAGCGCCACCGTAGAGGCGACCAGGGTGTGGAGCCGCTCGCGTTCGGCGGCGATGTGCCTGGCTTGGGTCGGGATCTCCTGGGTCATCTCCTGCACTCCCTCTGCTCTCCTGCTTTGCGGGGATCGTCTGTTCCTGTCCACCTGGCAGGCCATGAAGGACTCCGTTCGGCAGGTACTCAAGCGAACCGGAAGCCCTCATCCAGCACCCGGCACTCCCCCTGGCTCCTCCGCTCAGCCCGCGCGCATTGCCTGCTGAAAGGCCACCAGCAATGCGCTGGCCCGCTGATAGCGCGCCTCTGGGCGCTTCGCCAATGCGGTGGCCAGCACCGCCTCGATGGCGGGTGGCAAGTCTGGCCGCAAACGCCGCACCGGCGGGGGCGGGTCCATCACTTGCTTGAGGATGACCGCCTCGGGCGTAGACCCGGCAAAGGGCAGCTGGCCCGTCAACAGGTGGTAGAGCACCACCCCCAGCGCATAGAGATCGCTGCGCCAGTCAGGCTGGCCGCGCAGATGTTCAGGGGCCATATAGCTGGGCGTGCCAAATTGCAGGCTGGTGCCCCCTTGCACCGCTCCTTCTTTCATCAGGTGCGCCAGGCCAAAGTCAGAGAGCAGCAGCCGCCCATCCGGGTGCAGGAGGACATTGGCCGGCTTGAGATCCAGATACACCACCCCCTGGGCATGGGCATAGTCCGGTGCTGCCGCCAGGTGCTGCATCGCCCGTCGCGTCTGCTCCAGGGGCAGCGGGCCAGTCTGGCGTTTGAGAACCTGCTGGAGCGTCCCACCGCTCACGAAGGGCATCACCAGATAGCCCCGCTCCTCCTCGATGCCAAAGTCATGCACCGGCACGATGTTGGGGTGATCGAGGGCCGCCAGTGTCTGCGCCTCGCGCAGAAAGCGCTGCCGGAACTGCTTGTCGAGCGCGTGGTGTTCGAGGAGTACTTTGATCGCCTGCTGGCGCTTGAGCAGCAGATTCTGCGCCTGGTAGACCACCCCAATGCCTGAGGTACTCCCCAAGGTCAGGTTCTCCGCTCTTTCTGGTGAACAGGGGTCAGTTCTTACCTTGAGATTGTCTTGTTGACTGCCTCAAGCCGCTGAGAGCAACACATGGTGCTTGAGGATGGGCAGCGTGGCTCGGCCATAGAGTTGCCGTTTGATCGTTTTAATCCGGTTGACCTGCCCTTCGACGACACCTTGGCTCCACGCATACTCCAGCGCCCCGGCCACGGCAGCATAATCGCGCCGAATGCCTTGAACGAACCCCAGGAGATCCGGCAGGCCAGTCTGTTCGGCTTGCCGCAACCAAGTGTCTAAGGTGGAGCGTTCATGCTGCCTCACCAGCGCCATGAACGCCGTGATGTGCTGTTGCATCGTCAGCAGATCGGGGCACCGCTCATACAGTGAGGCCAAGAAGGCGGTGTCTGTGGCAGAGAGTTCTGCTGGGTCTGTGCAGCAGAGCCAGCGCAGACGCCGCGCGGAAAGGGCGCGCTCGCGCTGTGGTAGCACCGTGGGCGTCATTACTGGCACCTTCGGAGGGCGGCCTTTGCGACCCGGCTCCGTGCGCCATTGTGTCAGATAGCGCCTTAAATAACGAGCAGAGCTGGTAAACCCCTGCTCTCGAATCTCTTCCCAGAGGATATGGGCATTCTGTTCCCCGCTTCCCAGCGTTCCCGCAAATAGGGGAGAGGCAAATGCAGCACGCGCGCTAATCGTGCGGCGGCTTCATGGGCCATGACAACACTCAGCCTCGCCACCGCCTGACGAAACCGTTCGGTCATTCGAGCGCGAGGCAACACAACCCTTTTCGCTGCTGCCGTAGTTTTTCGTGGTAGGATACAGGTCAACTGGCAGAAAACACAGCAGCAGGAGCAAAGTGTGATGGAGAAAGTGGTTCAGCCCGCAACCACCACCAAAGCGGTAAAGCTTCTTCAACCCGTGCAGCCGATGAAAATTGGGATCATCGGCTGTGGCGTGATCAGCACCCAATATTTGGAGACCATCAAACACCTGAAGATTCTGGAGATGGTGGCATGTGCCGATTTGTCTCTGGAACGAGCGCAGGCGCGCGCAGCTGAATTTGACGTGCCGCGTGCGTGCAGCGTTGAGGCGCTGTTGGCTGTTCCAGAGATCGAGTTGATCATCAATCTGACTATTCCGGCGGCGCATGCTGAGGTGGCGTTGGCAGCGCTTGAGGCAGGGAAACATGTGTACAATGAAAAACCCCTTGCCATCAGCCGCGCCGATGCGCGCAGCATAGTGGACCTGGCAAGGGAACGCGGCTTGCTGGTGGGCAACGCGCCGGATACGTTTCTGGGCGCGGGCTTGCAGACGTGCCGCAAACTTATTGACGATGGCTGGATTGGCGAGCCGGTGGCCGCCACAGCTGCGATGATGAGTCGCGGCCCGGAACGCTGGCACCCTGATCCCGCCTTTTTCTATCAACGCGGGGCTGGGCCGATGCTGGATATGGGGCCGTATTACCTGACGGCGCTGGTGTCGTTGTTGGGGCCGATTCGCCGTGTCACTGGCTCAACCAAGATTACCTTCCCCGAACGCACCATCACCAGTGCAGCCCGCTATGGCGAGACGATTCCTGTTGAAACGCCCACGCATATTGCCGGAGTGCTCGATTTTGCCAGCGGTGTCATCGGGACGATTATCACCAGCTTTGATGTCTGGGCCAGCAGTGTGCCGCGCATTGAGATTTACGGGACGCGTGGCTCGCTCAGCGTGCCTGACCCCAATATCTTTGGCGGGCCGGTGCGGGTGCGCCGCGCCAGGGCACAAGATTGGGGAGAAGTGCCGCTGACGCATGGGTACAGCGAAAATAGCCGGGGCATTGGTGTGGCGGATATGGCCTATGCGCTCCGCCTGGGTCGCCCACATCGGGCCAATGGGGATTTGGGGTATCATGTCCTTGATCTGCTGCTGGCTTTTGAGGAGGCTTCTGAGCAAGGCAGCCATATCGAAATTGCCAGCGCCTGCGAACGTCCCGCGCCCCTGCCGCTGGGTGTGATCGAAGAAGAGACCCTTCGGTAAGAGGTTTTGCAGGCAAGGAGGGAGAAATTTGTGGTAGATATGCCCATTGCGCTGCAACTCTATACTGTGCGCGATGAGACCGCGCGTGACTTCGCGGGGACGCTCCGGCAGGTGGCGCTGCTCGGCTATCGTGCTGTTGAGTTTGCAGGCTATGGCGGCCTCTCATCCGACCAGATGGCGGCGCTGCTGGCAGAAACCCGGCTGCATCCGATCTCAACGCATATAGCCTTTGCGAGGCTGGAGAGCGATCTTGACCTCGAGCTTGATTACTGCCAGACGATTGGCTGCGCCGCGCTGGTGCTTCCATCACTGCCGCGTGAGCACAGCAGCCCTGATGCCCTGCGCGCCTTTGCCCCGCGCCTGAATGAGATTGGCCGCCGCTGCCACGGGCGAGGTATCGCGTTTGGCTACCATAACCATGATTTTGAGTTTGCCCAGACTGGCGGCGTGACACTGCTTGATCTGCTACTACAAAATACGGACCCGATGGTTGTCGCGCTGGAGTTCGACGCCTATTGGGCCGCCTATGCCGGGGCAGACCCTGTGGACTTTCTGCGCCAACATGCTGGCCGGGTCTTGTTCATCCATGCCAAAGATATGTCCACTGACCGGAGCTACACGGAGGTGGGCAGTGGGACACTGGATATGGCGGGCATCTGCCGGGCGGCGCATGAGCAGGGCACTCGCTGGTATATTGTGGAGAACGACCAGCCCCACATCCCGTCGCTGGAAAGCGCCCGCCGCTCGCTGGAGCATCTGCGGGGTATCTTGCAGGCCATCTAACTCCCAGGGATTGTTTGTGGAGTCATCAGAGGAGTAGGATATGTCTGATCGTGTCGGGTTTTTGACAATGGGCGAGGGTGGGCAGGCAGCAGGTGAGGTGCCGGCGCTTGGGGTGGGCATGCTGGGCTATGCCTTTATGGGCAAGGCGCACACGAATGCCTTCAAGAAACTGGACTACATCTATACACCTCCGCCTGCGCGAGCCAGGCTGGTTGCCATCGCGGGCCGCAATCAAGAGCGAGTGGAGGCCGCCGCGCAGCGGTATGGCTATGAAAAAGCGGTGACCGACTGGCACGCGCTGGTTGATGATCCTGACATTCAGGTTTTTGATAATGGCGCACCCAATAACGTGCATGCTGAATCCTGTATTGCTGCTGCGCGGGCGGGCAAACATATCATTTGCGAAAAACCGCTGGGCCGCAACGCTGCCGAGGCTAAGCTGATGTGGGAGGCGGCACGGCAGGCTGGCATTGTACATATGTGCGCCTTCAATTATCGCTTTGTGCCGGCCATTCGCCTGGCGCGAGAGATCATTCAGGCAGGTCGCCTGGGGCGCATCTATCATTTCCGCGCTCGCTATTTGCAAGAGTGGATTACTGATCCGGCCTTTCCAATGGTCTGGCGGATGGATGCAGAGACAGCAGGAACGGGCGCCATTGGCGATCTGGGCACGCATATCATCGATATTGCGCGCTTTCTGGTGGGCGAGCCAGCGACGATCAGCGCGAACACTGCGACCTTTATTCCTGAGCGCTCTACGGCAGAAGGCGGCAACGGCCAGGTCACGGTTGATGATGCGTTTGCAGCGACCTTGACGTTTGCCAATGGGGCCATCGGCACCTTGGAAGCGACTCGCTTTGCGCGCGGGCGCAGGAACCATCAGGCTCTGGAGATCAACGGTGAAAAAGGCTCGCTGGCCTTCAATATGGAGCGCCTGAACGAATTAGAAGTCTATCTGCCGGAAGAGGAGAAAATCAGCGACGCGCAGGGTTTCCGGCAGGTGCTTGTCACCGAAAGCACCCACCCGTTTGTTGGCGCGTGGTGGCCGCAGGGGCATATCATTGGCTGGGAGCATACCTTTGTACATGAGATCAAGCACTTCTTTGAAGCCGTAGTGGAGGGGAAATCAGTTGCTCCTGATGGGGCAGACTTCGAGGATGGCTATCGGGCTTCCGTCGTGGCCGATGCCATTGTGGAATCAGCGCGCAGTGGACAGCGTGTGACCATCTTGTACTGAGCCCTGATTCCGGATATACAACTGCGGGTGAGGCAACCGCCGCTTCTCATCTTCTGCGGCTCATTTTCTCTGATAGGCTAATCGTTGGTGCGGGGTGTGCTGGCTACTTTCGCCCGTAATATGCGAAAACTC
>CAZFWN010000156.1:0-5493 GCA_964522745.1 uncultured Ktedonobacterales bacterium
AAGGGGAACGCGCCGCCGGGGGCCGTGCGTTGATTGCTGACGAACGCGCCGCCTTCGCCGGGCTGGCAGAAGCCCAGCGCCTCCAGCGTCAGCAGCACGGTGATGGTGAACGAATCGTAGATTTCTACCACATCGATCTCAGCATGGGTGACGCCGGCCATCGCCAGGGCATCGCGCCCTGTTTGGCGCGCCCCGGTCATGGTCAGATCAGGCATGTTAGCGATGGTGTTGTGGGTATGGGTTTCGGCGTGCCCAAGAATCCAGATGGGTTCTTTCTTCGTATCGGCAGCGCGACGGGCTGAAGCAATGACGATGGCCCCGCCCCCATCGGTGACCAGGCAGCAGTCCAGCAGGTGCAGCGGCTCGGCAATCCAGCGCGAAGTGAGAACATCTTGAATTTCAAGCGGAGTACGCATCATGGCCTTCTCGTTGAGCATGGCCCATTTGCGTGTAGCCACCGCGATTTCGGCCAGTTGCTCGCCGGTTGTGCCATACTGATACATATGGCGCATGGCGGCCATTGCATAGGCGCCAACAGGACTTGGCAGCCCATAGGGGCGCTCGAATTGTTCAGTCAGCGGCGCGGAGGCCACTGGCCGGTTCCGCGAGCGATCTGAGCGCTGGGTGCTGCCATAGGTAATCAACGCTACCTCAAACAACCCCGCCTGGATGCCAGCCACCGCGTGGCCGACGTGCAGCTCGAACGAAGACCCGCCGACGTTGGTTCCGTCTGAGTATTTTGGCTGAATGCCCAGATATTCCGCCAGCATGAGGGTTGGCGACCAGGCCCAGTTTCCAGCGGTAAACAGGGCATCCACGTCTGATTTCTTCAGCCCAGCGTCATCCAGGGCCGCTTTTGCTGCCTGTGCTTGCAGTTGCAGGACGGTCTTTCCGGGCGTGACGCCCAGGTCTGATTCAGCGACGCCCACAATGGCGGCCATACGATCAGCGCTCATCCAGTTGCTCTTCTCCATTCCTCTTGGTTGGCAGAAGGTGGTTTGCTACAGCCCCACTATAACACGGCTGTGTTTGTTCCGCTAGCACGTTCTGCCGCGAATTTCCTACTTGACGGGTGGTGCTTGACATGCTAGGATGCTCCCAACCAGGGCGGCAAAAGAGACCGCCTGGAAGATTCCGCGCCAGGGCAAGAGGAGAACGCGATGCCACTTGCCGGTTCAGCCCTTCCGCTCAACGAGCGTCAATTACTACGACTCCGGGCCATTATCCGGGCAGAATATGCTGCCTTTGGCTGGCAATTGCCACCACAGCAGCTTGATGTTCTTGCTGCCAATGTATTTCGTACCTGTAGCGGCTTGCAGGGTACGTATAGCGAGAGTGGTGCGCGCCGGGTGGCGCGCACCTGGGCCTGGCTGCGCGCCGATGTCTTTCCTGGGGATCCACTGATTGCTTACGCGCAGGCGGTCATCGAGCGCGAGCGCCGCACCTGGAAGCTCACCCAACTCCCCAGCACGGAGACGCGCCGGCTGGCGCTGGATTCGCTCTACTTCACCTATATGCGCAGCGGCACCTACCCACTCAGCGAGGTCTGGGAAAACGCCCGTTCGTTTGCGCGGGGCGTCGCCTCCGAGCATTAGCTTGCTACTACTGTAGCGCCGGCTTCCAGCCGGCGCTACAGTAGTAGCACATTGATTGTGTCTACGCCTCTTCAGACGTGCCGTTGCTAAGGGCATGGAAGACCCGCTCTGGGGTCATGGGTAGTTGAGTCACATGGACGCCCGTTGCATCAGCGATGGCATTGGCGATGGCAGCGCCCCCTGGAATGACGGGTGGCTCGCCAACACCCTTGGCGCCAAAGGGGCCGAATGCCGCTGGCACCTCAACCAGCAGCGTATCAATGTGTGGTGTACCTCGCGCCCCAGGAATGGCATACTCCATGAAACTGCTGTTGAGCAACTGGCCGCGCTCATCATAGAGCATCTGCTCGTAAAGTGCCCAGCCCAGCCCTTGCACAATGCCGCCCATCATCTGCCCCTGCACCTCGGCGGGATTCAGCGCAAAGCCGACGTCCTGCGCGGCAACATACTCCAGTACGGAAACCTCACCAGTCTCCCGATCAACAGCTACTCGCGCCAGGTGGGCAGTAAACATCGGCGCGCCTTTGGTTTGCGCCACCGAGCCGCGCCCAAAGACCGGCTCGTAGCGTGCGCCAAAGCTCATGCTTCTTACCGCAATATCGCTGAGCGTGACACTGCGCGAGGGCAGCCCCTTGACCTCTACCCGCCCTGGCATCAGTTCGAGATCGCCGGGCGCAGCCTCTAGCCGGTCCGCTGCAATCTCTAGCACCTGACGGCGCGCATCCTGGGCGGCTTTCTGGACGGCAGCGCCGAGTGTATATGTTACCTTACTGCCGCCAGTTGCTCCCATATAAGGGGCAGTGTCGGTATCAGCGTGGGCCAGACGAATCTTTTCAGGAGGCTGGTTGAGAATCTCGGCGGCTATGCGCGTCATGGTGGTATCCGTTCCAGTCAGATCGACGGATCCCACGACGAGGGTGAAGGTGCCGTCGCGGTCCATCCGGCAGGCGGCAGCAGCGGATTCCAGACCGCCCGGCCAGCCACCGGCGGCAATGCCCACCCCAATTGCCCGGCCTTGCTCGTCGGTTACGTTCTCCTGGCGGTTCTTCCAGAGGGGGTGGTTCTGGAGTTGCTCCAGGCATTCTCGCAGGCCGATGGCTGGGAATGTTGCGCCATCGACACGCTTGTCGCCTTCGACGACGACGTTGCGCAGCCGGAAGGCTATTGGGTCCAGCCCGACTGCGTGGGCCAGCGCGTCCATATGCGATTCCAGGGCAAAGGTGGCCTGGGGCGCGCCCGGCGCGCGATAGGCGCCAACGCCGGGCTTATGGGTCAGCACTTCGTAGGCACGCAGGTCCAGGTTGGGGCAGCGGTAGTACCCGCTGAGGATAACAGCCCCAATCCCTGCTGGGGCGCCCGGATAGGCGCCGCTATCGAAGATCAGCCTGGCTTGCAGCGCGGTGAGCGTGCCATCGCGCTTTGCACCAGCCTTGATGGTGATAACGCTCTGGGAGGCAGGATTGCCGGCCAGGAAATCATCGCTGCGTGTCAGGCTGAGCAGCACGGGCCGGCGCACAGTGAAGGCGAGCGCGGCAACTAGCGGCTCTAGCAGGATAAATTTGCCGCCAAAGCCGCCGCCTACTGGCATGGCAGTCACGCGCACGCGATGCTCCGGCAGGTTGAGCGCGGCAGCTACCTCTGAGCGGGCATAGAACATAGCCTGAGTGCTGGCCCAGACGGTAACGTTGCCCAACACATCGGTAGCGGCTGCAACGGTCTGTGGCTCCAGATAGCTCTGATGGACAATGCTGGTGCGATAGGTTTTTTCCAACACGACATCGGCTTCCTGAAAGCCTTGCTCAATATTGCCAACCCTGAAACGTGGGTGTGAGGCAACATTGACCGAGAGGTCTTCTTTTTCGGCAGTGGCCGCTTCGGATTGGGCTACCGCCGCGTGCATGCCGGCCTCAGCATCGGCGATGTCATGCGACAGATTGGGATGAACGGGCGGCGCGCCTGGCTGCATCGCTGCCACTGGATCAGTGACGGCCTCCAGCGGCTCGTAGTCTACGGCCACCAGATTTGCCGCGTCTTCAGCAATTGCTGGGTCGCTTGCCAACGTAATCGCCACTGGCTGACCTCGGAAGAGGGTATAGTCGCGGGCCACCGGGGCGCGATGGCGAGATGATTCATCTTCCCTCGTCCGTGTCATGGGCAGATCGGCGGCGGTAAGCACCGCTACGACCCCTGGGAGCGCCAGCGCCGCGCTCTTGTCGATGGCTCGAATACGAGCGTGCGCGTAGGGGCTGAGTACCAGGCGGGCGTGCAGCAATCCTTCCAGAGGAAGGTCTGCCGTATAGCGAAGCTGTCCGGTGAGCTTTTCAGGCCCGTCAACACGCAGCGCGGAGTGTCCCAGGTAGGTGTGTTCTGACATAATGGGCGTGTCCCTCACTTCAGCAAGAACTTCGGTCTCACTTCTTTTATATATAACCCTGAACCTCTATTGTACCCCGAAGGGCAGGGTGATTGCCAGGTTTTCAGTGAGTCCAGATGGACGTCGTTCGGCTGGTAAACTCATGTGTGTGAACAAAGCTTTCATATATTCCTAATTCTGTCAGAGCGGATAGAAGCACCTCTCCCTCCCTTCAGCTTCTTTCTTTTAATCACATCAAGAAGTGTTTATGTGATGTGTTCAAATGGACGCAATCTGGCCGCCAAAATATCCCCTTGTGCCTCTGGTATCGCTCTGTTAAGATGACGCGCGAAGCAGACGCGCGAGCCTTGGAGGGATTCCGAGGGGCAGTGCGCGGTCAGGGCGTGGAATGGACCACGCGCTGTTTGAGCGCGGCATGCTTTACGCACATTGAAAACAAACGTTGCCTGCAACGCAGGAAAGGAACAGGGCAATGGTCAGCGAGAATCCAGAGATGGATGCGCAGGAAAGTTCACTGGGGAGTGAAGTTGAGGTGGCGGTGCTGCCGGATACCACAGAAGCGACGGAGCAGGTAGAAGCGGCAGCAGATCACGCCCAGGACCATGCGGAGCAACTAGATATAGATAGTAGTGAGACAGCGGAAGCTTCAGCGCCCGTTGACGCAGAGAGCGATCAGCAGGAAGCATCGGATGATGCTGAAGCACACGTTGTCGTTGTCAATGACATCGCGGGTGAGGAAGCAGCCCAGCCGGAGACATTGGCGGAATTGGCCGGGGAACTGACGTCTGCGACGCCTGCCGACGCGGACTCCCATGCCGATGCTGATGGCGATGCTGAGGTTGTTGCATCAGCCGAGGTGGTCGAAGTGATCGAAGCTCAGGACGCTGAAGAATCAGAGGCCACTGCAAGTGAGGTCGCCGAGGCAATGGAGCCGGGCGAAGCGCCTGCGGAGGCTGAGCCGCCCAGCATGGAAGCAGCAGCCGCAATGGAAGAGACAGCAGCGGTAGAGGCTGAAGAGCTTGAGGAAGAGGCCGCTGCGGAGGCAGAAGCTATTTCGGAAGAAGCTGGTGCTGCTGAGGAGGTAACAGCCACTTCTGAGGAAGAGGCCGTTGCTGAGGAGGAAGAGGCTGCTTCTGAAGAGGCCGAGCCTGTTGCGGAGGAGGCGGCTGCTGAGGAAGAAGTTGCTGAGCCAGAGGTCGTCCTTGTGGTTGAGGAAAGCATAGAGGTCGCTTCGGACGAAGAGGAAGCAGTTGAGGAGACATTGGTTGCTGTGGCTCTGGAAGAGGCTCCGGCTGCGGAAGAGGTAGCTGAGCCTGCTGCGGAGGCGGCGCCAGCAGAAGAAGCATCTCTGGAAGCTGAAGGGGCTTTGGAAGAGGCGGTGGCTGAGTTTGAGGAAGCTGTTGAAGCCGTCGAGGAACTGGCAGCCGAAGAAAGCGAAGCTCAGCCAATAGCCGCACTGGAAGAAGCCGCAGAAGCCGATGAGGAGGTGGTGATCGTGGAAGTTGAGGAGACGGTGGAGGTGGT
>CAZFWN010000156.1:5593-12954 GCA_964522745.1 uncultured Ktedonobacterales bacterium
GCTTCAGAGGAGCCTGCCGAAGCCGAGGCTGGCACCGAAGAGGCGAGCGTCGTTGCCGAGGCGATTGCGATTGCCGAGGCTGCCCAGGAAGCGCATGAGGAAGCTGAGGTAGAGGCCGAAGCAGTTGAGGAGGCTGAAGCAACCGCTGAGGAAGACGAGGCGCCTGCTGCTGAGGTAGAAGCTGTTGAGGCATCAGAAGCTACTGAGGCTCCAGTAGCCGAAGAGGAAGCCGCAGCCGAGGCGGAGGCAGCAGAGGAAGCCACAGCCGAAGTCGAGGCTGAGGAGGAAGTAGCAGCCGAAGCTGAGGCAGAAGCCGCTGAAAGCGAGGCTGAGGCTCCAGCCGAAGAAGCGCCTGTTCCTGCGGGCGCGAGCGCGGCGCGGGAACCTGTGACGATTCTGGCGCATCAGGTTGTCTCGCTTGGGCCGAATCGGTCATTGCGCGTGCTGCTGCATCACTATCACGGGCGCACCGGCCAACCGCTGGGCGCAGCGCACCTGATGGAAGCTTCGCGGGCGGCCCGCTTCTTCCATCAAAAAGCAGTTGGTGGTCAGGCGGGTGGCCGGGAGATGCTGATCCATCTTCCTGAGGAGCAGACGATTGTAATCCTGGCTGGCGATGGAGATGTCATCAGTGTCCACGAAGAGGTTGCCAATGCCATCTTCCCGGTGATCGCGCGCAATCGCGCCGCCTGGGAGGCTGAGCAGAGTGAGGCAGGGGCTGAGCATCACGAAACAGCGTCTCTATCGTTCGACCAGTGGGCGTAGCGCCTGGCATGCTGAGAGAACTTTTATGGTATTTGCTGTAGGATGTACTCTGTAGTGTGTAAACACTGTAGTGTGTCGTATCTGGAGTTCAGGCGAGCGGGATTGAAGCGAGGGAAGGTGGATCGCCTGAAGAGGTCTGGGACGGAAAGGCGTTGAACAGTTCAATGGGGAACCAGCGCCGGTGGGAGACTTTTTCGAGTGCTGACGCGCGGCTGTGACCAAGCACAGGCATCCTGAGAGCGCTGTGCTGCGGCCATAGCAACCGCAACAGACAGGTATCAGGCATGAACGCCTGGTTTGCCATGTGCGATGTCATTGCTAGCATGGCAGCAGGAGGAAGTGACCATCTCCACGACCAACCGAATAATGACTCTCAAGAACCGGCAGCAGTGTTTCCACGCCCGCACTGTTAGCCGGCTCTTTGCTTTTCATGGATGCCTGATTTCCCGTACACTAGAGGGGCGTCTATGTCGTTCTGCCGACGCGAGGCCGTATGAATAAGGATGATTTTGAAGAACGGATGCGCGCGCTCGAATATTTTCATGGACTGCGCGTGCTGCCTGGTGCCTGGGTGGTCATTCGGGTGGATGGTCGTGGGTTCTCGCGGTTCACCGAAGCCCGTTTTGAGAAGCCGTTTGACCCAGCATTCCACGCGCTGATGCAGCAAACTGCCAAAACCTTGCTTGAGGAGCTTCAGGGCATCTATGCGTATACCGAAAGCGATGAGATTTCGCTGCTCTTTCGCCCGGAGTGGAAGCTGTTTGATCGGGAGGTAGAGAAGCTGGTGTCGATCTCAGCCGGCATTGCCAGCGCGACATTCACTCTGGCCTGCCAACAGCCGGCCCACTTTGATAGCCGGCTCTGGCTGGGGGTTGATGTCGCGCAGGTGATCGATTATTTCCGCTGGCGCCAGGCCGATGCCGCGCGCTGCGCCTTGAATGGCTGGTGCTACTGGACCTTACGCAAGGCAGGCAAGAGCATTGCTCAGGCAACCTCCGCGCTCAAAGGCCAGACAGTGGCCGCTAAGAACGAACTGCTTTTTCAGCATAGCATCAACTTCAATGATCTGCCCGCCTGGCAGCGGCGAGGGATAGGCTTGTTCTGGGAAACGTATGAGAAAACTGGCTATGATCCGATCCGTCAGCAGGAGGTAACGGCCACGCGCCGCCGGATACAGGCAGACGAAGCGCTGCCGATGAAAGAAGCCTATGAGACTTTTCTTCGCCGTATAATTGATTCCAGTCAGCCGGCCCAGGCTATCTGAGCGCTTGAAAGAGCGCAGGCGCCCTTGCTGCCTCCCGATTGATTATGATACAATTCCAAACAGTACAAGAAAGAAGCGCTGTGATGGGGACAGGTTCAGAGGTATGCTGGCGCGCAGAGAGCGATGCCCTGGCTGCAAGCATCGCCGTCCAGACCTTATGAATGACCCCCCTGAGCCAACTGGTGAATTGGTGAGCCGTTCGCTCCCATAGTAGCCTGTTTCGGATTGCGCCCGTTAGCGCGCAGCGATGTGTTGCTCCTTCAATTGGAAGGAGCGCAGATCGCGTGAGGCCCGATTTTCGGGCAAATGGTGGTGGCACCACGATACGGCATGTTCGCCCTCGTCCTCCAAAAAAGGACGAGGGCTTTTTGCGCTGGAGCAAACGCCGATGCACGACACCAATCCTTGGGGAAACGTCTCCTGAGCCGCTCTGGCCTGCCCGGACGTACTTCCCCCCACCCAACAACCAGGGCAGGCGAGAGAAATTTCAGCAGAAGGAGATGGCTTTATGGAACGCATTCGCACCCCTGAGATCAGCGCGCACGTTGGGGAACGTGTGCGCGTTGCCGGCTGGCTTCAGTCCATGCGCCGTCTGGGCGCGGTGAGTTTTCTGATTGTGCGTGACGGATGGGGAACCATCCAGGCGGTGGCCGAGAGTGAGGCTGAGCTAGGAGCGCTGGCGACGGGTGAACCCAGCGTTGAGACGGTACTCACCATAGAGGGCCGTGTCGTCAGGACGCCAGAGGCTCCTGGCGGCCTGGAGTTGCATGAATTGCAGCTCGAGATGATCAGCCCGGTCACAGAGACGCCGCCCGTCGCACTGAGCAAGCGGAGCCTCAATGCCGGAGTTCCCACGCTGCTCGATCACGCGGTGGTGGTGAACCGCCACCCAACCAGGCGCGCTATCCTGCGCCTGGGCGCGGGCGTCATGGCGGGCTTTCGCGCAACACTAAACGCGCGCGGCTTTACCGAGATTCAGACACCTAAGATAGTTGCCTCCGCCACTGAGAGCGGCGCCAACGTCTTTCAACTGGATTACTTTGGCCGGCCTGCCTATCTGGCGCAAAGCCCGCAGTTTTACAAACAGATCATGGTGGGTGTCTTCGAGCGCGTCTTTGAGGTTGGCCCCGTCTTTCGCGCCGAGCCGCATGAGACAGCGCGGCATATTAACGAGTATGTTAGCCTGGACGTGGAGTTTGGCTTTATCGAAGACCATCGGACGGTGATGGCGCTCTTACGCGAGGTGCTGGCCGGCATCCTTGAGACGCTGGGTAGAGAGTATGCAGCCGAACTAGAACTGCTCAACGTTCGGCTGCCGGTGGTGCCTGCTGAGATTCCCAGCATCCACTTTAGCGACGCGCAGGAGTTGATCTATCGCCGCTATGGCGCGGATGTGCGCGGCGAGCCTGACCTTTCGCCTCAGGATGAGCGCTGGCTGGGGGAGTGGGCAGAGGAACAGTTTGGCAGCGATTTCTTGTTTGTCACCGGCTATCCCATGCGCAAGCGCCCGTTTTATACGCACCCTGATCCGGTCCGCCAGGAGTATTCCAATTCGTTTGACCTGATCTTCCGGGGCACAGAGTTGGTGACGGGCGGCCAGCGCTTGCATCGCTATGCGGATTACCTGGCCGCGCTCGCCCAGGCAAGCCTGCCCATCGAGCCGTTCGAGAGCTACCTGGAGGCATTTCGCTTTGGCATGCCGCCGCATGGCGGCTTTGCCATCGGACTGGAGCGGCTGCTGACACAACTGACCGGGGTATCAAATATCCGACTGGCAACCACCTTCCCACGCGATCTGAAGCGGCTCGTGCCCTAAGCTGGCGCTGAGAGAGGATGCCAGACACCAGCACTATCTGGTATCCTCTTCTTGAGAGGAAAGAATATGGTATTTTATAAGCTATTTGGAAGGAGGAAGCATGCGATCTTCTCAGCAAGGCGCTGCAAGCCATCAGGTGAGGCGCTGGCTGCTCTGGCTCTGGGTACTGGGCGCCGCGCTGGCCGGTGCGGGTGCCGGGTGGCTGATTCTTTTCTTGGAGGATGCCTACTTGAATGATGTGCCCTCCGGGGCGCAGGGAACCTTTATCTTTATGCAGGCGGCCATTATTCTGGGCGTCCTCGCCGGGGCGCTCTCACCCACAGCCTGGGTGGGCAAACGCGGCTCGGCGGTGCTGGCCTCGCTGCTGGCGGGTGTAACGCTCTATGTCATCATCTCGGTGCGCGCGATTGATGCTGGCAATGCCAATGGTTTATTCTTTGGGTGTCTCACGCTACCCTTTCTGCTGGTCTGCGTGCTGGCCGGAATTTTTGGCTCCTGGATTGGCGCGCTGCTGGCGGATATACGGCGAGGAGATGAGTAACTACGGGCCAGGTGGTGCCTGCGCCTTTCGCCTCGTCCAGTCAAGATGATCGGCAGCAGGGCACCACATCGCACTCCGTTTTGGGATAATCGCTACCCTTGTGCCTGCATGGCTTGGATAAGGATACGTGCTACTTCAGGTCGAGAGAACTCCGGCGGCGGCAGCGTCCCGGCGCGGAGCAGCGCTCGGACGGCGGTGCCGCTCAACTCCACACGCTCGGCGCGATCATGCGGGCAGGTTTTCTCCGAGGCCATGCTGCCGCAGCGCTTGCAATAGAAGCTGTTCTCAAACTTCAGCGGCGCAATCCCCAGCGCCTCCGGCGCGAATTCATCGAAGAGCTTTTGCGCGTCATAGGTTCCGTAATAGGAGCCGACCCCCGCATGATCGCGCCCAACGATAAAATGAGTGCAGCCATAATTCTTGCGCACCAGCGCGTGGAAAATCGCCTCGCGCGGGCCGGCATAGCGCATCGCTGCCGGCAGGATATTGAGCAGCACGCGCTCCTGGGGATAGTAATTCGCCAGCAACACCTCATAGCAGCGCATGCGCACATCGGCGGGAATATCATCGGATTTCGTTTCGCCGACTAACGGATGCAGCAGCAGGCCATCGACGATCTCTAACGCGCACTTCTGGATATACTCGTGCGCGCGATGCACCGGATTGCGCGTCTGGAAGCCAACGACGGTACGCCAGCCACGCCGGGCGAACTCCACCCGCGTCTCCGCCGGGGAGAACTCGTGATCGGCTCGCTGCTTCACATCTGGCAACACCGTGACCGGTCCACCCACCAGCGTAGCGCCCTGTGCGTAGACGGCAGCTACGCCTGGATGAGCTTCATCTTCTGTGCGATAGACCTCGCGGGCTTCATAGCGCTTATCGTAGGAGTACAGTTCCTCAACCTGGAGGACACCCCAGAGCGTGCCCTGGGGATCGTACAGGGCAACCTCTGCGCTCTCTGCCGGCGCATTATCGGAATCAACTGCCAACACAACGGGAATGCTCCAGGGTAGCCCATTCGCCAGGCTCATCTCCTCCACAACGCGCTGGTAATCAGCCCGCCCCAGAAAGCCGGTGAGCGGGCTAAACGCCCCATTGGCAATCAATGCCAGGTCGCTAATTTGCCGCTGGCTCAGCCGCAGGGCAGGCAGATCAGGTGTGCGCTGGCATATCTCTTCTGCCTCCTCGGCTTGAGCCACCCGATCAACTAGAATGCCGCCATGCGGGGTGCTTGTCTGGAACACACTCTGCTCGACAATAGGCTCAACACTCACGCTTCTATCCTCTCGGTTTTTTGTTTGCTCTCAGGTTCATAGGAAAAGGCGCTGGCGGTTGAAACCCCCGTTAGCTGCCGGGGGCACAGCCGCGCCTAAGTGGCCCTACGGCCACAAAGTCCGCCTTCGCGGACTGGGTTCGGGCAAGCACTCATCTCAATAAGCAAAAGACTGTCCTGCTGAAGAAGTAAAACGGCATCAGTCTGCCGCAACCTGGCTGGCGACTCTGATATAGCCACGCGCCTCCAGCGCGGCCAGGATTTTAGCTACGCTCTCCTCGACGCTTTCGCGGTCGGTATCGACGATCACTTCAGGGTTCGGCGGCGGTTCGTAGGGGTCGGATACTCCAGTAAAGTTGGCGATCTCTCCACGCAGCGCCTTCTCATAGAGGCCCTTCACATCGCGCCGCACCAGTTCTTCCAGCGGGCAGCGCACATAGACTTCGATAAAGTTGGCGATCTGCTCCCGCGCCTGCTGCCGGGTTTCGATATAGGGCGAGATGGCCGCCGTAATGACTGCCGCGCCATGCCGCACGAGCAGCGAGGAGACAAAGGCGATGCGCAGGATATTGGTATCGCGGTCCTCGCGTGAGAATCCAAGCCCCTTGGAAAGATGCGTGCGCACGACATCGCCATCCAGGACATCGACCAGCCGCCCGCGCTGCTCTAGTTCCTGCGCCAGGCGCTGCGCAATCGTCGTTTTTCCCGCGCCAGATAGCCCCGTCAACCATACCGTAAAACCAACTGACATGAATGCTTCCATCCTTTTCTATTCAAGCTGCGTAACTTATGCTGGTTGAAGCCCCCAACGCTCGCGCACGCGCCGCTCAATCGGCGCGAAGATCAGGCTGTTGATTGCCACGCCAATAACAATGATGACGATCATCACAGAGACAACCTGCCCGGCGTCATTGAGGTCGCGCCCGGTTTCCAGCAGGTTGCCCAGGCTCAAGGTGAAGAAGAGTAGCTCGCCTGCCATCAAGGAGCGCCAGGCAAATGACCAGCCTTGTTTCAGGCCAGTCAAAATCGCGGGCAGCGCCGCAGGCAGCACGACCTGAAGCGAGAGCGCCAGCCCACGCGCCCCCATATTGCGCGCCGCTTTGAGGTAGATGGGCGGCGTGTTTTTCACCCCGGCATCGACCCCAAGGGTAATGGAGAAGAGCGCTCCCATAATCACGACAAAGATAATGGCCTGCTCGGTGAGTCCCAACCAGAGGACTGCCAGCGGAAGCCAGCACACGCTTGGCAAGGCTTGCAGCCCAAGCACCAGCGAGCCAACCGTTTCGTTAAACAGGCGAATGCGCCCCATCAGCAGCCCAAGCGCCAGTCCAAGGACGAGGGAAATAGCGTAGCCAATTGCCAGGCGTTGCAGGCTGACCAGTGATGCCTGGAGGTATTGCCCCCCGTGAAAGAATCCATTGACCAGATCAGTGAAGACCTCACCGGGGGTGGGAAATAAATAGTCGGGCCAGATGCCGCTGCTGGCAAGTACCTGCCAGAGCGCGAGCAACGCAAGATAGAAGAGAATCCGTCGCAGCCAGGGGCCGAATGCTTGCAAATTCAGTCGGTGCGTCGGCTTAGCCGTCTCAGCGACTTTCGCCATAGACCGCCTCCCGCGTTTCTGGACGTATCTCTCCCTGAAGCACTGAAAGTATCTCCTTTGCCTGATCGACCAGCGCGTGATCTTCGAGCGAGCGCGGGC
>CAZFWN010000157.1:0-12843 GCA_964522745.1 uncultured Ktedonobacterales bacterium
ACAGGTGACGTGTATCGCCTCAGCCTGGATGGTCACACACTGACCAAGCTGGCCGGTGGCATCAGCCGCCCGGTGGGCGCGCTGGTCGATAGCCAGGGCACCATCTATGTGGCCGATGAGTGCGGTGGCGCGGTCTGGAAGCTGAACCAGGCAGGCTCTTCGGAAAAACTCGGCGGCTTTGGCATGCCGGATGACCTCGCCTTCGACCTCCAGGGCGATCTGCTGGTCACCGATCTGCGCCCCAATATTCACGCGCTGGTGCGCGTGAATCTGACCACCGGCCAGCACGAGACGCTGGCAACCGATGGCTTTATTGAGCCGCAGGGGATGGTAGTCGATAGCCAGGGCAATATCTATGTCTCCGATGACCAGAGCAACCGCATCGTCGAATTTATCCCAGCCCCTTGACACCTGGCACTCCTATGCTTTATAATACTAGGTATGAGAGGTGAATTACTTAAAGGTCATCTTGACCTGCTCCTGTTAGCGACGGTCCAATCCGGCGCGGCGCACGGCTATGTCATCATCGAAGAACTGCGCAGACGCAGCGGGGGCGCCTTTGATCTGCCGGAGGGCACGATTTATCCGGCCCTGCACCGGCTGGAACGCGCCGGCCTGCTGAGCAGCACATGGTCGGAGGAGGCGGGCCGCCGCCGCCGCGTCTATGAACTGACCCGGCAGGGTCGGGCCGCCCTGCACGCGCAAGAGGAGGACTGGCGGCTGTTCGCGCGGGGGATCAACGGCGTGTTGTATGGAGCGCCTGGGACATGAGCAGCGTCATCGATGACTACCTGGCCCAACTACGTCAGGAATTGCAGACGAGCAGGCGGGCGAAGCGGCGCATCCTCTGGGAGATCGAGGATCATCTTTGCGAGGCGGCGGCCCGCGAGGAGCAGCGCGGCCTCGCGCCCGACGCGGCAGCGCGCCAGGCCATCGCCCGCTGCGGCCCGCCGGCGCTGGTGGCGCAGTCGTTTGAGGCCGAAACCAGCGAACACCGCAGGCGCCTCGCCAGCCGGGCTTTTCTGCTGGCGGTGGCCGAGTTTGCCGTGCTGTGTATCGCGCTTTCTCTGCTCACGCTCTATCTCGATAGCCAGATGCAGCCCGCCAGTGCGCGGGATACCGTCGTGGTCTCCCCGCACATCCTGACCGCTTGCTACTATGTTTCGATCTGCTGCGCGGCTCTGCTCTTCATGGAAGCGCTGGCGCTGTTTCTCTTTTCGCTCGCCAGAGCAGAAGGCCCGCGCTGGCACCTGCTCTCGCTGGTGCCGCTGGGACTGGGCATCTGGTTTATCGTGCTGGCCCAGCGCGTCCAGGATGTCTCTCAAGCGCTCGTTTCTTTTCTTACAATCCGGCAAGCGATGCACGCGCCTTACGCGCCGTTTCTGCCGCTGCCCCAACAGGCGGCTGCGCAGGCCATCTATGACATTCACACGCTGGGCGCGGTGGCGGCTGGCTTTACCTTGCTGCTGTTGGTGCTGGCCTGGCTCGAATTGCGTCTCAAGCCCGCTATCCGTTACCGATCAGATCAGGCACAGCCTGTGTAGCGCCGGCTTCCAGCCGGCAGGGGTGGGGCTTGTACCGCTGACTTCCAGCCGGCGCGTCCAGTTGGGCCATTGGAAACGCGGGCAACAGGTGGATCATGCTGGCCTGTTGCCCGTAGCGCCAGTGTAGCGGCTGGCGAACTGGTACGTGCCGGCTGGAAGCCGGCGCTACAGGCAAGGGACGTCCCTGGCAGGGCCGGCCCAGAGGCCGGCCCGTCCCTTTTCGGCTAAAGGAGGAGCATGATGATTCGCACCATCTCGCGGTTTCTCCCAGTTTTCTGCACGCTTGCATTGCTCGCCCTGGGCTTGCCCGGCTGTGGGCCGAATGCAGGGGCAACACCCACCGCTCCCCAGAAAGGCTACGCCCTGAAGCGTTGCAGCGGGCAGGCCGTGCCGACGGCAACAGCCACCCCAACGGCTGCCCCGCCGTCTGTCTACGCCGGATCGGTTGGGGCCAACCTCTCTGCCTTCTCGGCGCAGGATGGTACGGCGCGCTGGTGCAATCGCTTCTCAATCACGGCAACATTTCCCTGCCCGCGCAGCTGCCCACCACCGCCTGTTGCCATCGTTGGCAAGCCGCTGGTGGCAGGGAATGTCGTCTATGTCTGCGTCTCCGGCTACGGCGGTGTAACCTACGCCTTCAATGCCAGCGACGGCGCGCTGCGCTGGCAGCGCGAAACCGGCTGCGGGATTGTCGATATTCCCTTTGCCGACTATGCCCAGCCTCTTCTGGCGAACGGGCTGCTCTATACGGGGAAGTACGCGCTCAACCCGGATAATGGCGCGATTCGCTGGCAGATGCCGATGCCAGCCACCGTCGGAGCCGTTGTCGATGACGTGATCTACGCCTACACACAGGATACTGTTTACGCGCTCAGCGCCGGCAGCGGCGCGACTCGCTGGCAGTATAAGCTCAGCGCGCCGATCAGCGCCCTGCCTATCGTCGCTGGGGGCAAGGTCTATGTTGGTGATATGAATGGCAACAGCCCGCCCGCCGTCACGCCTGGGCTGCCCGATGCTCACGCGCTGAATGCCAGCGACGGCACGTTGCTGTGGGACTATCCGAGCGGCGTTGTCTCCAGCATCTCGCCCGTTGGGGCCAATGGCCTCATCTATGTCGGCGGCTCCAGGCTGTTCGCGCTCGACGCCGGCAGCGGCGCGCTGCGCTGGCAGTATCAGCCGGGACCGGGCGGGGGCAGCACGCCCATTCTTGATCACGGCACGCTCTATTTCACGTCCGATGGCGCCTACGCGCTCAACGCCGTTGACGGAACGCCGCGCTGGCACAACGCGCTGGGCGCCAATCAATCCACCTCGTTCACCCCGGCAACTCTGCTGAACGGGGTCATCTACCTGGGGCAAACCGATGGTTCAGGCAACAGCACGCTTTACGCGCTGGACGCCAGCACCGGCAGCGCACTCTGGCACGTCGCGGGCCTCAATCAGCTTTCGCCGCCGGTGGCTGGCTAGCTGGCTAGCTTGCCAGGAAGTCCAGCACAGCGCGGTTGTACTCTTCGGCACGTTCGACGATGGCGATATGACCAGTATCGGGATAGAGGATCAGCTTCGCGCCGGGGATATGCTCGGCCAGGTATGTGCCATTGGCGACAGGCACCAGCGGGTCCACCTCGCCATGTACCACTAATGTCGGTACATGAATCTGGCTCAGCCGGTCCGAGGCGTTATGCCCCATGCAGGCTTGCAACTGGCGCAGATACATCTCCATCGTTTGCGGGCGGTAGCGTGCATTGTCGGCAACGCGCTCCATCACTTCAGCATGCTGCGCGGCAAAGCCAGGGGCCATAATCCGGGTGTAGGTGCGTTTGCCCAGTTCGCCCACCTCGATACCAGTCCGGTCCTGAACCAGCATGGCCTGCATCTCTGGGCCGGGCGCGACATGCGTGGGGCCGCCGGCAGAGGTGCCGGTGAGGACCAGCTTCTCGACCAGATCGGGATGGCGCAGCGCCAGTTCCAGCGAGATGAAGCCGCCCATCGAGATGCCCACCACATGCGCGCGCGCCACGCCGAGCGCCCGCAGCGCCGCCGCCGCGTCATCGGCCTGATCGGCAGTCGTGTAGGGACCAGGCGATGGATCGCTGTCGCCAGTATCGCGGTGGTCCAGCGCAATGGTGCGGTAGGTGTGCCCAAAGACGGGCAACTGGTTATACCAGCCCAGGCGCTTGGAACCCAGGCCCGTCAACAACAACACTGTGCCTTTGGGATTAGGCGGGCTGACCTCATCATAGGCCAGCTTGCGACCATCGACGGTCACAAACGAGGGAGTTGCTACCTGTAGCATCGTCGCTCCTTTGGCAGAGGGAAACATCGATCTGATGAGTATTATAGCTCATCATCCAAAGTAGAAGTTGGCGTAGCCATAGAGCCATTGGCGCCGCTGAAGGTCCGGGACGCCGCCGCGACGCATCGAGTGCCAGCGCCGTCCTGGTGTAAAACCAGCGCGCTCTAGCAGCGTCGTTGCTGCCTGATTACATTCGGGCACAAGCACCTGAGCGTTGGCGGGGTAGAGCGGGAGTGCCTGGTGCAGCAGTGCTTCGGCTGCCTCCGGCGTCTCCGCCAGCCAGGGGCCGAGGCGCTGCGATTGGGCAATCAGATAGCCTGCCACGCTTCCCCGGCTATCGCGGGCCACGAAGGCGCGCCCGGCCAACAGTTCACCATACCGGGCCAGGATCGCTGCGCGTGACGCGCCGAATCGCTCTGCGTCGAAAGCGATCACCTCTGGCAGATCAGCAGGCTGGAGTGCTTTGACGGCTTCAGCCGTTGGGCCGGCAAGCAAGGCAGGCTGTGAGCAGATGTAGGCCCGCGCGTAGTCATCGGTGGCGAAACCAAGCCGCGTATAGAGCGGGACTCCAGCAGGGGTGGCATCCAGGAGAACGGTTGTGGCTCCCCGAACAGCGGCCCACTCCAGCAAGTGTTCCATGATGGCTTGACCAATCCCCTGGCGCTGGAGGTCTGGATGGACCGCCATCAAGCCGATGCGGGCAATGGCACCATAGGTGATGGCCCCACCCATCCCAGCAGGAAGCCCATCAAGGCGCGCAAGAAACCAGCCATCTGGTTGGTGCTGGTGATAGAGCATAAGATCAGGGAGCATGCTAGAGGAGCGGGTATAGGCAGCGGTCAAAAGCGGATCAACAGCCTCAAAGTCTGCGGCAGTTAAGGGATGAAGGGACACGGACATCAGCACACTCCTGGATGCAAGTTCCATGCTGGGCCAATTAGAACGTGCTAGGGGCTGGTGCAGGGGGTATTGCCTGCCGGCAGATTGAAGTCGAAGCAGTAGGGGTTAGCCCACTGGTTGTACCATTCGGTCATAAAGTGCAGATGCGGGCCGGTGGAGTTGCCGGTTGAGCCTTCCTGCCCGATCTGGTCGCCGACTTGCACATAGTCACCGGCATGCACCTTGGGCGGGTACATCATATGCCCGTAGATGGTTGAGAGTCCCCAGCAGTTGTTGATCTTGACCGACCAGCCCAGGCCGCCAATGTCCCAGCCGCCGAAGAGGACCAGCCCGGCCTGCGCGGCCAGGATGGGCGTGCCTGGCGGGTTGTCCAGATCGACGCCGTTGTGATACCACGTGAAGCCGCGCGCGAAGCTGGAATTGGGATTGGGATCGATCATCTGAAACTTCTGGCGGTCCGCCTGGTTATCGGCATTGCCCTGGGGGGCGCAGATATTTTGTGGATCAGTTGTTCCGGCAGTTGAGTTCCAGGGGTCGGAGCCAAAGCGATTGCCGAATTGATCGGGCGGCGGGATCGGAATATTGATCACCGACTGAAAATCCTGCCCATAGGTTGGATCGCTGGGAATCTTCAGGCGCATGCCGACATAGAGATCGTCCGCGCTGTGCAGTCCGTTTAACTCCAGGATGCCACCTTGCAGCACACCAAAGCGGTCAGCGATGCTCTTGAGGCTGTCGCCGTAATGGACGACGTACCAGCGGTTGGCTTGCGCGGTTGCCGGGGGCGCAGCAAAGCCGGCAATTGAAGTAAAGCCGTTAATGATCTGCGTTTCGGTACTCAAGGGGGCCATCGCAAAGGCGGTGGTTGCCAGTGCCAGCACGGCTACCAGCGCAACGCCCACGTACATCATAAAAGGCCGGGAACGCCTCGCCCGCAGAGAAAAGAGCGTGTGTCCGAGCGCGCCGGGCCGACGAGCCTTGCCATTTCCTGGAACCAGAATGGCGCCGGTGACACGCGGCTCCAGCACGGCCATCTCGCGTGGCTCGCCGGAAATGCGCGCCAGGGCGGCCATGCCGCGATTAGTGGGTAGCTGCGGGCCATTGGCGGGGACCAGGGCGCGCTCCTCGCCGCCCTCCTCGCCCTGGAGGTCATCGTCCCACTCACTGTCATCCTGGCCCGCGTTCTCAGCTACGTCTGCCGCCTGCTGGTAGGCCATGTCAGCGGCCTGGGCGTAGTCGTCCTCTTCGTAGTAGAGCGCAGCGGCGTTGTAGGCGCCCGGCGCGCCCTGCTGATCGGGAGTGTGGTTTGTCCGCTCGTTGGCGTCATACGGCGACTCTGGCCCCTCTTCCTGCTCCCAACCCTGCTGCCCATCTTGCTCCCACGAGGAATGGCTGCTATCATCACTGGCGCTCGCTGCTGGATTTCCTACTCGCCGTCCTAACATGGTTTTCTATCCTCGATAATTTGCCATACCTGCTTATACACCATACCTGCTTATACAAGAGAATCTAGCCAGGAAAGCGTGAAAAGCGCAACCATCCGGCGGTTGGGCTAGTACGTTGGTACTGTCTGCCCTCTTCTTCTACCAGTTAAAACGCGGAGCAGGGGAGGGTGTAACGTTCCTGCCCCTTTCGGGCGAGCCTACTGCTGCTTGTATGGTCTCTTTCGGGCAGCGATTAGCACCCGTTTGCGGAAGCTAATATAGGCAGGGTCGGTGACCAGATGCTCTGCTATCGGTCCCATCTCGGCGATGAGTTCAGCGCGAGCAGCAAGAATGGTGGCAGTGAAAGCGCGCTGGCGCTGCTCCCAATCTGGCATTTCTTCATACACTTCTACGACAAAGCCGGCATCTTGCAGCAAGTCGTGATGATCGGCAACTTGTGGTTGCCAGCCGGGCGGAGTGATGCTGCACTCCCAGGTGGTGAAGACAAAACGCCCCCCTGGCGTGAGCATGCGCGCCGCTTCAGCCGCTGCGGCTGATTTATCTGGGAAGAGCCAGAACGCATCGATGCTTATGACCCCAGCAACGGAGGCAGCGTCAACGCCGGTCTTTTCCGCTGTGCCCACCAGGAAGCGTGCGCGCTCGCTCAGTCCAAACGCTTGAGCGCGCTCTGTGGCTTGCGCAATGGCCACCGGCGAAATATCAATGCCTACCAGGGCAGCCCCACTTTCGCGGGCGACCCACAGCCCTGGTCCGCCATGCCCGCAGGCGATGTCGGCGAAGACCTGGCCCGGTCCTACCGCCAGCTCGCGCGCTATGCGGTGCAGGTCGGTGAGGGTAATGGTGCTGAACGGTTCGGCCTCCTCAGGATAATCAGCGCCATATACTTCGCGCCCGATCCGCCGCCAGGTCTGGCTCTGGGGCAATGCGCGGTAGACAGCGTCAAAGCCTGCTGCGACCTGGCTTTGCTGGGATTCAGGATTGCTCTCTGGCATAGCATCATCGCCTTTCATCGGAATGGAGACTTGTACATTCTCTGTTCTTATAGAAAGAAACGATCTGCTCGGCCTTTTGGGTGATACGCTCGCGCAGTTCTGCCGGCTCCAGCACTTCGATCAACGCGCCAAAGCCGAGCAGCATGCTGCAAGCGACCTCTGGCGCCTCGAAGCTGAGATGCAGCGTTACCCAGCCGTCGGCGTCTGACGGGCCGGCCTGCTCGATCAGCGTGTAGATCGATTCGCCAAAGACGGCGGGCAGGATGGGCAGCGCCCCTGGCGCAGCGCGCAGCGTGACCGGATACTGCATCAGGCTGGCGCGGAAGCCGGCGCACCAGTCGACCCAGAAAGCCGCCAGATCAAAGCCCGCAGGCCGCGTAAAGGTTGCCTCGGTCAGTTCAGCGGCCTGCACCCGCGAGACCCGGTAGACGCGCCGCTCGTCGCCTACCGCGCTGACCAGATACCAGACGCTGGCTTTGGCGACCAATCCCAGCGGGTCTACCAGGCGCTCGACCACCTTCTGGTCGTTGCGACGGTAGCTCAGGCGCAGCACGCGCTCCTGCCAGACGGCCTCCTGAATGACGCGCAGGTGGGGCACTTCCTCACTCAGAGGGACATTCCAGGCGGCGGCGTCCAGATGGAGCCTCTGGCGCGCCCGCTCGATCTCCGGGCGGCGCGCGGAGGGCAGCGCGGCCAGCAGCTTGAGCAGCGCGGCCTCCAACGCTTTGTCCAGCCCTAGATCGGCCAGCGGGCCAGGCGCGCCGGAGAGCAGCAGCGCGCGCACATCGCCCTCGTTGAGTCCGGTCAGGCTGGTGCGATACTCGCCTAGCAGCGCGCAGCCGCCGCCCGGCCCGCGCTCGGCATAGACGGGCACGCCGGCGGCGCTGAGCGCCTCTATATCGCGGTAGATTGTCCGCTCCGATACCTCTAATTTCTTTGCCAGCTTTTGCGCCGTGACGCGCTGGTTGGCCTGCAAGAGCAGCAGGATGGTCAAAAGCCGGTCTGCTCGCATCGCGCTCACCTCATACTGAACACTACTTGTAGCGCCGGCTTCCAGCCGGCTCGTCCAGTTCGCTGGAACGACAGGCGACGCTACGAGCAGTGATTATGTAACCGGATTTGATATAAGAGCAGCATAGCATCTATTCTTGACAGAGGGTGTCAGGAATAGGCAGGTATGCTCCTTCTGCTTGATGTTTCCGAAGCACAAAAGCAGGAGCGCAACGATGAATGATCTGACCTTGCTGGCCCTGGAGTTTGACTTCCCGGCCCTTCAGATCGGCGTGGCCGAATACGAGGAGGGGCCAACCGGCTGCACGGTTCTTTCCTTCCCCGATGGTGCGGCCACCGCCATTGATGTGCGTGGGGGCATGGTGGGCAAGACGGGCGATTACGAGTGGAACCACGGCATCTGCCTGGCGGGTGGCTCACTGCCTGGGTTGGAGGCGGCGGCGGGCGTCAGCGTCGCGCTCTTTGAACAGCATGGCTACTCGCTGGAGGACTTTGGGCTGGTCTCCGGGGCGATCATCTTTGATTATGGGCGGCGCGAGAACCGCATCTATCCTGATCTGGCGCTGGGGCGAGCGGCGTTGCAGGCGGCGCGTCCAGGCGTCTTTCCGCTGGGGGCGCGTGGGGCTGGCCGCTCCGCCGGCTGCGGCGGCGTCTTCGACCCTGCCCGCACTGAGCCATCCGGCCAGGGGGGCGCGTTTCGCCAGGTGGGGCCAACCAGGATCGCGGCCTTCTCAGTGGTCAACGCGCTGGGGGTGGTTCTCAACCGAGAGGGCCAGGTGGTCAGGGGCAACCGTGACCCGCAGACCGGCCAGCGCGCCCATCCCTTTCCAGAACTGCTGTGCCGGCTGGAGGCGGGCGAGCCAACCTCGCCGCCCTGGGGCAACACGACGCTGACGGTGATCGTCACCAATCAAAAGCTCAGCAGGCGACAATTGGAGCAGTTTGCAAAGCAGGTGCATTCCTCGATGGCGCGCATCATCTCTCCTTTCCATACGCTGCTGGATGGCGACGTACTCTACGCAGTGACGACGAACGAGATTGAGCATCCCGGCCTGAGCGTGGCCGGCTTAGGTATGCTCGCCTCAGAGGTGGTCTGGGATGCCATTTTGGGTATCTAGAAAGGCAGCAGCATCATGCAGTATGGCATCAGTATCCCCAACTTTGGCATCTATAGCAACCCGCGCAGGCTGGCGGAACTGGCACACGAAGCGGAGGAGTCCGGCTGGGATGGCTTCTTTGTCTGGGACCATTTGCTCTTTGAGAAGAAGTGGCGGCTGGAGGTGGCCGACCCCTGGGTGCTGCTTTCGGCGATTGCGATGCGGACGGAGCGCGTGCGCCTGGGGCCGCTGGTGACGCCGCTGCCGCGCCGCCGGCCCTGGAAGCTGGCCCGCGAGACGGTGACGCTTGATCATCTCTCCAATGGCCGCCTGATTCTGGGCGTGGGCCTGGGCTATCCGCCGCAGGATGAGTTTGAGCAGTTTGGTGAAGCGGGGGACGACAAAGTGCGCGCGAAGAAGCTGGATGAGGGGTTGGACATTCTGGCCGGCCTGTGGAGCGGCGAGCCATTTAGCTATCAGGGTGAGTATTACCACATCGGGGAGGAGACGGTCTTTCTGCCGCGCCCGGTGCAGGCGCCGCGCATCCCCGTGTGGGTCGCTGGCTTCTGGCCCAAGAAAGCGCCCTTTCGCCGGGCGGCGCGCTGGGATGGCGTCTATCCCTTGAGCATGAACGGAGAATGGGACGAAAACATCCCGGTGGATGATCTGCGGGCAACGGTGGCCTACATCAACAGTCAGCGGACCAGTGACGCGCCCTTTGATGTGGTCGCCGGCAGCTACACGCCAGGCGACCCGGCGGCGGGCGCCGAGATCGTGGCGCCCTATATCGAGGCGGGCGCAACGTGGTGGGTCGAAAGCATCACCGAGATGCGCGGCTCCGAAGAGGAGATGCGCCAGCGCGTGCGCCAGGGTCCGCCGAGGGGGTATTAGTACGAGTCTCGGCTGGTGGGCCGGCGCGGTGGGCGCGTGGCGCGTGGGGCGCGTGGTTCGTCGTCGCCCCAGGAGGCGACGCCGCCCTGCCAGGGCAGGTCGTCATCGCGGGTGGGCGGATAGGCGCCGCTGGATTGGCGGCGATAGCCCCCTGTTACGCGCCCAGGCGCGGCGGCTGGGCCGCTGCCATAATACTGCGCCCGGATGGCGCGGCGCTTGGGCGGCAGGATGCGCAGCAGCGCGACCAGCACGCCGATCATCAGCAGCAGGAGGATGAGGACCACGACGATCAACGCGGTGGTGCTGCCGCCACCGCTGCTAGAGGTGGTGGGCGTCTGATTATTGCCGGTGGTGGTGCCGCCGCTCTGGGTTTTCTTGGCGGTGGGCGAGGCCGGTGCTGTTGTCGGGTTGGTGGTCGGCGCCGTTGTCGGGGCGCTGCTCACCGGCGTGCCGGAGGGGGGTGTGCCAGCCGGCACTATCTGGAGAAGCACCGAGGCGGTATAGGGATTGGCTGCCGGGGCATCTGCGACAACGGTGAAGACGTAGGTGGTGATGCCCGCAGTCTTGATAAACGTGAAGTCAAATTCGCGCAGGGTGCCATCGTTGTTGATGGGGATGCCTGTGGCAATCGGCTTCTTGCCGGCTGGTGGCGGGCAAGTGGGCTGGCCGCCGCAGGCCGCTTGCCCATAGACATAGAGCGTATAGTGCTGCGCCGGCGACCAGCCAGTGCCGGTAATCATGACCGTGCCGCCGGGATTGGTGGTGCCGCTGGAAATGGTGAGGACCGGGCCATCAGCGCCCGCTGCGGGCGAGGCGAGGCTCATAGCAAAGAGGGTGAACAGCCCCGCGAGCAGCAGCACCGCTGCCAGCGCGAGCGCCGCGCCCCTGCGGCGAAAGGGAACGATAGCAGCGCCAGACATGCTCACACCTCGCTTGTTGCTTTCGTATGCACCGATCAATACCCAAGGCCACCCAGCCCGCCTCCAGATGCGTTCGACAAAGTATAGCCGTGCCCGGCGCGGCGCGTCAAGTTGGTGGGCTGAAGGTACTGGCGCGCTATCCTCCTGTGGGCAATGGGCTGGAAACAACGACGCGCTCAAACAGATCGCGCTCGATGGGCGCCTGTGGCTGGGGCGCGGGGAAAACGCGCGAGAGCGGCAGGCTGCGGAAAAAGAGCCGGGCCAGTGGGCGGCCAAACAGGTTGCTTATAGTGGAGGGCTGCATCTGGCTGGCGTGGCAGCGCATGGCCTCCCACATGGGCGCGAGATAGCCAGCCACCGGCACTTTGGTTGTTACCTGGGTCATGGCGTCGACGACGGCTTGAAAATCAACGTCGCCGTTCTTGCCGGCTTTGCGCGGGTCTTTGCGCAGCAGCTTCATCACGACCAGCCCCAGGCGCAGCAGGCGCTCTGGTCCTGTCGTGTAGTAGAGCTTTTGCGGATGCTCTGGCTCGGTCTGCAACTGCTCAAAGGCAGCGACGGTGGCCTGGTTGATCTTGATGTGATCGGGATGCCCATAGCCGCCAAAGGTGTTGAAGGTGATAACCACCTGCGGACGCACCTGGCGCATGACCTCGACGACGCGCCAGGTGACCTCTTCCAGCGGCGCCTGCCAGAGACTCTCGGCGTGCTGGTTGTCGGCGGTGCCCATCATGCCGCTGTCGCGGTAGCCGAAGTTGACGACATCGGTGAAGCCGATGGCTTTAGTGGCGCACTCCAGTTCGGCCAGCCGCAGCGCGGCTATCGATGGGTAATTGTCCAGATATTTTTTCTCGACATCGCCAACATCGCCGTTGGTGGCGCAGATCAGCGTGGCGCGCGCGCCCTCGGCGACAAAGCGCGCGATCAGCGGCGCGCAACCCACCTCATCATCTGGATGGGCGGAGCAGAGCAGGATGCTTTTGTCCATGTGCTTCTTTCTTGTAGCCTTGCTCAGGCTCGTATGGGAGGGACAGCCATTGCCTCTAGCAATTGTTGCAGTTTTGCGCGTGTCTCTGCCAGCGGCGTGTAGATCGTGACCCGGAGATCGGGGTTGCTGAGTACCTGCAAGTTGAAATGCTCAAACTCCAGGCGTCCCAGCGTTGGATGTTCGATGATTTTGTGACCATCCAGCGAGCCAGGCGCGTCGTGATGCGGCCACCACCGACAAAATTCAGGGCTGGCCTGTTTCAGATGTTCAATCAATTCCTCGAACGAGCTATCGCCGGGATAGCGGGCGCTGGCCGCGCGGAACTCCGCGAGCGTGCCTCGCGCTATCTGTTCCCAATGGGTCCACTTCCGCATCGTCGGGCTGGTGAAGAGTCGCCAGAGCAGGTTGCGTTCGTAGGGAGATGCTGCTCCCGAAATGGCGAAGAGCGCATCTGCCGCTTTGTTCCATGTCAGATAGTCCAACCGCCGGCCCATGACATACGCGGGCGTTGGGTCAAGGTCATCTAGCACCTGTTGCAGGGCCGGGTTGACGCATTCCTCCAGGGGGAACGCCTGGGCAGGAAGTGATTGACCGGCGAGCAGAAACAAATGTCGCCGCTCGTTCGGCGTGAGCCTGAGCGCCTGAGCCAGACTTTCCAGCACTTGCGCCGAGGGATGCACCTCCCGCCCCTGTTCCAGCCAGATATACCAGGAGGTGCCAATATTGGCAAGCTGCGCGACCTCCTCGCGGCGCAGCCCC
>CAZFWN010000158.1:0-12829 GCA_964522745.1 uncultured Ktedonobacterales bacterium
CGCCAGTGTGCCGCCCAGCAGGAGGAAGCGCCAGGTATCGCCCGGCGCGTGCTGCGCTGCGATGTTGGCCTGGCTGGCGTCTCGCCGGCTGAGGCTGGGCCGGGGGGACGTCAGCTTGAGCGCCAGCCAGAGCGTCAGCCCGCCGATGATGACGCGCAGCAGCCCCAGCGTAATTGGCGGGATGGCATCGAAGCTGGCCCGGCTGACGACATACATCCCGCCCCACAAGCATGCCGCCAGCAGCGGCGCCAGCCCGGCCAGCTGCCCCAGCCGGGCGCGACGGCTCTTGCGGGTCTCAGGCGTCTGAGGGGAGGGAGGCATGCCTTGAGAGAGGGTATCCGTTTGATGAGAGAAAGTGCCCATCCATCTATCCTTTTAGATAGATGGTAGCGGCTTCTTCTCAATGGGTCAAGTGGGTTCGCGCTAGCGCTTGTGACCGCAGTGCGGGCAAAAGCTCGCCCCGTCCGTAGGCAACTGCTTGTGGCAGAACTCGCAGTATTGTGGTGACGGGGCGCCACACGCGCGGCAATGTGCCCAATCCGCCTGCAATGGCTCATGGCATCGTTTGCAGACCAACCCTGATGGGCTTCCCGCAGGCCAGATAAAGGCGATGAACGCGCTAATCATAGCGAACACCATTAACCCAACAATAAATGTTCCTGGATCTGCCATACTCCGCTCTCCCTTTTTCGGCAGCCTCTGCTGGGATCTGAAGCAGTCCTCTCTTTCTCACGCCGCGCTTGCCCCACAGGAACGTCTTGTAGACTCTTGGGATAGATGGAGCCATAGGCGGTCCTGGCAGCAAAAAAAGCCAGGCTACTCGCTGGCAAACTTTACTGGCTTTTATACAAGTATCTTATCAGGAATTTATATCACTGTCAATGAAAATCGATAGGCTTTCCCTCTGTGGATTATCTATCGTCGGGGGATCGCGCCTGCTGCCGGGTGGTAGGGAGATGCTTGTGGGTTGCTGGCAGCAGGCATCATGGAGAGAACGAAGCAGGAGTCGCCTGGAGGGTCAGGAATGCGGAGAAGGGGGCGATGCCTCACGCGCCAGCAGCACTGGCAGCAGCAGCGTCGCGCGCGGCCATCACCACCAGATACCAGCCCAGCGTCATCAGTAAAGCCAGTTCAGGAAGGGTGGCCGCAGTTGGCTCGATTGCTACCTCGCCGCCCGTTTTGAACAGACCATAGGCTGTCTTGAAAGTCACCAGCGGCACGCCGTCAGGTGTCGTCCAGGCACGCTTGATTCCCCAGAAGCCGCTGCGCTTCCAGAGATAGCTCTGCCCATCGGGAAACGTGAGGGTCGCGCTGCCGGTCCAGCGGCGGCTCAGCGTGGGGATGGGAAGGTCTGCCCGGTTTGCCTCAATGCTGACCTGCTGCCGGAAGCCCCGGCGGTTAAACGACCAGTTTCCCTCCGCCGTTTCTGCCGTTGCGCTGGAGCGCCAACTGCTCTGCCACTGCATCACCGCCAGCACTTCGTCGCCGCTGTGCAACTCGAACTGCTGCTTCACCGCCTTGGGCTGTACCCACCTCAACGGCTGCCCGGCGAACTCACGAATGGTGTTCATCGATTGCTCCTGTGGAGAACACACCCATCATTTTTTCTTTCTCTACAAAAAGCATACTTGCTTTAGGATCCTCTGTCAAGAAAGCGTCTGGTTCTTAATAAAGGTTTAACCTGCTGTGGTGTAGACGACCAGCCGCAGGGTCGTTTGATGCTGGCTGGGAATCCAGTCCCCGGCGCAGGTGATTAAATTGAGATAGGTTCCCCCTTCATTGCCAAAAATGTCTTGAAGGGGCGCCTCCTGGGGTTGGTAGAAGGCCATGCGTGTGACAGAGAACTGCAAGGTCTTTCCGGCTCTGTCGATCACCAGCACCGTATCGCCAACATGCAGATTGCGCAAGCGCCAGAAGACGGCTGGCAATCCCCCCGGACGATCAACATGCCCATCGATGACTGCGCTCCCGCGCTCGCCTGGTCGTGGGCCGGAGGTATACCAGCCGACATCCTCCCAGGGACTCTGGGTTGGGGTCGCCAGGTCGCCATTCGTCTGCACTCCAACGGACTCTACCAGCGCGTTGACCCCGATGGCCGCGATGAGCAGACGGAACGGATTTGCCAGGGCCGTCGCCGTCGGTGTGGCCGCGCTGGTAGCAGGCGAAGGCGATGGACGTGGTGCTGCCTTGCGCGCGTTGGCAGAGACAGAACCACAGGCGCTCAGCGAGAGTATGAGCAGTAAAGCCAGCAGGCGCCATGTCGGCGCGCCAGCCCGTCGCAGACGCATTGCTCTTCCTCCCGCGCTACGCTCGTTTCCTTGCCAGATGGCGCGTGAAACCGCAGCTTCCCAGGCAGAGGAGCGAGGTGGTGCCTAGCAGTCCAATCAACCAGAGGTTCGGCGACCCTCCGGCTGCCGGGAGGGCTGGCGGGTTGGGATCGCTCCCCGTGTTTGGCAGCCCCGGCACTCCTTGTGCCTGCGCGGAGACAAGCTCAAATGGTGGCGTGCCATTCACCATGCCAACCGCGAAGAGACTGGTGATCATATTGGCTTTGAGCGTGGCTGCAATCGATTGGTTCGCAGGTAGTGTAGGCGCGGTCACATCAAACTGATAGTCACCTGATGGAATCGTAAGATAGTCGCTGGCAGCCTGATAAGCAATGCCAGTGATCAGGGTTTTCTGTGGCGTTGCCACATTCAGGGCGCCTGCATCGGGCGAAAGCTGATAGACGCGCAGCCTGGACGTTCCAGCAACAAGCTGGTTATTGTCAATAAACACATCGAGCGCGAGATTGGTCGCCTGGCTGCCTGTGGCTGCCACCGTATAGGCGACACCGGGGGCAACCGTTAAGGTCTGCGTCAGGACTGCCGCATTGATGCCTTTGCCTACCAGCGCGATCTGAACCTCGTGCGCGCCTGCCGGGACGGCTACATAGTCGGTGACTGCGCCAAACTGGAAGCTGCTGAGCAACTGCGCGCCATCCACAAAGACATCGGCAGTGCCAATATCGGGGGAAGCGTGAATCACGCGCACAAAAGAGGGACTATCTGCCGAAGCGTGATGACGTTGGGCGGTGAAGAGCGCCACAGAGGTAAGGATGCCAAGGATACCGAGTCCCAGGAAGATATGGCTTGCGAGCAGGGCAAAAGAGCGTTGGAGCTTCATAGGTGCGCCTCTTTCCACATGACAACTGCCGACATACAGAGCCAGTAGACATGGCACGCTCAATAACCGAAAGACTCACAAAGAAAGACGTAGCGGCCAGGCACCAGTAACTTTGACCGCTTCTAGGCAGTGGCGCCAACATTCCAGGGACCGTATTCACCAATAAAGTCCCCCTGCTGGTCAAGCACGCGAAAGTTGCCCACGATGTCTCCGCCTATTTTGATCGTTCCGTCAAAAACCAGCGTCTCTGCGCCCGCGTGGACAGTCATCGTAAAATGAAGCTGGCCGTCGGGGGTAATGGTTCCCTGGAAAGGACCAACCAGCCCAAGCCCCTGGAAGGTGCCATGAATGCTTCCCTGGCTTTCCTGGACATTCATCAGGTACATAGGCGTCTGTTCATGGGCCAGCTCGTCATAAATTGTCCCGCCATAGCAGGAGGCCAGGCTGGGATAGCTGGGCGAGCCTGAGGGGGCTGTGGAAACAGGCGTGGCCGTAGAAGTTGCCGCGCATGGAGCAGTGGAAGTGACCACCGACGGTGTGCCTCGGCGCAAAGCAGCAGAAGGACTGTGATGCGTGATGGTGGAAACCAGGAAGGCTGCTCCGCTCGCAACCGTCAGCAGGAGGATCAGGGCGAGCAGAAGCATCGCCTGCTGTCTCCTCGAACGCCGTGCTCGCAGCTTCTTTGGCGTAGAGAGGAGCGGCATCTCCTTGTGGTTGGGTTCGGGCAGGGCGTGTGGGATGCCTGGCGAGAAAAAGCGCGGAAGATGCTCTGGCTGGGGTGGGGTGTGGCGTCTCAACTCCTGCCAGAACTGCTCCACCGTCTCGAAGCGATCATTGCTCTGGATAGCCAGAGCGCGCCCAAGCGCGTCATCGACCCCTTCCGGGATGTCTGGTACGATCAGCTGTGCTGGTTGAAGCGGTTCGCTGCCGGCAGCACGAAGAACGGAATCAGGAGGAATCTTGCCGGTCAACAAGGTGTAGAAGGTCGCTCCCAGGCCATAGAGATCAGTGCGGGGCGTCGTCCCGCCGCCATATTGTTCGGGGGCGGCGAAGCCGTGTGTGACGTGGCGGATCACATTGGTGGTTCGATTTTCCACGTATTCCTTAGCGATGCCAAAATCAACCAGCATCGTCCTATCGCCCTGGGGTGGCACGATGATGTTGGAGGGTTTGATGTCCAGATGTACGATGGGCGGATCCCGGCGGTGGAGATAGCTCAGCGCGTCAATGATAGGCGCCATCAGCGTCAGAACCAGGGGCAGCGGGAAGCGTCTTTCCGGCTGGTCTCTCCGTAACGCCTCCAGGTTTTGCCCGGCGATGTGTTCCATCAGCATGTAGACGCGCTGGTGCTGCGCATCCTCGAACACCTGATAGACGCGAGGCAGCGCGGGGTGACGGAGCCGTCTGAGAATCTCAGCCTCAAAAGCAAAACTGGCCCGGCGGTATCTATCCGGGTTAATCTCTTCTTTCAGGGCAAATACGTGCTGCCTGGCATTTTGCGCTCGGACCAGATAAACCGCGCCAAATCCTCCTGTGCCGAGCAACGCTTCGACCACATAGCGGTCTCCGCCAGGGTCTCTGAGCGTGCTTCCCACAGAGAGTAACGACAGCTCTTCCTGCATGCTGCACCTCAGCCACGCGACTGGTTCCAGGCCAACGGAAAGAAGCAGTTTCAGAATAGAGGAAGGAGACTGGTTTTGTCAAGTGGCCGCTTGTGCGAGATGCCCTCATACGCTTCGCGTGTGGGCGGCGCGGCGAAGAGCGGCGCAAACTTGGTGGCGGGCAGCGCCGGCCACTGTGGCTGGCGCTGCCGGAAGCGTATCTATCCTGCCGCTGGCGCAGCGACTTCGCTGTGGATGCGCAGCAGGTCGGGGATGGTCTCCGGGGGTCTGCGGCCCATGCCGCATTCGGTGGCGACGCCAAAGTCGGCGACAGTGCGCTCGGCGGCGGCCACGCGGCGGCGCGTGCCCTCCACACCGTCGGTGATATGTACCAGGCCCAGGTATAGCTCCGTTTCGGGGTGCAGCCGCAGCTGCTTCAGCGGCGCAAAGTAGGCATCGTCGGTGCGATTGCGCGGCACCGGCAGATGAAGCCAGTTGAGTGGACGCGTGAGGCCGGCGGCCACTCCGTTGGCGACCTCCACCAGCTTCGAGGTATCCTCCGGCTCCTTGAAATGTTTATGCCCGGCATCACCATAGCAGAGGTGATAGCCCAGTTCAACATCAGTGGGCACGCTCGCCCCCACTCGCACCAGCCGCTCTAAAATAGCCTCTTTCGGATTGGTCAGGTGGGAGGGCATGAACCCTTCCAGGATGGCAAACTCAATGGCGGTATCCCATTGGATGGCTAACTGGTCATGTGGGATGGCCGCGCAGATCTGCTGAAGTTCGGCCAGCATCGCGGCCTCATAAGCTGGCTCAACGATGGCCTGATCTTGCGGGGCAACAAAGGCGTTGACGGGAGCTAGCGGCGTGGGCAGGCTAACCTGAAAGCGGGTCGAAGCCGGTATGACTCCTGCCTGCTTCAATTGCGCGAAGGTTGCGTAGGAGGCTTTCGCCACGTCAGCATAGCCGAGCCGGTCAAAGGTAACTCCGCTGGCAGGGGTCGCAGCGCGCAGCTTGAAGAATGACCGGGGCACGTAGGCATTGGGGTCTGGTGGCGTCTGCTCAAAGAGCGGATGGCCCGCAAAGACCTCTACCTGCCAGCTAACCCAGTTGTGGCGAATGCCGGTCTCGCCATCGGGGATGCGCCGCAGCCGCTCGCCCAGGGTGGCGCTCGCCACGCGGAACACCTCTTCCGAGTCTTTCAAGGGCACGCTGCCAACCAGATGCACGCCACGCGGCTGCTGCTCGCTGGCCTGGGGAGCGTGGGCGGAATGCTCATGAGCCATAGATGTCTCCAATCACTCGCTGATTCGATTCACCCCGCGCTGCCGTTGCTTAGGGGATGGGAAGAGTATAGCACCCTGTTCAACCCGCAGATGCTCCGCTCACCTGGCCCAACGCCGCCAGCAGGTCCAGGCCGGCGGCCTGTTCGCGTTCCAGCGTGCGCAGACCAATACCCAGATAGTCCTGGACCGCCTCGCGCTCATGGTGTTCTTCCAGCGTGAGCAGGATGATCTGGCGCATGCGCGGGCGCATCTGCTCGATAGCCGCCGTCAACTCGGCGCGTGTGACGATATGCGCCGGCTGCCCATCCACCGGCCCCAGGAGTTCCAGCCGGTTCTCCGGCTCGTTGCGGGGGAAGGCCCGCAAGAACTCGCGCAGGCGGCGGCGGTTCTCCGCCTGGCGCGCATCCGCTGCGACAGGCCGGGTGATTCGAGGGAGTGGCGGCTGGTCCATACAAGTGAGCAATCCTTTCTCGCGCATGTGGGTGCGCGCTACAGCACTCTAACCGTTCGCCGATTTTAATCGGCGCTAAGTGGCCCTCGGCCAGGAAGTCCCGAAGGGACTTGGTGGCGCCCACAGGCGCCCCTAGCGCTGAATTCATTCGGCGAAAGTTTGGCATATCAATACTGCCCATCACGGTAGCGGCGCCGGGCAACGATCAGATTGCTGGCAGCCGGTGGGTTGAAGTCGCCAGCGGCGTGAACGCACAGGGCCGCCGAGATCAGATAGTCATCGTGGCCCTCCCCGTCGGGCACAAAAAAGTTTAGTTGTTGATTGCTGAGATGCACACTGCGCGCCAGGCGCAGCTCGTCCCAGAAATGGCGGCTCTCCGGCGAGCCATCATCGGCATACATCTTGAGCCGCCCGGTATTGACGGCTGCCAGCAGTTCCCAGCCCAGCTTTGATTTGCTCTCGCGGGTGAAGGTCTGCGCCTGCACCGTGTCATCGCCCAACGCTTCGATGAGCCAGGCGGCCAGCCCGGCGCCGATACCGCTGGCGTCAATTGCCACGCGGGCGCAGTTCCAGACCGTGCGCAGCAGATCGCGCAGCCGCTGGTATTGTTCGCGGTAATCCATCCCGATCCACGCATAGTGATTGACCAGCCGGATGGCGGCAAAGCCAGAGCCGCCCTCCTCCGGGCGCACCTCGGCAATAGTCACGACGGTGGCGTCCCGCTCTGGATGGGCTAGCAGCCTGCGGCCATCGCCAGTCTCGACGCCCTCATCGGCGCCAGCGACATCCACGCCGGCGACATAGCGCGCCGGGCGCTCGCCGGTCAGCGGCGGATTGTGCTGCCGTTCGTGCGTGCCGCGCAGTTGGGCGAGCTGCGCCGAGGTCAGCAGCCGGTCACGCTCGGCCAGCGACTCCAGCGCGTACTGGCTGCGGATGATCGGATGCGCTGCACCCAGCCGCTCGATCTCAGCTTCTACATGCGCGCGATAATATGGGTTGCTCTCGGCCAGCACCATCCAGGGGAAGGCGAAATGGCGCCTGACCGGCCCATCAGGCGCGTGGCGCGTGCCTGCTAGCCGGGCGGCGCGTGCCTCCAGTTCCAGATTATGCTGCCGCTGGCGCTCCAGCAGGGTTTCGCCATTCCAGGCCGTGCCATAGAGGACGGTGGTGGCGTTGGTGCTGGCGCCCATCGGGCGAAAATCGCGCAGGTATTTCTCTTCTGAGACATCCTGCGCCTCATCGATCTCCAGCAGCGGCGAGGCCGTCGCGCCGATGACGTTGGCGCCGTCATCGGCAGAATAAAAGGCGATCAGCGCCTCGCCCACCTGGATGATATGTCCTTCGCGCTCGCGCCAGGCCAGCCCTGCCGGATCGCGCTCTTTGATGCGGCTCAGAACCATACGCAGGCGACGCTTGCTCAGCATGCCCTGCGGGCGAAAGGTTGGACTGGCTTTCACCAGGCTGGCCTCCTCGCCCTGGAGCGCACGCAGCAGCCAGGCTTCTAGCTGCGCGGAAAGCTCGTTCTTGCCCATCTGCCGGGCCATCATGACCGTAAAAATCGCGCCGTCGCGCCGTTCAACCGACGCCAGAATGGCGCGTGCTACTTCCAATTGATAGGGGCGCATCGGGCGCCCCACCAGATCGCGGCTGAACTGCTCCAGCGTCACAATATGCTCATCAAGCATATCCACCCGACTACCTCACGTTTCCTCATGCGCCGGCTGGAAGCCAGCGCTGCAAGCGCTTGTACCGCCAGCGTCCCCGTGGCGCGCTCGAACCGTTAGCATTCGAGGCAAACGCGGGCTGTAGCGGCGTGCCAACTGGTACGGCGGGCGAGACGCCCGCGCTACAGGCAAGGCGCTACACTGTCCAGTCGTCCTCCTCTTCCTCATCCAGCCAATCATCGTCCTCCTCGCTGTCCTCGCCGTTGGCGGGAAGCGAACCATCGCTTGACACGAAGCCGGGGCAGGGCAGCGTCACATTAAGCGCAATTTTATCCTCAATGAAATCTTCAAGCGCTGCGCGGCCATACCAGAAGCCCAGCCGGCACTCCATCAGCGACACCTCGCGCCCATCCAGCACGGCGTAATCGCCCGGCACTGGGCGGGCGTAAATGCACCCGCGGCACGGGCTGCCGGCAGGCTGCTCGACGCGCACCACCGCCTCGCGCTCGTGTGGGCGCGGCGCCCAGCAGCGCACATTGCACTGAGTATATCCGATGCAGCCGGTATAGTGGCCGTTTTGGAAACAGGGAAAGACCCGCCCGGCGCGCTCAGCCTCCAGCGCGTGAACCTCCACCTCGCGCGGCATGCTGTCGTCAGTCAGGCCGGTTTCGGCTTCGCCGCTGGCGGGCGCCGGCAGATCGCTGATCTGCGGCGCGGTGAGGCGCCTGAGCGTCGGACCCTGCTCGATGGCTGTGCCTCGCGGCAGAATGTGCCTGGCGATCCCAGGCGCCACTTCAGCGTGATCCACATCGGCGCCAGGGAGAAGCGGGGCATCGGGGTGGTAGGGAACGGCGCCCGGCGTCGGGCGCCCAGGGTGGGTGAGGAGCATCCGCTGCCGCTGTGTATTCCTTATAATACGAAGAGATGGGCGCTCTCCAGTCGCATGCTCAAAAGAGCGGCCCTCAGTGGTGAGGTGCTGTGTGGCGTTACCTCCACCTCCAGAAGCATCCCCTGCCTGCATCGTAACCTCCAGTTTGCTGCAAAACAACGCACCTGTTCTAGTTTAGAACATAAGTTCTAATTTGTCAAGAGATAAAACGACCAGTGTGCGCGGGAGGTCACTGTTTCTCTGCACAGGCTTTCCGAAAATGTGGATGAGAACCAGAAGAGAAGAATATCTGTTCTATCGGGTGGGTAAGTCAAGCTTACCGAGGGAACAAGCTTGCAGGAAAGGTCTACTATGTTGCAACTAACACATCAGCATGACTTTGCCAGAGCCTACCGAGCCAGCACGCTCGCCTCTTATTCATTGGCAGTAGAGCGAGTGATTGGGGCTATGCGCGCGCATGTGGCTGAGCCGCTCTCGCTCGAAGAGATGGCTGAGATTGCTTACCTGAGTCCCTTCCATTTCAACCGCATCTTCCGCTCGATCACTGGCCTTCCTCCTGGAGAGTTTTTTGCTGCGCTGCGCCTGGATACGGCCAAGCGGCTTCTGCTGACAACCTCGCTGAGTGTCACCGACGTCTGTTTTGAGCTGGGATATACCAGCCTTGGCACATTTACCACGCGCTTCACGCATCTGGTCGGACTCGCGCCGCTTCAGTTACGTCACCTGGCTGAAGATGGGGCGTCCCCCTCCCTGGAATCGCTCGATGAGCGAGCGAGCAAAGCGCGGCGCCTGGCCACCGTCCACACTTCTGGGCTAAGCGGCTCTATTAGTGTCCCTGGCCCCTTTACTGGCCTGATCTTCGTTGGCCTCTTTCCCAAGCCGATCCCACAACAGCACCCTGTAGCATGTGTGACCCTCGTGGCGCCAGGCCCCTATCAGATCGCGCTGGTGCCCGATGGGCGGTACTATCTTCTGGGCGCGGCGTTGCCCTGGTCGCAGCGCGCGCTGTCCTACCTGCTGCCTGAAAGGGGGCTGCTGGTGGGGGTTGCCGAGCAGCCTGTGCTGGTGCATGGTGGGCGGGCGAACACTTCAGTCGATCTCGCCTTGCGCCCGCTCCATCTGGCTGATCCCCCCATTCTCGGCGTCTTCCCGCCGCTCCTGGCTTCAGCAGCCGCTTCAAGCGTTCGCAAGCTTTCATAAACATGCGTTCCAAATGCGCAAGATAGAAGAAGCCTCTTCAAGCAAAGAGGACATACATTGTATATATGATTGGAGAGCCGTCGTCTGCCGCGAACTTCAAGAAAGAGCTAGGAGATTTTCATGGCAAACAGCGATCCCACACCACCCATGCCAGTGCCCGCACCAGACCCTGCGCTCAAGCGCCTGGAAAAGTTGGTTGGCACGTGGGCATTAACAGGCCGGACGCTCAATTCCAGCGAGGATAACATCACGGGCTGGACGACGTTCGAGTGGATGCCAGGGGGATTTTTTCTGAAATCGTTTGGCGAAATTACCTTTCAAGGCTTTCTTATCCAGAGCTTAGAAATCATTGCCTATGACCCAAAGAGCAAGACGTTCCCCTCCAGCGTCTATTCAAATCTGTCGGGAACCGTCCTGTCATACGAATGGGATGTCCAGGGCAATATCGTCATCCATACCGGACTGGGCGCGAAATACACGGGTACATTCAGCGAGGATGACGATACCCTCACAGGTGGTTGGCGACCAGACGAGGGAAAGGAAAGCACGGATGGGAACGCCTACGATGCGGTGATGACTCGCGTGAAGAAGGAGAAGCATGTATGATTGGGGAACCAAAGCTAGAAGAGCGCACCGAGCAGCCCTACGTGGCGGTTCGTGCGCAGGCAATTATGCAAACATTGGATAGCGTGATCCCGCAAGGCATTGGGGAGGTGTTTGCCTGGCTGAGCAAGCAGGGCGTCGCGCCGGCTGGCGCGCCCTTCGTGCGCTATCTCGTCATCAATATGGAGGCGATGCTCGACATTGAGGTGGGCGTTCCTGTTGCAAGCGCCCTGCCGGGCGATGGCCGCGTCTCCGCAGGCGTTCTTCCGGCGGGTCGCTATACGTCGCTTATCTACACCGGAATAGACAACGGCATCGAGGCGAATGCCGCGCTGCTGGACTGGGGGACCAAAAAGGGTCTCCTGTGGGACACCTGGGACACAGCGAACGGCGACGGCTTCGGTGCGCGTCTCGAATCCTTCCTCACCAATCCAGACGAGCAGCCGGATCGAGCGAAATGGGAAACCGAGGTTGCCATTCGTCTGGCGGATGAACACCCTCGGTAGAGGGTGGCACAACGTTGAATGCTGCCCGTAGTGCCGGCCACTGTGCCGGCGCTACAGACAACAGCAACGCTTCCGCATAGGTCGGGAATCAGCCAGCGGCGGCGCTCGCCAGCCTCCTCGATCAATCCCTTAGCCCGTGTCCTCTTGTAGCTCGCCTTGCATTGTTTCCAGCGAGGCTTGACAACCAGCCGCGTTTCTGGTACACTCGCTTGTATAAAGAAGACAGCGATAGCCGTTTCTGCAATTAACAGTGACGGCTATCATGACCCAGGCGCCGGACATACCGGGCACGAGGGCTATTCCTCATTCTATGCCCCACCCTCCCCGCAGTCCAGCGCCTCGAACAGAAACGAGGTGATATTATCGACCATTCCTCCTGATTCACCACTCAGCAAATGTGGATAAAGGGTATTGTAAAATGCAATTCCCTTCAGAAACTCTGCTAGAGATGTTGTCAAACCAAGGCTCCAAATGTGGATAAAGGGTATTGTAGAATGCAATTCCCTTCAGAAACCCTGATACCTGGCGTATCAAACTTATACCATCAAAAGGAGCGTTAGATGAAGAACAAGGCGTTAGTACCGATAGAGCAAGCGCTCGTCCCCTTTTATGAGTGGGTAATTCTGGCCGTGCGTCTCTCTGATGGGCGTATTGCCGCTAGCCTTTCCTCGCTCTGCCGCATGCTTAACCTGGATAGAGTTGGACAAATGCAACGCATTCGTCGAGATGTGGTGCTGGCTGGTCAACTCTTGCAGGTGGTGGTGCAGACTCCTGGCGGTCCCCAGGTTATCGATGTTCTCACTGCCTGGGCAATTCCGACCTGGCTGACGGGCTTGAACCCTGAGATGGTTGCCCCAGAAAAGCGTCCCTTGATTGTGACGCTCAAGCTGGAGGCTGCCGATGTTCTCTATCGCCATTTCTTCAAGATCGACACCGATCAAACAAGCAGGCCAGCGCCCGAAGAGCCGGCGGCGCCCCACGCGACACGGCCTACGCGAGAGCGCACGCACGCGGCGCCAGCTTCGCCCTGGGAACTGATTTATGGCGGATTGGAGATGCTGGCAACCGGCATGGAGGGACTGGAGCGAGAACAGCAGGCGATGTACAGCGAGATAGTCTTGCTGAAGGGGCAGGTTGCTGAGATGCAGCGGCGGCGAGAGGAACGAGACAGCGCCGGCCCGGCGCCGCAGCCCGCCCGCGTTCTCTCACTGGATCATATCCTCCAATTGTACACGCTGGCGCGGGTGCTGGAGCAGCAGGCGGGCGAGCCGGTCAGTTCGCTGCTGCGCGCCCTGGCGGATCAATTTTCGGTGGCCGATGCGAGCAGCATTCCCGATGCAAACTGGGATCAGGTGCGGGCCTGGCTCTGGCAGCGAGCGCAGCTATAAGCGAGAGATGGCCCAGGACTCTTTTCCCACTTCCTTGACCTTCCCTGGCAGGCTATGTTATAGTGGTGCAGGT
>CAZFWN010000159.1:0-12777 GCA_964522745.1 uncultured Ktedonobacterales bacterium
GCCTCCGGGTCGGTATCCGAGTTGTAATACATCTTCGCCATTGATTTTTGTCCCCTTCTGCGTACTGGTTTTATCGAAACATTTAGATTGCTACTTGCCCCGTGCGGGTTAGCTCGCGGATGCCAATTGGTTGCAGCCGGCTGAGCAGCCCTTCAATCGTTTCGCTGGACCCGCTGGCCTCCAGCGTCAGCGTGGTATCGGCCACATCGACGACTCGCGCCGCGAACTGCTGCGCCAGCGCCACGACATCCCGACGCGTCTGGGCGTTGCAGGCCACGCGAATCAACGCAAACTCTCTAAGCAATGGACCATCGTTCGCGCCCGACACCGGCATGACCATTGCCCAGCGCACATCGACAAGCTTGCGCAGATGCTCGATAGCCTGATCGGCGGCCTGACGCGAGCCGCGCAGGTTGATGGTGATACGCGCCACGTCCTTATCTTCGCTGGCGGCAACTGTTGCGGTTGAGAATGCTGGCCCCCGGCGGCGCAAGACTGCCAGCACGCGCTCCAGCGCGTCGCCGCGATCACGCACCAGCAAAATCAGTACAGATTGGTTCTCAGTCGCCGGTGCTGCCGACGCGCTCGCCTGTTCACTAACGCTCATGACGACCTCCTGCGGATGGGGAACGCTCGATCATCGCGGTATTGCCCTTTCCAGGCGGGACCATCGGGAAGACATTGGCCTCTTGCTCCATCACAAAGTTGATGATGACTGGCCCGTCGATGGACATGGCCCGCTCAATAGTCGCTTCGACCTCGCAGGCCCGCGTGACCTGAAAGCCGGTCATGCCGTAGGCGTCGGCCAGCTTGACATAATCGGGGCCGGTGATGCGCGTCTCGGAGTAGTTGCGTTGGTGAAAGAACTCTTGCCACTGGCGCACCATGCCGAGATAGCCGTTGTTGAAGATGGCAACCTTGATCGGCAGCCCAAGATCAACAATCGTCGCCAGTTCTTGGATATTCATCTGAATGCCACCGTCGCCGGCCACTACCCACACCGGCTCATCGCGCCGTCCGAACGCGGCGCCCATCGCTGCCGGCAGGGCAAAGCCCATCGTGCCCAGGCCGCCGGAAGTCAGGTGGCTGTTGGGCTGGTCATAGCCGTAGAAGCGTGCCGCCCACATCTGATGCTGACCCACATCCGTAACCATCAGCGCCTTGCCCTGGGTGGCCTGACGAATAGCCGCGAGAATCTGCTGCGGCTGCGGCATGGCAGCTTCATCTGGCTGCGTAGCTGCCGACGGCGGGTTCTGGCCGTTGGCTTCGGCCTCCGAGCGCCAGGTCTGGATGGTTGCCATCCAGCCATCGTGCTGGGCCGGCGCTACCCGCGCCGTCAGCGCTTCCAGCGCCGCCCGCGCATCAGCCACGATGGGAACGGCTGGCATCAGCACTTTGCCCATCTCAGAGGGGTCTATGTCGATATGGATAATGCGCGCATCGGGAGCAAACTGGCTCACATTGCCGGTCACGCGGTCATCGAAGCGCATGCCGACGGCGATCAGCACATCCGAAGCGTGGATAGCGTGGTTAATCTCAGCGCGCCCGTGCATACCCGGCAAGCCAAGCGATAGGGGATGTGATTCGGGAAAGGCGCTGACGCCCAGCAGGGTGGTAATTACGGGGATGTCGGTTCGTTCGGCGAAGGCGCGTAGTTCAGCATAGGCATGGGAGAGGATGATGCCGTGCCCGGCGAGAATCAGTGGGCGCTCCGCCGCGTCAATGATCGGTGCGGCGCGCTCGGCGGCCTCGCGCAGATTCGCCGTCAGCGTCGGGCGCCAGGGCGGGGCCGGCTTGAAGGGCGGCGGTTCTGAGGTCGTCGCCTGCTGCACATCCTTGGGCACATCGATGACCACCGGGCCGGGCCGGCCACTGCGCGCAATGGCGAAGGCTTCATGTACCGCGTAGGCCAGCTCCTCCACCGAGCGCACCAGAATGCTATGCTTGGTCACTGGCTGCGTGATGCCGATCACGTCCGTCTCCTGAAAGGCATCGGTGCCAATAAAGCGGCGGGCCACCTGGCCGGTAATCGCCACCACCGGCACCGAATCCATAAAGGCGGTTGCCAGGCCGGTGACGAGGTTGGTCGCGCCAGGCCCGCTGGTGGCAACACACACACCAACTTTTCCGGTGGCGCGAGCGTAGCCATCGGCAGCGTGCGCAGCCCCCTGCTCGTGGCGTACCAGCACATGCCGCAGCGAGGAGGAGGTAAGCGCGTCGTAGAAGGGCATAATTGCGCCACCTGGATAGCCGAACAGCACCTCGACCTGTTCGTCTTCCAACGCCTCGCACAGAATCCTGGCGCCGGTCTTTTGCTCGTGAGTGGTTTGCTGGTCGGCATGCCGGGCCGATTGGGTCGGGGTAGAGCTGGTAGAGACCACCATCGCTTTTTCTCCTTGAAGAACTATCATTGAGTGCTACCGGCGAACGAAAAATAAAAAAAGAGAACTCCCAGCTTGGGAGTTCTCTTTGTTGAGAACCTTCGTCGGTTTGTGTGTTTCAATCCGCAGCTAGCCTTGGGGCTAGCAACGAATAGAATGGTCGAGCGGCTCTGCTCTTCCTAACCTCCCAGCATTGTACCTGTGTCAATCTTGCTTCGCCCCGCTCCGCCGCTTACAGCGACACGGCGGGGCCGGTAAGCACCAGGGTGCTAAGCAGCCCAAGGCTAAGAAGCCCAAGGCTGCTAATAATTGACACAATAAGCCTGCTGAGGAAAGTAGAGACGGCGCTCACAGAGGAGGACTGGCTGGCTGGCGCGCGCGTGGAGACAGCGACCCCATGATCCGCCAACATCGCGGTCATGTCTGGCCCAGACTCAACACGGTGCATACACAGCCTCCAGTGGAAGTAACAAGGGAGGAGGGCATCTCATTTAGCCCTCCCGTCATTGTCAACGAGTATACCTGAAAGTTGTGAGCGTTGTCAACCCCATTTTGGCTGAATTTTGCTAAAATCATGTTAAGCTGGTTTTTTCCTCTTGACAAAAATTTCTCTTTCATGCTATACTCCCAGCATCCAACGTGAAGCTGATCCAAACTGTGCAACGGAGTACGGCATCAGGGCAGCGAGGAACGGGAAAGATTACGAAGCAGCATTGTGGCTCTTCGTTCCCAGAGTGGGAATGAAGGGCTTTTTTAGTTGAGGTCATGCACATGCGACTGTTGCGCCTGTCATGCGAGGAGGGAAAAATCCGCCGGCTCACGCCCGGCGGCATTACCTGTTTGCTGAGCCATCTGCTCATGGTTTTGTTCGAGCCAGCCGTGCTGTCTCCGATGAGCAGCACTGCCGCTTGCCTGAATTCAGGCGAGCAACAACAACGATGGTGTGTGCAAAGAGGTAATGTGTATGTCTCTTCCATCTCGTGTGCGCGTGTGCGTGCCCGCCACCAGCGCCAACCTTGGCCCCGGCTTCGACTGCCTGGGGCTGGCGCTCGGCCTCTCGACGACGTTTGAGGTTGAACCCTGCCCAGTCCTCTCAGAAGACTACCAGCCTGCCATTGAAATCACCTCCGCCTGGGGCGACGATCCTGCGATTAACGCGCTGCCAGGCGATCACCGCAATCTTTTTTATCAGGCATTCACCACTCAGTTAGCGGCCAGGAATTTACCTGTGCCGGCGGTTCGCATCCGCGTGCAGGTCGGCGTGCCACCTGGGCGCGGCCTGGGCAGCAGCGCTGCCGCCGTTGTAGGCGGGCTGCTGGCCGCCGAAGCGCTGGCCGGCCACATGCCCACGCCAGAGGAACGGGCGGCTCTGCTTGAAACCGCTGTCGCGCTGGAGCATGGCTGCCATGCCGATAATGTCTCCGCCGCGCTGCTGGGCGGATTGGTCGTCACCTCCAAAGATCAGCACATTGGCTGGCAGGCCCTTCGCGCTCCCATTCCTGCCAGACTGCGCGCCGTACTCTTCGTGCCAGCCTTCCCGATGGATACGGTTGCCGGGCGCGCCCTGCTGCCCGATCACTATACGAAAGCCGACGCTGTGAAGAACGTCGGGCATGTGGCCTTGCTGCTGGCCTCACTGGCGACGGGATCGATGGACGCGCTGGGCGCGGCAATGGAAGATCGCTTCCACGAGCCGTATCGGGCACAACTCTTCCCGCAGTTGCCCGAACTGATCGCCGCTGCGCGTGCCGCTGGCGCGCATGGCGCCTGCCTCTCTGGTGGCGGTTCGGCCATCCTGGCGCTCGCTACTGATCGCGCCCAGGAGGTGCAACAAGCGCTAGCAACACGGGCGAAGGAGTTAGAGGTTGCTGGCCGGGCACTCGTGGTCGAACTGGATCAGCAAGGCGCAACGGTACAGGTCGATACGCCGGAGGGTACAATGCAGCCGGCGAGGAGCCTGGCGATTGAAATCGCGGCTAAGGGCGTTGCGGCGCCGCAAAGTCCGCCTTCGCGGACTGGATCCAGTCAGGCACCCGTCCTAACCCGCGCAGGCGGGTTTCGTGGCGGAACGCCCTTAGGCGCGGTTTTAACCGCCGGCCTCCCGCTCTCCTGCCCCCAATGCGGGCGACGCTATGGCTTTGAGCGCGTGGACTATCGCTGCGCCTGTGGGCAGCCGCTGGATGTCTCTCTGGATTCCGCCGGCGAGGAGCGCGGCGGCCTGGCCTGGCGGCAAGTCTTCGACGAGCGGCTAAGCTCAATGGAGCCAACCCATCGCAGCGGCGTCTGGCGCTTCCGCGACCTGCTCCTGCCCGTCGAGGAAATCAGCCCGATTACCCGGCAAGAAGGGCAGACCAACCTCTACGCCGTTGGGCGAGCGCAAGCGCAAGGTGGGCACGGGCGCATCGGCGAGTTTGCCGGCCTCGATCAGCTCTGGCTCAAGCACGAGGGCGAGAATCCGACGGGATCGTTCAAAGATCGCGGCATGACCGTTGGCGTGAGCATGGCAAACTGGCTGGGAGCGACGGCGGTGGCCTGCGCCTCCACCGGAAATACCTCGGCGTCGATGGCCGCCTACGCCGCCCAAGCCGGCCTCCGCGCTATTGTGCTGCTGCCCGAAGGCAAAGTAGCGAAGGGCAAACTCAGCCAGGCCATCGCCTATGGCGCCGAGATGCGCCAGATCGCCGGCGACTTTGATCGCGCAATGGCCGATGTCGAGCGCATGTGCCTGGAAGAAGGCATCTATCTGCTCAATTCGCTCAACCCCTTCCGCATCCTGGGTCAGCAATCACTGGCGTTTGAACTGGTGCAGCAGTTCGCCTGGGATGTGCCCGACTGGATTGTGCTGCCGGCAGGCAATCTAGGCAATACCTCGGCGCTTGGGCTGGGACTTTTGCGCGCCTACCAGCTTGGCCTGATTGACCGGCTGCCGCGCATTGCCTCGGTGCAGGCCAGCGGCGCCAATCCCTTCTATCTGAGCTATCTGGATAACTTTGCAAGCTTCCAGCCGGTCAAGGCACACACCCTGGCAACGGCCATCAACATTGGCAATCCGGTGAGCTACACCCGCGCCAGGACGGTAATCCAGGCCACCAACGGCGTGGTAGCCGAGGTGAGCGATGATGAGATGCTGCGCGCCAAAGCGATGATTGACCGCGCAGGCATTGGCTGCGAGCCGGCATCGGCGGCATCTGTCGCCGGAGTGCGCAAGCTGGTCGCGCAGGGTATCATCAGCCCGGAGGCGCGGGTGGTCGCCATTCTGACCGGCAATCTGCTCAAAGACCCCGACTCGATCAGCCTGGCGCAGCAGGCGATGGAGCCAGTCGGCGCGGCGGAGGTGGCGTGATGTTGGTCATGAAATTTGGTGGCACCTCGGTTGGCTCCGGCGAGCGTATGCTGAACGTCGCTCACATCGTCCGGGCGCATCTGGACCAGCAGCCGGTTGTGATGACCTCAGCCATGTCTGGCATCACCGATGCCCTGCTAGCTCTGGCAGACGCGGCAGCACAGGGCGAGGCAGCAGCCTGTGAGATGCACCTTGCCGCGCTGGTCACGCGCCACTTTGACGCGGCAGAGACCATCAGCGCGGGCGCCGATTGGAGCAGCCTGCACCTGAAGCTGGACGCGCTGCGCTCGGCGGTCAAAGATACCCTTGAGCAGCACGGTGGCTCACAACAAGCCACTGACGCAATCGTCTCCTGGGGCGAGCGGCTGGCTGTCGCGCTGGTGGCCGGCGCGCTTGAAGCGCTGGGCCAGCCGGCGCTGGCCTGGGATACGCCGGTGATCGCCGTCGATGAGCGCCACGCCAGGCCGCTGGCCGAGGAGACACGCCAGGCGGCAGAGGCGGCGCTGGCCCAGGCAGGAAGCGCTGTGCTGGTCACACCAGGCTTCATTGGGCAAACGGCCAGCGGACGCATCACCACGCTGGGACGCGGCGGCTCTGATTATTCCGCCACGCTGCTGGCCGTCGCGCTGGGCGCCAATGCCTGCTGGATTTATACCGATGTGGATGGCGTGTTCAGCGCCGACCCGCGCATCGTCAGCGAGGCATCGATCCTGCCCACAGTATCCTACCGCACGGCGGGCCGGCTCTCCTGCTCAGGCGCCAAGGTGCTGCACCCGCAATCAGTGGCGCCGGCGGCGCGCCAGGGCATCCCGCTGCGCGTGCGCAACACCTTCCGCCCGGAGCATCTAGGCACGCTGATCGCTCCACTGCCCAAAGAGGGGCGCGGCGCGCCCCAGGCCGTCGCTGGCCGCAAGAAGCTCTGTGCCATCTCCCCTGTAGGTGATGGCTTGCCGGAGGTTGCCAATCTTTTTGGGCGCATGTGCCACGCGCTGACCAGGATCGGCGCTGAGATTGTGCTTTCAGCGCACCCGGTGCCCATCTATGATTCGCAGGTGATTATCGATGCGGGCCATATGCAGGCTGCCGTTGAGGAGCTTGAGCGCGAGTTCGCCGACGAGCGCGCCCAGGGTCAGGTGCAGAGCATCAGGACCATCGAGGGCCTGGCGCTGTGCGCGCTGGTGGGCGAGGAGTTGAGTGGCACAGTGATGACCCAGGCACAGCGGGCGTTAGCTATCGAAGGTATTGTGCCGCTGGTGCAAACCGCCTGCTCCTCGGCACTGAGCTTCATCATTCAGGGTGAGGAACTTGAACCCGCCATCCGTAGTATTCATCAAATAGTGATTGAGCCGGCGCAGCGCCAGAGCATCCATCACAGCCTTGGCCTGGATGGCAGGCGCGCCGGCGATGAAGATGGGCAGCAGCACTATGCCCAGTTGCGCGTATAGTATCTGCCACCGATACAAGCGGTGGAATCAATAAAGGAGAACATTCATGCCCAAATCAGCGCGCATTCCGGTTGCCGTGCTGGGGGCCACCGGCATGGTAGGCCAGCGCTTTATCTCATTGCTTGCCAATCATCCCTGGTTTGAGGTCAAGGTCGTGGCCGGCTCAGAGCGCTGCCTTGATCAGCGCTATGGCGACGCCGTGACCTGGCGGCTGCCAACGCCCCCGCCGGCGGCAGTGCTTGATCTGCCCGTCGTCTCGCCAGATGCGCCCTTTGACGCGCCGATTGTCTTCTCTGCCCTGCCGACCAGCGTTGCCGACTATATCGAACTACTGCTGGCAGCACGCGGCCACGCGGTCTTCAGCAATGCCAGTAGCCACCGCATGGCCGAAGATGTGCCTCTGGTGATTGCGGAAGTCAATGCTGAACACCTCGCGCTGCTGAAGACCCAGCAGGAGAAACGAGGCTGGTCTGGCTGGCTGGTCACGAATGGAAATTGCTCGACCATTGAGATTGCGCTGGCGCTGAAACCGCTGGCTGATGCGTTTGGCCTCCGGCGCGTTCAGGTGACGACGCTGCAAGCAATTTCCGGCGCGGGCTATCCTGGTGTTGCCAGCTATGACATACTGGACAACGTTATCCCCTACATCGGACAGGAAGAAGAAAAGGTCGAGAGCGAGACAAAAAAGATTTTGGGCGCATATCAGGATGGCGCAGTCGTTCCCGCGTCTGTTACGATGAGCGCCCAATGCAACCGCGTAGCCGTGCGCGAAGGCCATCTTGCTTGTATTTCAGTGGAACTGGCACGTGATGGTCTGACCAGCGCCGATCTGGTGGATGCCTGGCGAACGTTTCAAGCTGAACCGCAAGAGCGTAAGCTGCCCAGCGCGCCTATTCCGCCCATCGTGGTACGCGAGGAGCAAGACCGTCCGCAGCCACTCCATGACCGCGATGCTGGCGGGGGCATGGCGATCACCATCGGGCGCGTGCGTCCCTGCGCTATTCTGGGACACAAATTCATCGTGCTGGGCCACAACACCATCCGGGGCGCCGCAGGCGCCTCTATCCTCAACGCCGAGCTGCTGCTTTCCAATACCCTCAATTTCAATACCCTCAACGGGTCGAACCAGATGATGCGGCCCCCAGCGTCCCTTGAGCGCATCATAGCACAATGGGGCGCCGATGGGAGGCCGGCATAAGAGGACGCGGCTTTCAATCGCCAGCCGACGTGTACATCGCCCTGGCAGTTTTGCAGAGTAATACTCTCACATTGCCCAGTTGTGCTATAATCTTTGTGTAGATCGCTTACGCTCACGCAAACGTTTCTCCCAGCCTTGCTGTTCTTTAGGACTTTTTGTCCCTGAAAGGCAGCAAGGCCGGCTGTTCTAGAAAGGCAGGTGGGCCGTTACGCCAGGCAAGAAGAAGATCACTCGGCTGCACATCCTTCTTACTACCGGACAAGACTACGCGCGCATGTACTGGCGCATTCTCGGTTTACTTCGACCACACAAGAAACTCGCCGCCGGCACTGTCTTCTGCGTCCTCCTCGCTACTGGTCTCTCCCTCGTAGTACCAGCGCTGATCGCGCAGGTCGTCGCGGTTGGCATCTCCAGTGGGAATATGGGCGCCCTGCTGCTGATTACCGGAGCCGTGCTAATTGCCAGCATCGCGCGCGGGCTGGCCGCCTATGGGCAGGGCTATCTCTCACAGGCCATCTCCGTTGAGGTCGCCTATGACCTGCGCAATCAAATCTACGACCATCTTCAGCGCTTGAGCTTCTCCTTTCATGATGAGAATGAGACGGGGCAGTTGATGTCCCGCATGACGGTAGACATCGAATCGGTCCGTAATGCGTTTCCGCTCGGCTTCTTGCGGGCTATCGTCGCCGTGCTGACCTTCGGCGCTGTCTCCATCATCCTGGCCGTGCTTGACCTGCCGCTGGCGCTGATCACGCTGCTCTCGGTGCCTATCCTGGCTGTCCTCTCGATCCAGGTCATCCGCCGGCTGCGACCCCTCTGGGACAGCGCGCAGCAAGAAACCGGCTCGCTCAGCACGATCATGCAGGAGAGCCTGAGCGGGCGGCGCGTCGTCCTCTCATTCGTGCGCGAAACCTTTGAGATGAAAAAGTTTGAGGCCAAGAACGGCGAAGTGCGTGACCTCAAGATCGCCACGCAGCGCCTCTCCGCCTGGAATCAGCCGCTGATGGTGCTGGCGCTCAATCTGGTCACTGTGCTGGTTCTCTGGGTTGGCGGCATCGCCGTTGTCGGCAATCACCTCAGCCTGCCCACGCTGGTGGCCGTCATTCAGTATGCCCTGCTGCTTGGCACGCCGGTGCGCGCCTTTGGCTTTATGATTAACTGGCTGATGCGTGCCCGCTCCAGCGGCCAGCGCATCTTTGAGATTCTAGACACCGAGCCAATCATCAAAGACGCGCCCAACGCCACCTCCTTGCGCCAGGTACAGGGGCACGTGCAATTTGAGCAGGTCAGCTTTGCCTATAACAATGGCCCCAAGATTCTGGAGGACATCAGCATCGACGCGCAGCCCGGTCAGATCATCGCGCTGCTGGGCGCAACGGGCAGCGGCAAGAGTACCATCCTCTCGCTGCTGCCGCGCTTCTATGATGTGACCGAGGGCCGCATCACCGTCGATGGGCAGGATATTCGCACGGTGAAGCAGGCATCGCTGCGGCGCAACATTGGACTGGTGCTTCAGGATGTCTTTCTCTTCAACGCCACGCTCCGCGAGAACCTGGCCTTTGGCGTACCCAATGCCACCGAAGAGCAGATTATGGCAGCGGCGAAGATCGCCCGCGTCCATGATTTCGCTGCTGCCCTGCCCGATGGCTACGACACCTGGGTGGGCGAGCGCGGCGTCACGCTCTCCGGCGGCCAGAAGCAGCGCGTGGCAATTGCCCGCACCATCCTGCTGGACCCACGCATCCTGATGCTGGATGACGCCACCTCCAGCGTCGATATGGAGACCGAATATCTCATTCAGGAAGCGCTCGATGCCGTCATGCGGGGCCGCACGACGTTTGTGGTCGCCTCGCGCCTGCGCACCATTAAGCGCGCCGATCAGATTCTCGTGCTGGAGCATGGCCGCATCATCGAGCGTGGCACGCATGCCAGCCTGCTGGCGCTCGGCGGCACCTACGCCCACCTCTATGACCTGCAACTGCGCGAGCAGGAGGAATTTGAGGCGCAGACGCTCACGCCGCCCGATAAGCAGGAGGTGCGCAATTGAAAACAAGCACATCATACGCCGAGTATCGCCGCAGCCATCGCTGGCGCGAGAACAGCCTCGCCAGCGACGATGAAGATATTTATAGCAAGTTTAGCTGGCAACTCGCCAGCCGCTTTCTGCCCTATCTGGGCCGCTATCGCGCCGCCAGTGTGGCGAGCGTGCTGCTCATGCTGCTGTATACCGGCATGAATATCGCCAACCCGTTCTTGATCGGCGTCGCCATTGACGACTTCATCACGCGCAACAACCTGCCCGGCCTGGCGCTGGCTATCGCCGGGCTGATCGTGCTGAACATCGTCATGTGGCAGGCGCAATACTGGCAGGTCTGGAGCATGTCCTGGGTCGGAGAGCAGGTACTCTATCACCTCAGTTCTGATATGTTCGCCCATTTGCAGCGGCTCTCGCTTAGCTTCTATGACCGCACGCAGATTGGGCGCGTCATGTCGCGCCTGCAAAGCGATGTCGATGTCCTGGAGGGTCTACTCAGTTCAGGGCTGCTCTCCATCATGAGTTCGCTGCTGGCGCTCGTCGGCATCGTGGTTGCCATGCTGGCGATGAACGTCACACTGGCATTGCTCTCCTTCACCGTGCTGCCCATCATGATTGGCATCACCGCGCTCTGGCAGAAACACGCCCAGCGCTCCTTCCGCCTGACGCGGGCCGCCATCTCGCTGGTCAACGCCACCTTGCAGGAGAATATCTCCGGCATGCGCGTCATTCAGAGCATGGTGCGCGAGGACCGCAACCGCGCCGAGTTCGACGACCTCAATGCCTATAACCGCGATACCAACCTGACCGCCAGCAAGATCGCCGCGCTGGTGCTGCCACTGGTCGAGGTCGTGGCGGCCCTGGCGATTGTTATCACGCTCTTCTATGGCGCCGTCCTCATCTCACACAACAGCCTGACTGTCGGCGTGCTGGTGGCCTTCATCCTCTATATCAACCGCTTCTTTGACCCCATCCGCGACCTCAGCCAGCAATACACGCAGGTGCAGCGCTCTGGCGTGGCGGCGGAGCGCATCTTCAACATCCTTGATCTCAAGGTCGAGATTCAAGACCGCCCGGATGCCAAAACCCTGCCACCCATCAAGGGCGAGGTCGAGTTTCGCAACGTCACCTTCGGCTACAAGTCGGGCGCGCCGGTCTTTGAGGGGTTGAGCTTCACCATCCGGGCCGGCCAGACGGCGGCGCTGGTGGGACACACCGGCGCGGGCAAGAGTACCATTGCAGGCCTACTGTCGCGCTTCTATGACACGCAGCAGGGCGCTGTGCTGGTGGATAGCTATGACGTCAAGGAGGTCACCCAAGCCTCACTGCGCAGCCAGATTGGTATGGTGCTGCAAGAACCCTTCTTGTTCACCGGCACCATCCGCGAGAACATCCGCTATGGCCGGCTGGAAGCAACGGACGAGGAAGTCGAGGAGGCCGCGCAGGTCATCGGCGTGCATGACCTCATCATCCAACTGGCCCAGGGCTACGAGACGCCCATCCGCGAGCGCGGGCGCAACCTGAGCGTGGGGCAGCGGCAGCTTATCTCCTTTGCGCGCGCGCTGCTGGCCGATCCCAAGATTCTCATTCTGGATGAGGCGACGGCCAACATCGACACCTTCACCGAAGTGCTGGTGCAGCAGGGATTGCAGCGGCTGCTGCATGGGCGCACAGCGCTGGTCATCGCGCACCGCCTCTCAACCATCAAGAACGCAGACCTTATCATCGTGCTGCAAAACGGGCGCATCCTGGAGCAAGGGTCGCATCACGACCTGCTGGAGCGCGGTGGCGCCTATGCCACGCTCTACGCAATGGGCTTCCGCCAGGCCAGCGCGCAATAGCGCAGTCGCTCTCGGCACGCCGGGCGTGCCGGCCACATCGGCTGCCGGCGGCGCCAGACCGGCGGAGGTGTGGCGGAGTAACCCTTAGTGCGGACTTAGTGCGGCGCAGCCCTCAGGCGCGCTTTCAACCGCCTGCGCCTACGCGAACGGTTGATCCCAGCGTTCACGATGGGCGATTTCACCAAGCGGTCTACGATTCTTCTTCCCTTTGCCCAGATTGGCAGCCGGATAGCCAAAGGCAATGATTGCCAGAATCTCGATCTCCTTAGGAATCCCCAGGACGGGGTTGACCTGATCGAGATGATGGAAGCCGACCCAGTTGGAGCCAACCCCCTGCGCCCAGGCGGTCAGCATCATCGATTGAATAGCTCGACTCGCATCAGAGACCGCAAAGATGCTCTGCTCCATGCCCACCACAATCGCCAGTGCGGCTTGCGCGAGATAGCGCCCGGTGGGGGCCAGCGCGCCAAGTTGGCGCAGCATATCTTTATCCTCGACGACGATGAAATGCCAGGGCTGACCGTTCCGGCTGCT
>CAZFWN010000160.1:0-8461 GCA_964522745.1 uncultured Ktedonobacterales bacterium
CCTGCAAAGAATCCTTGCTCAAGGACTCGACAGCGAGGGAGGAACGGGCGATGGCCGAGAAAGATCAAGGCGGCAAAGTCATCATTCGGATGCGCCCGGCAGACTTTATCACTCACCTTCTGCCGGGCGCCGAATATCTGGGGCCATTGGAAACTGATGTGGCAACCGAGCCACAATTGGTGCTTGATACGCTCTATGGTGTCCGCTATCGAGGCATCGTGGGCGCCGTCAACTTTGAGATTCAGGCGGGCTATGATAAGGATATGGCCCAGCGGCTCTTTGAATATGGGTCGAGTGCCATGCGCATCCATCAGAGGCCCATCGCCTCGGTGGTTCTCTGGCTTCAGAGCGGTGGCACGGTTCCTACGCCGCCCTATCGTGTGCAATGGGGCGACCTGTGGATCATGGATTGGAACTTCACCAACATCCGGGTGCATGACTTCTCGGCATCTGCTATGATTAGTTCAGGGCCATTGGGATTGCTGCCCCTCATGCCGTTCATGGGCGGGGCCGATGAGCAGCTTTCCGAGCAGGCCATGCGCCGGCTGAAAGAAGAAGCGCCAGGCGATCAGCAAGAGACGCTGGCGCTGATCCTGGCCGTCTTTATCGCCCAGGTCTACCAGTCGGATGATCTGGCCCGTGCCATCGTCAGGAGGGTTTTTATGTCGCTTGATCTCTTCAAAGATTCGCCGTTGTATCACTCGCTGGTGAAAGAAGCCGTAGAGGAAGCGGTGAAAGAAGCCGTAGAGGAAGCGGTGAAAGAAGCCGTAGAGGAAGAGCGGACAAAATTGGTGCAAGCGGCCCTGGAGGGTCGCTTTGGGGCGCTTGGCGAGGATGTCTTGCAAGCCCTGAGCAAGGCGGATGAAGCCACGCTCAAAGCAGTGGTCGCGCATGTTTCCAGCGACACGGTAGAGGAGATGCGGGCGCGCCTGGGCCTGCACTAAGCCGGCGCCCGCTTATTTCTTCGGCATGCGGTTATAGACCGCCAGCCAGTTGGTGGCGATCTCGACCTGGGCTTGCTGAAGCGTGATCTTGCCAGAGCAAATCTGGCTGTTCAGATAATTCTCGACCTTATCTTTCTCGTGGAAGCCGGGCGTCGGGCTGGCGGCCTCCGGCCAGAGGTTGGCAATATCATTGGAGCCGCCAAGCTGCAAGCTGACCAGATGATCGATCTCATACTGGCCGGGCAAGTGTTTGCTGATGCCGTATTCGGCATAGACCTTGTTTTTCACGCTTTGCGGCACATCGCGCACCGAGGAGGCATAGCCAGGTGTGCAGACCTGCGTTTTGGTGACGCTGGAGAAGATCGCGCCAGGAGTGCAGGCCGCGTCTTGCAGCGCGCCACGCGCCGCGCACCCGGATGTCCTGGCCTGCACGCCCCAATGCGGTGTCGCGCCGGTGGAGGGCTGCGGGCTGGTGCTGGTCGAGCCGGCGCCGCGCAAGGCAAAGATGATAATCAGCGCGATGACCACGATTGCCAGCAGGGTAATAGCTGCTGTTACTTTTGTCCTCATCATCGTCGCAGCCTCGCTTCTAGCAAAGCACATGCTCACTCAGATTGCAGCACCAGCCAGCTTCGCTCGAACCGGCGCGCCTGGAGATCGCTCTGGCGGAGCCAGTAATAGAGCATGCCGTCGCTGGCCCAGCGCGTGCCGGCCTGCGCATCGGAGTCTATCTGAAGGAGCAACTGCCATTCCCGCGTGCCTGGTGTTAATTGCTCGACGCGCGGGTCATCCACATCAGTGACGCCCTGCGAGATAAGCTGGCATTGCAGGCGCATATCGTCCTGAATCGTATCGGGAAAGCCGAGCAGGTGATGGCGCGGGGTGGCACTGCCGGCTGGGGCGAGGTCGGCAAGCAGCGCCTCGTAGCGCTGCTGATCGTCCTCGCTCCACTCCAGGTCGGGAATATCCAGGTCTGGCTGTTGGGAGAAGGTTGTTTCGACGGCGAAGCTGAGGGAGCAGGCGCGGAAGCGGCTCTCCGCTGGCAGCGCCGCCGGGGCCGGCGTTCGCTGAAGCGCGGGCTGCTCGGCGTCCAGAAATACTACCTGCCAGCCGCCCTGGTCCGCCGGGTCGGCGCCATAGGTCTCCTGCGCTGCATCGTAGAAGAACCAGAGCATCCCCTGCTCTGGCAGCGTGCCGGCCAGCGCGCCTTGCAGATATGATTGCAAATCGGCGAGCCGGAGTTGTGCCAGAAAAGACTGCGGCAGGCCGCGCCATTCCGGCCAGGCCGCGCCGGCGGGCAGATCGGGCAGGCCACCCAGCTTCGAGGCGCCCACCGGCAGCCTCGCCTCTCGCGTCGGCGCCGTCCGCAGGCGGATGGACGGCTGCGCCAATTGCTCAATCACCGGCGCCAGGCGCGCCAATCCCGCCGCCCTAAAAGCGGCGCGCAGCTTCGCGTTATCCATAACGACTCCACTGATTTAGAAGACGGCAAAAACATTGCCCCAGGCCGGCTGGAAGCCGGCGCTGCAAGTGGCCTCGCTTCAGCCGGCTGCAATTTTGATGCCCGCGCCTGCTGCCCTGATTGCCGGCCAGCCTGGCCGACAACCGCGCGCCTGGCATGCTATGTGCGAGGTAGCTTGTAGGTTTTATGCCCATCATTGGGCACTTATCGAAAAGGAGGAATGTAATGAGCGCACCACAACAACATGAGGCCGATCAACGGCAACCAGAGCCGATGCCAGCCGATCAGGAGGTCAGGTCGTCTGAGATGGGTGGTATGCACGCCGAGAGCCACTACGCGAGCTATCGAGACGCGGCAGGCAACTATGTTGAACAGCGGCAGGAGACGGTGCAAGATACCAATCAGCAGCGCGCCTACTGGCGCTATTGGATCACCGCCATCATCTACGGTATCCTCAGCGTGCTGGAGGTGCTGTTGATCCTGCGCTTCTTTTTCCGACTGTTCGGCGCCAGCGAGGCCAGCGGCTTCATTCGCTTCCTGTATGATGTGACCTTCCCGCTGATCCATCCCTTCCAGGGCATCTTCAGCGACCCAGCGACCGGAACCCAGGGCGTGTTTGAGGTCTCCACCCTGATCGCCGCAGTGATCTACGCCCTCATCACCTGGGGGGTCGTCTGGGTGGTCAACCTGCTGCTGCGGCCCCGGCTGCCCGGCAACGAACGCATCATGAGTACCCGCCGCCGGCCCTGGTAAGGAGGCTAGTTCTCTGCTTGTAGCGCCGGCATCCCTGCCGGCGCTACAAGCAGAGCGCCCGCTATGGGCAGATGCCACCTGTATCGGTGCCTGGGGGCAACCCGCTGCAAATCTCTGCTTTGGTGACAAAGCCATCGGCCAGCACGGTTTGCTGGATGTTGCTTTTGGTGACGACTACCGGCTGCTCAAGGATAGAAGGAATCTGGCTCCCAAATTTTGTCGGCGTTTTGCCGTTGACCAGTGTGGAGGTATCGGTTCCATTACTCAGCGCGGCGATCAGTTCGGCGGTTGCCTCGGCCTCTTTGCTGATGGCCTTGTAGACGGTCATGGATTGATTTCCGATCAGAATTTGCTGGATGCCGGCAACCGAGGCATCCTGACCTGTCACGAGAACCTGCCCGTTGAGGTGCGCCGCCTGGAGCGCGGCGATCACGCCGCCCGCCATCCCATCATTGGCAACATAGGCGATCTGGATAGTGTTGTGTGTCTGGGCCAGCGCGTCCTGTGCTTCGTTCTGGGCAAAGGTACTGTTCCAATCGAGCGTGAAGACACTGTAGACCAGATGCAATGCTCCGCTGCTGAAGAGGGGTTGCAGCACATTGAGGGCGCCTTGATTGAACAACACGGCGTTATTGTCGCTTGGCGACCCATTGATCATCATAACGTTATCGCCCGCGTGGTGATGATCGACGATGTATTGCCCCTGAAGTGCGCCAACTTTTACCCCGTCGAACGAGACATAAAACGTGAGGCTGTTGTCTTCGATCAAACGATCATAGGCGATCACCGGCACGTTCTTCTCTCTCGCTTGCTGGACAATAGACGAGGCAGTGTCACTATTGACGGCAGCGACCACCAGGATGCAAGCTCCTTTGTTCAGCGCTTCGATGGCCTGCTTTCGCTGCGTGAAGGCGTTGTTGTCGGCGTTGTAATAATCGATACTTGCTCCAGGCAGGTCTTTCTGGATCGCTTGCACCAGCAGCGGATGGTCTTTGTTCTCCCAGCGGCTTGTCGTCTTATCTGGCATAAACACGCCGATTTGCTTGCAGCCGGTGGAAGCGGAAGCGTTGCTAAAACCGCAGCCGGCAAGGGTACAAAGCAGCACTGCCAGGCCAGGCAGGATGAGCCGCAGTGCTGAGCGATGCAGACGCGCTAAGACCATGTGTATCCCCTTCCTTTCCATTGCCCCAGTAATCCTGGGATGGAAAGCAACATATAGTGGTAGGAGACGCGAGTGAGCCAATGCCAGGGGAGAAGGTTTGTTCCGGTTACGGTACAAAAATGATGGCTTATACTAAGAAGAAAACGCACCTTTGTCAAGAGTGGAAAATGAGGATGAGTCCTCACTTCCCAAGATATTGATAGGCCAGATAGCCGGCGTAGAGCAGCAGCAGCAGCAGGCCGGTACGCCAGTGCAGGCGCCGGCGGAAGAAGAGCAGGCAGAGCAGCAGCGCGCTGCCAAGCATGACCGGCACATCGAACAGCAGCGTCTGCCGATCAGCCACCACCGGCGCGGCCAGCGCCGAGAGGCCCAGCACCAGCGTCAGCAGGAAGATATTGCTGCCAACAGCGTTGGCGGCCACAATGCCGCCCTGCCCCTTCAACCCACCTACCAGGCTGATGGCTTTATCCGGCAGCGTCGTGCCAATGGCTACAATGGTCAGCCCGATGATGGTTTCGGGGATGCCCAGCGCGTGCGCGAAATAGACCGCCGGCTCAACCACCAGCCAGGCGCCAAGCGAGATCAGTCCCAGACCCAGCACTAGAAAGAAGACCTGCGCCGGCGCCGGGCGGCGCTCCATCTCCTCGCGCTCTTCCTCCTCGTCGTCGTCATCGTCCGCCGGCGGTGGCAGCGCGCCCCGCCGGATTGCCAGGAAAATGGAGGCGAGATAGACCAGAAACAGCGCGACCAGCGCGCCGCCGAGCGGCTTGCCGATGGGTCCGGCAACCAGCAGGCCGGAGACCAGCAGCGTGACCAGCAGCATGCCCAGGCCATAGAGCCGGGCGCTGCGCTCGATAGCCAGCGGCTTGCGCGCAAACAGGCCCAGCGGGAACGACCCCAGCACATTGGCGATTGCCGAGCCAAGAATATCGCCCAGCGCGATGCCGCTATGCCCGCCAAAGACGGCGGCCAGCACGACGACCAGTTCTTCCCACTCGCCCCCGGCGGTCAGCAGCCCCACCAGCGTTTGCGGCGCGCGCAGCCGCTTCGCCAGCGCGGCGGCGGCATCGGTGAACCAATCGGCCCCGACCTCCAACAGCCACAACCCCAGCAGAAAGCAAAGTATATAGGCCAGCGCCCGCCAGGGCATGGCGAGCAGATCAAGATATGGCAACATTCATAACTCCAACAACGAAGGATGGTCGCACCGACCAGTTTGTACCATTATACAAAACGGTGGTACTTGATTTTACCCGCCCTTTTCGCTACAATAGCTAGCGCAAGAGATAATTTGCCTCTATGGCCTCTTCTTCTAAGGAGTTTGCTATGGTTAAAAGGCACGTCATCACGCCCGGCAAGCCGGTTGCCAGCGTGCTGGTTACGTTGCTCTGGGTAATTGGGTTTGTGGTCATCCCATCGGCCAGCGTTCATATCCCTGATGACCCGGTCAACTACGCCATTTCGTTTAATTTTAAGTGGATCTGGCTGATCGGCTTTGCCGTCATCTGGTTGATGTTTCAGTTGTTCTGGCGGTCCTCTTCGGAAACCACCAAGCTGTCGCTGGGTGTTTCCTATACCCTGCTCTGGCTGGCGCTCGCCCTCTTCTTTAATTTCAAAGGCCCCTTTAACACCGTTACCGCTGAGGGGGCAGCCGGCACCGTCGCCTTCTTTACGCTGGCCGGCGGGTTGGGCGTCGTTTTGATCTGGACACGCTTCTTCGCCGATGACATCTAAAGCAGAGCCACCACACGGGCCGGGCAATTTGCCCGGTCCTTTTTTTGTGGAAGGACGCTGGCGGTTGAGGTGATGGTACAACAAGATCGGGACAGGCGCGGCGAGGAGCCTGGCGACTAAAGCTCGTGGCCCGCAGGCCCTTAGCTGCGGTTTTAACCGCCAGGCTGTCCTGCGCGCAAACGGATCAGCAAGCCAGGTGGTACGCCCCCAGCCCCAGCCCTGCCGGCTGGAAGCCGGCGCTACAAGCTACCTATAACAGGATGTGAGAGGAGGGGGAGAGGAGTCGGCGGGTGGGATGCCAGCCACCCGCCGACCCAGGAGGGAGAGGAGGAAGAGGGGTAAAATTGCTTACACCGAGACTATAACGCCCTTCTGTTAAGGTACAAGGAAAACTTTGTTAAAGTTAGGGAGTCATTACCGGCGGCACATAATGTGCAGGACAACTCTCTGGGGGTTTGAATAGCCCTTCCTTGCTTGTATTCCCCTGTCCAAACAGGTAATATGCCGTTGGCGTTTGGACCCGGAAGGGTCGAGAGGGCAGATCATTCATGATGAACCTACACGAGAGTGAACAGTATACGTCTGCGGGATTTTTAGGGATATGGGGTGAAGAATGGCAGCGGCGCGCCCTGCTGGCACGCCAGGCGGAGCGCTATTGCACCTGGCTGCGCGCCCAGGGGCGCTCACGAGATGAGGCGGCGGACCTGGCTGTGCGCTTTCTGGCTGCGCATCCGCCCACCAGCCCACACTGGCTGACCCCGCCAGGCAGCCCCACTATCCACTAGCAGGCTTCGCTCATTCTGGCGTAGCAGTCTCATCTACCAATCCGGCGTCCACCAGCGCCTGCTCCAGCAAGGCGCTTACCTTCAGCGTGTCGGCCCACTGGCGCAGATAGGCCAGGTCGAGCGCCGTTGCCTGCACCTTGAGGATGCCCAGCACATCTTTCCACTGCTGGTCTGAGACGCGGTTGCCCATTTCGTACCAGACCAGCTTCTTCAGCACCGAGTCTTCCGCCGAGGCCAGATAAAACAGGCGCGCATCCTCGCCAGCCTCTAGTGTGTCCTGCCGGGCGTGTTGAAACATCTGCCGGTCAAAAGCGGATGCCTGGGGGATAAATATATCTACCTTTATCATCGTTTCCAGATACATCAGGTTAAAGGATGAGCGATAATGCAGCGCCTCGCGTACAGCATCCTCATCCACGTAATAGCGCTCTTTCAACTGTTCAACGAATGGATGGACCTGCTCCGGGCGCAGGTCCGCTACCAGATCAATGTCAAGCGTTGATCGTGGGATACCGTGAACTGAACTTGCAACCGAGCAGCCGATATGATAGGCAACCCCAAGCAGTTCAAGCGCGTCTACAACAGGGGTAAGGGCATCGAGAAGCTCTGGCGCGTGCATTGCTGCTCCCTTCTGGGGCAGATATATCCTCAGACGATCTGCAAGTGACTGATCGTAATGAAGCGCGACCCAGAACCATTGTATCTGGCTTTCATCTGCCTCTGGGCGTGCCTGGCGAATGGCCTGGCGGGAAAGCCGCATCACCATTCTGGTGAGCGAGCGCGCCAGGGCAAAGCGTTTAGCACCCGGTGCCTGCCGCAGCAGTTCGATCTGGATGCGCTCGGCTTCTGGACGTGTATCGGGAGATTGCGTTTTCATCAGGAGCCGCCTCTGCCGGGCTAGGAGTCGTTTTTGCCAAAAAGTTTCAGCGCGAGCCAGAGCATGAAGGTGCCTACTACCATGAAGGGGAGACCGAAGAGTACGGTAGGTACTGTCCCCTCTGTGAAGTGATGGCGGATCACCTGAACGATGGGGAAGCCGATCAGCAAGGTCAAGCCGCAGATAAGCATTGCCAGCCAGGGGAACCGTCCCTTGCGCCCGCCGGGCGAGGCTACGCCAACGATCAGCCCGATGCCCCAGAAGAGCAAGGCGGTGAGCAGAGGATCGAGGAATACCCACACGGTCCTACCGGCGGGCGGCAGGTGTGGCAGTATCAGCGAGGCGGCTGCGACCCCCAGCGCGCCGACCAGCAAGCCGGTCAGCGCCTCTTTTTCGGCGGAAGAAAATGATCCAGCGGCAGCAGGCCGGGGCGCGGCTGGCAGCGCGCCGCTGGGAGGCATCGCCGGCTGCGCGTAGATCGGCCTCGGCTGCGGAGGCGGCGCGGCTGGCTGAGGCGCTATGGCCGGGCCGGGTCGGTACTGGATGGCCTGGGGCGGCAGCGGCGGAGAAACAATGGCGCCCGCAGGCAGCGGCGGAGCGCCCTGCGCCACCGGCGCGGGCAGCCCCCCGGAGGGTCGGAACGCCTGGGGGGGCGGTACTGGCGCGGCCTGAAACGACGTTGGCGGCACCATCTGCTCGGCTTGCAGCACCCGCTGGGGCGGAGGCGGCGGCGGGGGCGGCGGC
>CAZFWN010000160.1:8561-11095 GCA_964522745.1 uncultured Ktedonobacterales bacterium
CATCGGCGGCATCGGTTGCCCTGGTGGCATCACCGGACCACCTCGCTGGATTGGCACGACTGGCGGCGCCTGTGGCGGCATGGGTGGGCGCGGCGCCGGCTGCTGAAACGGCGGCTGGCCTTGCCGAGGCGCGGGTACGCCCGCCGGTGGAATCACGCTGGTCATCAGGGCCGGAAAGATGGCAGAATCTTCCGGCGAGGCATAGACATTGGCCTGGCGGCGCTCGATAATGGCGCGCAGTTCCTCGGCCACCTCGGAGGCGCGCCACGCCCTGCGGTTGGGCGCTGGCCGGCGCTGATCGGGATCATAGGCCAGCAGCGTGATAATCAGATAGTCCAGTCGCCGCACCTGATAGACATCCAGGATACCCTGCGTCATCAGCGCGCTGGGCCGGCCCGGCAAGGGCTGCCCCAGCGAGGGCGGGCGCAGGCCAGTCAGCATATGGAAGAGTGTCGCCGACAGGGCGTAGAGGTCGCTGCGCGCATCGGCGCCGCGCCCCAGCGCTTGCTCCGGGGCGATGTAATCGGGCGTGCCCCACTGCGTCTGGGCGCGCTTCCCGGTTAGCACCGCCGCCAGTCCAAAATCCGAGACCTTCACCAGCCCGTCGCTGATGCGCACCAGCACGTTATCCGGCTTGATGTCGCGGTGGATAATGGGCTTGGGGCGCGCGTGCGCGTAGGCCAGCGCGTCGGCAACTGTCGCGGCAATCCGCATCGCGTCGAGTGGGTTGAGCCGCTCGCCGGGATAGCGCTTCATCATCTGAAGCACCGAGCCGCCCTCGATATACTCCATGACGATATATGGGCCAAGCTGAGGGTCCTGGCCCCAATCGTGAATCTCGATGATATTGGGATGTTGCAGCGCACTGAGGATGCCAATCTCTTTGATCACTCGCTGCCGATACTCTTCCTGCCAGCGGCGGCTGGTGGCGGGCACCTTGATGGCGACTTGCTCGTGGCGCACCTCGTCCATCGCCAGATAGACCGCGCCCATTGCGCCGCCTCCCAGGCGTTGCAGTACCTTATACCGACCAATTGACGATGGTTGCGCGTAAGATGGGAGCATAGAACCTCTCAGTCGCTATCAATGCTGGAAGAACACCAGGAGCGCCATAAACAGCACCAGCCCCAGGCTTATGTAACCCAGCACCAGCCCGGCAACGGCCTTCCCGCTGCCAAGCAGTTGCCCGGCGCTCCGGCGAATCTGCCACAGTGCCAGGTGCCCCAGCGTGACCCCCACCAACCCTGGCAAGGCGCCCAGTGCAATCAGCACGTGCAGCAGCGTTGAGTGCGTGCCATCCGCCAGTGTGCTTATTATGGCACCTAAACTAGCCACAAAACAGAACAGCAGCAGCGCGCAGATGCCAATAATTAGCGAGGCCAGCGCCTTGCCGCTGCTGGCGGTCTCCGTGACCACCGGCGCTACCAGAATGATCTGCCCCACCGGGATGGCCGCTGCCGGCTGCGGTTTCTGCGCGCGGGCGGGCAGAGGGGGCGCTGCCGGCCTGCCTTTAGGAGCCGGGGCCGGCTGGTGCCGCAAGAGCGCGAACGGCTCGTGCATCGGGCGGGAGGCTTGCTCCGTTGGCTGCGAGGGCAGCGCGTCGGCTATGTTCCCGGCAGCCTCCTCTGGCCGGCCTTCCAGCAGCCAGCGTATCTGCGCGACCATGTCCGTCGCGTGCTGCGGCTGGCGGCGCTTGGGATCGCGCGCCAGCAGCCCCAGCAGCAGCCGGTCAATGCCCTCGCGCAGTTCTGGTGGCAGGGTCGTGCCCGGCGTTGCGCTGGGAGGCAGCGCCGGCGTCACGGCCAACTGCGGCGGGCGCTGGCCGGTCAGCATTTCATAGAGCATGGTTCCCAGCGCGTAGAGATCGGCGCGCTCATCGATGCCCTTGCCCATCGCCTGCTCTGGCGCCATATAGGCCATTGTGCCGACGGCGGTGGTGCCCGCCTTCTCCATCAGTACCGCCGCGATGCCAAAGTCGGTCACTTTGACGGCATCATCTGCGCGCCGGATCAGGATATTCGCCGGTTTAATGTCGCGGTGGACGATGCGATACGGCGGGCGATGCGCGTAGGCCAGCGCCTCGGCCACATCCTGGGCAATGCGCAGGGCGCGGCGCGGATCCAGCCGCCCGCCTTGCTCGCGCAGCAGTTCCTCAACGGTCATCCCATCCACAAATTCCATCACAATATAGAAGGGGAGGCCGCTGTCGCTGCCGGCTCCAAAGACCTGCACGATATGGTGATGCTGCAAGCGCGCCAGCACATCGCACTCTTTTTGCAGCCGGCTGATGACCTGGGGGTCGTTCGTACTGGGCAGCTTAATCGCCACTTCGCGCTGGCGCACCTCGTCCATCGCTCGCAGGACGGTGCCCATGCCCCCCTCGGCCAGCCGCTGAAGCACGTGATAGCGCCCGATGTACTCCCGGTCCATCTGCCCTCCTCCTTTTGCGCCCCTGGGCCGCGCCACATTCTCGCATACTGTACCCGCCTTGCTCTCGCTTCGTCAAGCAACAGGACGGCTTTCCGCCTGGAGCG
>CAZFWN010000160.1:11195-12639 GCA_964522745.1 uncultured Ktedonobacterales bacterium
GCGCCGGGTTAATGATGGGCAGTTGACAGCGAGATAAGGCAAAAAAACAAGGTGAAGCCGATCACGATATAGCCCAGGATCAGGCCGGCAACGGCTCTGCCGTGCCCGCCAAGTCGCCCATTGCTGGCGTTAATTTCATTCAGGGCCATATGCCCGCAAATCACGGCGGGAATGGCGGTAAAAATCCAGAAGAAAAAAGCAAGGATACCTAAAGTCAGCGCGGCGGATGCCTTGCCGCTGATGGGCTGCACATAGATGGGCACGATGGGCACCACCGGCATCATTGGCACCATCTGCTGCTGGTGTACCTGCTGCACGACATTGACCACCACCGGCTGCTGTGGGGGTGGATAGGGGGGATAGGGCGGATAGGGCGTCGGCCCCGATTGCTGGTACTGCGGCGGATAGCTGGGACGCGGCGCTGGTGGATAGCTGGGGCGCGGCGCCGGCGGAGGGTACGCGCCGCTCCTGGGCGGCTTCGGGCCGTCGCTATAGGGTTGGCTGCCCGATGGAGCCGGGCCGGAACCAACGGGTTGGCTCGCGGCGCTGGGACGGGGGCGCGGCAGTTCGCGGGTAGGCCGCCCCTGGAGAATGCCCTGCAACTCTTCGACCACCTCGTCTGCGCGCTGGTAGACGCGCTGGTTGGGGTTGTACTCCAGCAGCCCAATGATCAGCCGGTCCACCCGCTGCATCATCGGTACGGGCATGGTGGAGACGCCCGGCAGTGAGCTAGGCAAGCGTGCCGGCGCGGAGGCCAACTGCGGCGCGCGCTCGCCGGTCAGCATTTCATAGAGCATGGCGGCCAGCGAATAGAGATCGGTGCGCTCATCGACACCTTGACCTGTCGCCTGCTCTGGCGCCATGTAAGCCAGCGTGCCTATCGCGGTGCGGCCCGTGCGTTCGGAAAGCACGGCGGCGATACCAAAGTCGGTCACTTTGATGACCTGATCGCTGCTGCGAATCAGCACGTTGGCCGGCTTGATGTCGCGGTGGATCACGCGCTGCGGGCGCCGGTGCGCGTAGGCCAGCGCCTCGGCCACGCCCAGCGCGATCTTGAGCGCCTGGCGCGGGTCTAGCCGCCGCCCCGGCTGCTGGCGCAGCAAGGCTTCCACCGTTTGCCCCTCGACATATTCCATCACAATATAAAAAGGTAGATCAGGCTCGCTGCCGGAGCCATACACCTGGACGATATGGTGATGCTCCAACTGCGTGAGCAGATCGCATTCCTGCTTGAGCCGGGTGATGGAATCTGGCTCCAACTCGTTGGGCAGCTTAATGGCGACCTGCCGATGCTTCATCTCATCTACCGCCTGCAACACGGTCCCCATCCCGCCCTTGCCCAGCTTTGCGATCACATGGTAGCGCCCGATATACTCCCGTTCCATCCGGCCCTCCTCTTCAATGACTCGGAACTCCAAATTTCTCTTCTTACTGTACCGCTTCT
>CAZFWN010000161.1:0-12604 GCA_964522745.1 uncultured Ktedonobacterales bacterium
GGACGCACTGAGCGCCAACTTCCCATCCGGGCTGAAGACCACGCTCGTCACGCTGCCTTGGTGCCCCACCAGCACCCGCCGCAGCGCCCGATCCTCCGCCCCCACCCGCGCCTCCTGCCGCACCCAGCGCTCTGACTCACGCTCTCGAGGGCTTAACTGCTCCTCCTCCAGCGCACGGCTGTAGCACTGCTGGAAGAAGAGCCCAGGCACCTGCTCCGGCCAGAGGCCGCTGCCCCCCAGCACGTGGCTCTCGCGGTCCAGCCAGCGTTCCATCCTGGAAAGCGGCAAGCGCCCCTCCGTTCCTAGCAACTCGGCATAGGCGCAGGCCGCCCGCACGTGCTCCAGACAGCCCCAGTACCCCGCGACGCGTGCTCGCACCTCTAGCTTGTCCACATTGGTCAGTTCCTCTGCCAGCCGTTCGCCTGCCCGATGCGTCATGTTCCTCCGCTTGGCAGTTGGCAGCACCCGCACGCTTTGCGCAAACTCGCGCACCAGCGGGTGCAGCCGCACCTGTCCTTCAGCCAGTGGCTCCAGCAGGCTCTGGCTCTCTAACGCCAGCCGCGCCGCGCGCAATGGCCCAAACCTCTCCCAGTGCTCACCCAAGCCTGCTGCCACTCCGAGCAACCAGAGCGGAATCGGGGTGGCTTCGGGAAAGTAGCCTGCCAGAGAGAAGAGGTGTTTCGCCCGTGCGTCTTTGACCTTGTTCCAACTGTAGGCCAAGGTGGCAAACAGCGCGGGGGCATCTGGATACGGCGTGGAGGCAATTTTGAGAGCGCCCAGCTCGCGAACCCCCTGCTCCAACCCCTCCACGCTCAAGAGCGCATCGTTCTCCAACTGGCGGCGCAAGTGGACCAGACCAAGCGGCAGATACCCGACCCCCTGGCACAGCACGCGAGCGGCCCTGGCCTCCGTACTGTCTTCCCCAGCCAATGCCTGCTGGAGCACGTCTGGTCGTATCCCTTCCAAGACGAGCTGTAACGCAGCTTCCTCGGAGAGCGCCTCTACCCGATGCAGCTGCACACTGCCATCGGGCTTATTGGGTACGCGGGAGGTATAGAGGAGGGTGCATTCTGGTTGCCTTCCGATCAGCGTCGTCCACACTGTGACCACCAGGGCAGGCTGTTCCACGTTGTCGAGGATGAGCAGCGCTCCTGCATGCGTGGCCAGATAGGAGGCAAAGTGCCTGGCCCGGCGTAGTGGTCAGTTCAGTTAGCTTTTGGGGAGGGGGTATACTCCGCAAAAATGGAGTGCTTCCATGCCACAACAGTCGCCCGTGACCTTGACCAACGAGGAGCTCGAGACCCTGGAGAATGTTGTGCATCGCGGTAAAGCCAACGCGCGGACCCTCACCCGCGCGCGCAAGCTGCTCAAATCAGCCGAGAGCTGGAGTACGGCAGCCCTTGCGAAAGCTCTGGATGTGCGCCAAGCGACGGTCGCCAACGTGCGACGGCGCTTCGCCCAAGGGGGGCTGGAGGTGGTCTTACACGATAAAGTCCAGCTTAGCATTCACGAAGGAGGCCAGATCAGAAAAGCAGCTCAAAAATGGCACTGAAAAAAGCTGACCCCCTCAAAGGTTGGGTCTTGGACAGTGAAGCGGAGCAGGCGGTGCTGAGGTGAGAAAAAAGCAACGAAGCGGCAACCTGGCTCCACAGGAGTCGCCACAAACGGTTCCATCGATCTTTTTGCCAAACGTGCCTCGACTGGATGACCTGCAGCCTGCTCTCTGCCGCACCCGCCATCGGCGTCCACTTCCGAGGCGAGCAGAGGCCACAAGCTACAGTGGCCTGAGCCGGAGATACGAGCAAAAGCGGCCACAACTCAACAGTAGATGAGCTCGTTGGAAAGACCCTGGCTGAGGATGCCTGTGCTCAGCCAGGGTCACGTCATTTAGCTCGGTATGTTCGTTGGAGGGCGGTCAACAGTGCTCCAGGTGGCTCAGCAATCCCGGTGAAGCATCTTCCAGAGTACTCGTAGAGGTGCCAAAGGGCAGTATTGATGAGGTGTAGCCGCTTTTTCATCTATCTCGGCTACCGCTGGCATGGATTTCGCAGCACAGGTCTTTGGACCTCTCCCACAAGTGCAACTCTCAGGAGCGGCTTAATGGCACCGTCTGGTTCCCCTCCACAGCTTTTGATAGTCGAAGACGATCTGGGCCTGCAAAGCGTCTTGCAACTGGTACTGGCGGACCAGGGCTATGGTGCTCATGTGGCGTCCTCGGTGGAGCAGGCGCTGCGCCTCGTACATCACCGGTCCTTTGACCTGATTCTGACAGAACTCTTCACCCCCAAAGACCAGGAGACCCTCACGCATCTCCTCCCCTTGCGTGCGCTAGCGGAGGGAATCCCCATCATCGTCCTAGCCACCTTGATCACAGCCCGCGAAGCGCAGCAGCAGCGGTTTGACTGTGTCTTGAGCATGCCTTTTGGCCTGGATGAACTGATAACGACAGTAGCCGAGTGTATCAACCAACCCTTCGATGCTGAGCAGCTCCGTCTGGCCGAGGTGGTCAAGCGCTGGTTCGCTGCGCTGGAGCAGGGAGACAGGGAGACCATCATGGCTTTGAGTGTAGAGGATGTCCAACACTATCCCTGGATTGTTCCTGTCAATCCAACAGAGCGCCCCAGTTCTGGGCGTGCGGACTTGTGGACCCAGATTGAGGGGATGAGAGACTACTTGCGCGATTTCTCCCTGGAGATAATGCGCCTCTCTCCCTGCCCGCATGGTATTGCAGCGCGTTTGCTTATCCGCTGGCACGCCTCTGCTGGAACGTTCCATCAGCAGATGGCCTGCGCTTGCTTTCGAGGCAGCGACCAGCAGGTCAGACAGATAGGCGTCCCGGTCCAGGATGAGCGCCTGCGCAAATTCCTTGAGCGCTAAATGACCAGGCCCTGGCAGCCTCTTAGGTGGTTGAGATAGGTTCGGCCACCTCCTGCGATTCCTGCGGCTTGGGCGTCCTGGATGCACACGCCAACAATCTGCGACGCCTGGAGCAGTGCCACCAGGTCGCTGAAGCGATGATAGCTGTACTGAGGCCTGAGCCGAGATGTTAGCATGTAGGTGGCTGAAGGGCGGCGTTCGTGCCAACCTATCTGCGGAAAGCAGACGGGGACTGAGTACTTCAGTGCCACTTAATTGCAGCCTGGTCGTTCTCGCCGCAAATCCCACCCATAACCAGGGGTCGCACTTTACCAAACGTTCGGCTGCTGCCAGGTCAGGAGCGAAGGGCCTTCCCAAATACGTGGCACTGAAGTATACTTCAGTGCCACTTAATCTCAGGTCAGTCCTTTTCGTAGCAGACCCTATCTGTTGCCAAGGAGTTCGCTTTTACAAACATTTGATTGCCACCAAATCAGGAGCGAAGGGCCTTCCCCGAATAAGTGGGACTGTAGTAATTAGAGCCTGTTTTGGAAAATAGTAAATCAAGGCCTGTGCCGCCGCTGGACGCAGCGCCTTTGCGTTCCTCCCTCTCGCCCAGGATTCCTGGCCCCAATCTTGATACCCCTCCCCACGTAGGGTGATCTCACCCAAACAGGAGCGGTACACAACGGTGTGCCTCCAGTTCCTGGGAGCTGAGGAGCGGAAACCACGATGAACAAGCTTGCCGGAAAAATTGCCCTCATTACGGGCGGCGCGAGCGGTATTGGCAAGGCCACGGCGGAGCAGTTTGTGCACGAAGGCGCCTACGTCTTCATCACCGGGCGTCGCGATGCGGCGTTGGCTGCGGCGGTCAAGGAACTCGGAAGCCAGGTGAGCGGCGTCCAAGCAGACGTGTCGAACCTTGGCGATCTTGATCGCCTCTTCGCACAGATTCAGCGGGAGAAGGGCACGCTCGATATTGTCTTCGCGAATGCCGGCATCACCCCCCTTGACCCCCCGTTGGGCAAGATCACGGAGGCGCACTATGACGCGCTGTTCAGCATCAATGTGAAAGGGGTGCTTTTCACGGTTCAGAAGGCGCTCCCGCTCATGCCGGATGGCGCCTCGATCATCCTGAATGCGTCCATCGTCGCCAGTTTAGGGTTGGAAGAGCGCAGCGTGTATAGCGCCACCAAAGCCGCCGTGCGTTCGTTCGCGCGGACCTGGACAACAGACTTAAAGGATCGGCACATTCGCGTGAACGCCGTGAGCCCAGGGGTTACCGACACGCCCCGGTGGCATGCCACAGCAGCGGAGGAGCACCGCTTGAAAAGGATGACCGAGCGTGTTCCGCTCGGTAGATCTGGAACCGCCACTGAAATCGCCAAGGCCGTGGTGTTTCTCGCATCCGAGGACAGCAGTTACATCACGGGAACAGAGTTGTTTGTGGATGGCGGTTTGGCACAAGTGTAGGCCATGAAGAGCGCAGGGGCAAGAGGATGGAGAGGGAATTGCCCAGTTGATGACCCGCTTGCTCGCGACCCATCTCCCAGCTTGAGTGGCGCATGGCTGGGGCGAGGTGCCCTCACGAGTCTCTTCTGCTGACGGCGTGTGTGGAACATGTCAGGCGCCTGGAGCCCCTGGCGCGCAATCAGCAGCCGGATCATCGCCACCTCGATCAGCGTTTCGCTCGTCTGCACCTTGCGCTCATAGTCCTTGACTGCCGCGGCGGTTCCGCGAAAGCCAGCCGAAGGCACGTTCCACGATCCAGCGTAACGGTGCGCACAGCGAAGCCGCGCACGCCTGGAGTACGCTCGACGACCTCCAATTCCCAGTTTCCCTCTGCTTGGCACCAGTCAGCCAGCTCTTGACCACGGTAGGCCGCATCCGCCCAGATTTTGCTTCCGGCGTGGCAGGACGTATTTCCGTGCGACCAGAAGGCACCATGCGCGCTTCTAGTGTCGTGCATATCGGCGGGCGTGACAGAAACGGACATCGGCAGACGAGAGCGTATCGACTGGGAAGAGGCTTTGCAAGTAGCGCCAGGGGCATCCGGTGCAAAGCCAAGTAGAAAATCGCATTGAGAATGCTGCGCACCGGGTGGGTACGTGGCCTGCCACGTTTGGACAAGGAGGGCAGATGTGGTTGGAGACTCTCCCACTCTGCAGAAGTCAAGGTCACTCGGATAGATGGTGTTCATGCTCACAGTCTACCAGGTGAAATCGTCTCTTCCTATTGCAAGACACGCTCTTATACTACAGTGCCACTTCTTCCGGGGAGGCCCTTCTCTCCTGATTTCGTGACAATCAAGTGTTTTCAAAAGCGAACTCCCTGGATAGCGGTAATATCTGCCGCCTGGACGACCGAGCTGTGAATAAGCGGCACTGAAGTACTTAGATTTGCCACCGGGCTATGCGGTAGACTCGATCGTGGCGGATCTCCAGCAGGCTCCCATCACAATCGCTTCGCTGGCCACCAGTGCCCTGTGCCCCTTGTGTGGCACACGGTCGTCTCGGCTGTACAGCACCTATCAGCGCACCGTGGCCGATCTGCCCAGCGCCGTCACTCCTCCCGGCGGTGCCGGGAGACAGCGTGATTACGGCTCGCTTCCCTCGTTGCTTGCAGAGCAAGAGATTGGCACAGTCTCTGCAGCCGGTGCAATCGGTTCGTCGTCTTCACCTGGCGGCGGGACCAACAGCTTGCTCCACTGATCATGATCGCTTCCCTCGGAGGAGACTTCACCATGCTCAACACCACCGACCGGCCACGATCCGACGCCTGGAAGACGGCGATCACCACCCTGCAGGAGGCGATGCCGCCCTTCATCCCAGCAGGCGCTCATGTGATGACCGCCCTCGTCGAGTTCCCACCAGGCGACCCGGGCACCCCTCCGCACCGCCACAGCGGACCGGTCTTCGGCTACATGCTGGAGGGAGAAATGCTCTTTGAGCTGGAAGGGGAGCCGGAGCGGGTCATCCGCGCGGGGGAGTCGTTCTGGGAACCGGGCGGAGACCTGATCCACTATCAGGACGGCAATAACCGCACCGACTCCCGGAGCCGGTTCCTCGTCACGATGCTGTGCGCGCCCGGCCAGCCCATGATCGCGCTGGTCGACGAAGCAGAACTGGCCCAGCGTCAGCCCCTGCGGGCTCCACGGCCACGATCCGACGCCTGGAAGACGGCGATCACCACCCTGCAGGAGGTGATGCCGCCCTTCATCCCAGCAGGCGCTCACGTGATGAACGTCCTCGTCGAGTTCCCACCAGGCGACCCGGGCACCCCTCCGCACCGCCACAGCGGACCGGTCTTCGGCTACATGCTGGAGGGAGAAATGCTCTTTGAGCTGGAAGGGGAGCCGGAGCGGGTCATCCGCGCGGGGGAGTCGTTCTGGGAACCGGGCGGAGACCTGATCCACTATCAGAACGGCAACAACCGCACCGACTCCCGGAACCGGTACTTCGTCACGATGCTGGGCGTGCCCGGCCAGCCCATGCTGACGCTGGTCGATGAAAAAGAACTGGCCCAGCGTCAGCACTTGCGTGCTCCACGGCCCTCCTGACCATCCTCGCCCCTCCGTTCTGGGAGAGAAGCGCAATGAACCCGGTCATGTTGGCAAGATCGCAAAAGGAGCCAGCACAGGAGGTGCAGTCATGAAGATTGTAGTTATTGGCGGCAGTGGGCTCATCGGAAAACAGCTGGTGACCAAGCTTCGTGAGCCTGGCCATCAGGTCATAGCGGCGTCACCGAGCACGGGTGTCAACACCATTACTGGTGAGGGGGTCGCTCAAGCGCTGGTTGGCGCTCAGGTGGTCGTCGACGTGGTGAACGCGCCTTCGTGGGAGGATCAGGCCGTTTTAGCGTTTTTCGAGACATCCAGTCGCACTCTCTTGGCCGCAGAAGCGGCCGCTGGTGTGGGACATCATGTTACACTGTCGGTCGTCGGCGCCGACCGTCTTCCCGAGAGCGGCTATTTGCGGGCGAAGGTGGCCCAGGAACAGCTGATCAAGGCGTCGAACGTTCCCTATACCATCCTTCGCGCCACGCAGTTCTTCGAGTTCGTCGGCGGTATCGCCCAAGAGGCCAGCGATGGACAAACTGTTCGCTTGTCGTCGGCATTGCTCCAGCCGATCTGGTCGGCTGACGTGGCGGCGGCCCTTGCCGACGTCATACGCGGGGTGCCTGTGAACGGCATAGTGGAAGTGGCTGGTCCCGAAAAGATCCGCCTCGATGAACTCGTGCGCCGATTTTTGCGCGCGAACAAAGACACCCGTCAGGTGATCACAGACGTCCACGCACGCTACTACGGCACAGAGTTGAATGATCAATCGCTCACCCCAGGCGACCACGCGCGGATCGCCCCAACGCGTTTCGAGGAGTGGCTCAGTCGCTCTGTACCTCAAAGGTAAGTCCGAAAGGCAGGATCGACGCCCAGACTCCTAAAACCTCATTACACCCTTTGAGGCCCTATCCTGTGCTGCGTGTCACCAGGGGCAGGGGAAGCTCAACTGTTACCTGCCGTGAAGCAGATGCTGGCCGATAAGCCAGCGCAAAATCCAGAGGGGTAAGCCAGATCAGGTCGTTGTACTTCTCAGTCGGCCATTTCCTGCGGAAAAACTGGCAACCTGGCCTTGTCAGGCTCACCATGTATGTCACCATTGGAGAGCTTCCCCTGCCCCTGGTGACACCCAGCTGGTGCAGGCGCGAACGCTGCCGACGGGGTCCAAGCAGCCAGGAGGCAAGGAGTACGAGCCCCGCTCCGCCCGGTGCCTGCCTCCCCATGCCTGATACCTGGTCCGACCGGCTGTCTAGATGGCGGGAACGGGTGGACCGAGCTGGTGAGCCAGACGCACCGAGCGCATGGCCAAGTCCCAGTGGCCCCCGCGGCTCGATCCTTCAGCCCACCCGCCTGTAACCCCTCACTCACACTGCTCTGGTGCTTTCACGGGATAGAGCCGCTCCAACTTGCGACGTGCGTCGTGTGACGTGAACTGCCAGGCAATGCCGCGGCGGTGCGTGTTGCGCTCGGTTTCCACCGCGAGGACCTGGCGGCGCAGTGCCGCCTCGTCTCCCAGGCGGCGTGAGAGGGCATTCCGCTCAAGAATGGCGATCTCGATCTCGGCCATGTTCAACCAACTGCCATGCTTGGGGGTGAAGTGGAACTCCACGCGCTCGAGGATGCGACGAGCTTCGGCAGGCGGAAACGTCTCATACAAGGCAGCAGCTGAATGGGTATTGAGATTGTCCTGCACCAGCCGAACGTACTCTGCGTGGGGATAGACCTCATCGACGAGCCAGCGCACGATCTTGGCGTAGTCCTGCATCGTGCGTCGGGCCGTCACCTCCACGTGCCGCCACCCGGCCAGCGGTTCTACTACCACAAAGAGATTGCGGGTGCCGCGCCGTTCGTATTCGTAGTCAACCCGCTCCGGCTGACCAGGCGCCACCGGAACGGGCGGCTGGACATCGGCATGCAGCACGACGGGTTTCTCATCTAAGCACACGGTGGGATACTGCGGGTCGTACTCCTCTTCGTACAAGTCCAACACGTCTTCCATCGCGGCGACAAACTCTCCCCCGACCGAAGGGAGACACCAGTGTTCGTGCTGCCAGGGTTTGAGTTCATTTTTTTAAGCAGTTCGTGGATCGTATTGGGCGAAATGCTCCTCACGAAGCCCAACTCCACGGCTTTGTCGGCTAACAACCGCACGGTCCAGTGATCGTGCCCATCGGGTGAAGGACTACAGGCCACCGCGATCAGATGGGCCGTCTGGAGGCCCGTCAACGCGTGTCGTCGATGCTGCTGCCTCTTATCATGTAAGACGGCTTCCAGCCCTCCTGCGGTGTAGCGTTTGCAGATATTGGTCACGGTGGCCGGGCAGATATCAAAGGCCGCCACGAGGTCAGCATCAGTCCACCCCTGATCCACTTTGAGCAACACCCGTGATCGGGTCAGGGTACGCGCATTGGCTTTGCCGCGATGCACAAACACCTGGAGGTGCTGGCGCTCATCATCCGTCAGGGAAATGGGCTGTCTCATCCGCTCCTTGCCTCCCGTTTGCTTTCAGCATACCACGCCTCTGAAAAAGCTAAACGGACTGACCAGTAGTTCGTTGTCTGACTGTCCAGGGGCATCATCGGGAGGCAAGTAGCCCGTGCGCGCCGCCAGCTCTGCCAGGCGCTGCTGCCAGTCGAACAGCATCCCGGTAGCGGGCATCCAGAAGATCCCCTCGGGGAAGAGGTCCTGATTCCGATAGGCCCGCTCCACCGCCAGTGCCGTCTTGCCCACGCCACCCATCCCCACAACCCCGACCAATCCCAACCGCACGGGCTCGGCACGCTGAAAGAGCACGCTTTCTAGCATTTCAAATTCACCAGGGCGTTCATGAAAATGCGTAGTAGGCGAAGGGGGCAGGTAGTTCCTGGGGCGGGGTCCTATCGCCGTGCTCGGTGCATCGGAGTGCAAGGTGTCATGGGGCAACGCCTTCCGTACCCGTCCAGCCACCCGGACCCACACTTTGGCCTGCTCGCTCGCACTCAGCGTGTTGAGCGGCATCTTGGGATCATGTGCCGCTTGATAGGGAGCCAGAGGGCTGTGAGCAAAGTTGCACGCGTCTAACACGACCACAAGAATGGTGACGTGGTCCTGCTCCGCTGCCTGGAGGAGGACGGGCACTTCTTCGCTTTGAATAAACTCCGAAGCCAGGAAGTTGGTGCTGACCAGAATGATGGCTACACCGGCTGAGGCCAGACCTGCACGAATCTCATCTAACCAGCGCTTACCAGGCTCAATCTTCGAATCTACCCACAGATCCAGGAGACCCGTGCGCTCAAAATAGGCCAGGTGCTTCTGGAATTGCGCCAGATAGGCGCTATCTTTGTGGCTGTAACTGATGAAGGCGCGGGTGCGCCGGGACGAAGTAGGAACCATGCTGGCAACGCTCCTCTCCACTCGGACATCCTGGCATCCAGTATAGCAGAAAACGAGTGGAGCGAGAAGGGGTAGGCGAATTTTACGCCACTTGACCCCACGAGAGCGACAGGCAGTGGGGGGAGACGTGCGTACACAGGGGATGCAGCGGTTAGCAAATCATACACAAGCGAACGGACTGATGCGGTGATATACTTATAAGCGGCGTTCCTGACTGCAGGGAGCCTCACACCAAGGAGCTCTTTTCGATGAACCCTCCTGCTTCAATACCGGCTGCTCCTAAAACGGAGTTTTCGCTCTTTTGGGAACAGTACCTGAATATATTTACAGGGATTCTGGCCACTTGATTTGTTCACGCAGGTAGACTGAGACGAGTGCGCGTGCTATCCTCTGGGACACCACTCCAAAGGAGGCAGCCATGGATCGAGAAGCGCACCGCGCCGCCAAAGCCCAGATGGTGGCTCACATGCAGGCAGGGCAGTCGTGGCATAAAGCGGCCACGAACGCGGGTCTCCAGACCAGCCGGGCAACCGCCTATCGCTTGCTGCGTCGGGTGCGCACCGAGGGTGCAGTTGCCCTCGACGATCAGCGACACGGACATCCCACGAAAGTGCGTCAGCCGGTGCGGGACTGGTTTGGCCGCATTTTTTCGCGCCGTCCCGGAGGCCACCGGACGCATTGTCCAGGCGGCCCTCTTTGAGCGGTTCGGCCTCGAAGTCAGTGTCAGCCAGATCAATCGCCTCCGCGCGGCTCTGGGTGTAAATACAAACTTTAAACTGGTGGAATCTGTCTATTTATGCTGGTGACTCTCCGTTCTTTCTGCCTCTTCTCTCTGCCTGTGAGATGGCTTCACAGGCTGAAGCAGATGAAATGCTCCCACCAGGATAATTGTGTGATTTTCGCCAGGTTAAAGTTTGCATTTACATCCAATGCGACAATATCATTCCATTCTTGTAGGGGTAGAGCTGTAGGGTAGGCCGCTGGCGAGGCACATCGCTGCCCTTTTCCCTCGGCCCCCCTCCGAACTGACCGTACACGTTTCCGCGTAGTCAGCTCTCCAGTGATCGCGCTCCGCGACGCGGTTTCGTTGGCTTGCCCGCATGAATGGCATCGTGGCAGGTGCGACAGACGACCAGGGTCTTGCGTCGTCGTGCTGCCATGATCTGGCCCACAGGGGCTTTCCATTCCATCCTCCCTGCTTGAGATCAGCCAGTTTGCGGATATGATGGACTTCAATGTGCTCCGTGGACTGGCAAAGTTCACAGGTATCTGCCAGGAGCCGTTTGAGCAAATCGTTCCGCTCTGGTCGTCTGGTGATGGAGGTGGGGCCATGGGTGAGCACTGCCTGGGTCTGGCGACGAAGCGGAATGCCTCCAAAGCGTGCAACCAGTGGCTGTTTCCCTTTGCGCTCAACCTGGACTTGTAGGCAGACATAGGTGCCCTCAGGAAGGGTAATCGTCGTGTGATACCGGCGTATCATCTTGCCGACGCTGCTTTGATGTTTGCCTGCCAGAATCTTGAGCAAGGAGAGTTGCATGGCTCGGTGGACCTTCCAGAGCCAGGAGACATTCTGTGCCAACTGATAATACTGCACAAACCCTCGGTATTCCGCCTGATAGCGACTGATGATGTTGAAGTCACTTTCGAGCAGGAGTTCCGCCCGCCGTCGGGGTTTCTCTTGAATGACTGCTGGGGGCACCCGCAGTGCTACCGCGCCATTCACGCTACGCCGTCCGTGGTGGTCGTGTTTGGTGTCTTGATGCTGGACGATGATCTCATAGCCCAGGAAGCGGGCTGGCTCTGTGGTCGCATGAGTAATCAAGGTCTTTTCCTCAGACAGTTCGAGCTTGAGGCTATCGCGCAGAAACTGTTGGAGGTCTTGCTTGATCGCCTCCGCGTCCTGTTTGGGGCCAGCCAGTCCCAGGCAAAAATCATCGGCATAGCGGATATACCGTAAGCGCCGATACTCCGGGTCATTGGGGTCTCGTTCCGGCAAGTGCCGACGCTGCTCGTCTAATTGCGCAGCCGTGTTCCACTTCCCACGCTTGCGGTAGTATTGGGCACGGGTTCGTAGGCAGTTGTACGCTTTGTTTCTTTGGCGCTGGATCCCACGGGTGTAGGCTGGAATGAGCATCTGCTCGACATAGCGGTCCAATCGGTCTAGGTAGACGTTGGACAACACCGGGCTGACCACGCCTCCTTGCGGGCAGCCTGAGAGCGTTGCATGGTAGGTCCACTGCTCCAGATACCCGGCTTTGAGCAGGTTTTCGATGAGTCGAAGGAAGCGGTTATCGTGGAGTTTCTCGCGAAGAATGGACAGTAAGACCTCGTGCGACAAATTATCGAAGCAGCCGGTTATGTCGCCTTCCAAGAACCACTTGGTTCCGTGCCAGGTCTGTCTGATTTCCTGCAACGCCGTGTGACACCCAAGTCCTGGGCGAAACCCGTGTGAACGCGGACTCATCTGCGGCTCGTAATAGGCCTCCAGGATCAGCCGGAGGACTTCTTGCAGCAGTTTGTCCGACCGCACCGGCATCCCCAAAGGGCGGAGCTTCTTGCCGCGCTTTTTGGGAATGTAGATGCGGCGCACTGGCGTCCAGCGATACCGTTCAGCACGTAACTCCGCGATGATGGCATCAATTTTTGCCAGGGACGTCCCATCGGCCGTTTCGCTGGTGCTGCCTGGAGTCATAGCCCCTTTGTTGGCATAAAGGCGGGCGTAGGCTCGCAGGTAGAGCGCCGGGTTGTAAAGTTGTCGATAGATGTCTTCCAGCGGCAGTCCTCGTCTGCCGCGTTCGCGGATGATCCCTAACACGGTGT
>CAZFWN010000162.1:0-12582 GCA_964522745.1 uncultured Ktedonobacterales bacterium
GCCAGCGCTACAGGCAAAGAGGCGATCATTACCGACCCAGCAAGCTGCGGATGCGGGCAGCGGCGGTGGTAGTATCCAGCGAACCGGCAGCCACTTCCTGCAAAATGCTCTCCAGCGTGGCTTGCCCATCTTCGGCAGCGGTGGCTGCCGCCTCCGGCGCGGCGGTAGCTGTGCCGCTGTGGGGAGCAGTCGCGGTTGGGTCCGTCGCGTCTGCTCCGGCGAGCGGAGCGGGCGCGCCCGATACCAGCGTGGCTCCAGCGCTCACCTTTGCTGCTTGCACCGCCGCGCGTGCCCGGCTCAGGCGCAGGTCGCCGCGCAGGCGCAGCAGATGATAGAGCGCCGTCACGCCCAACACCACCAGGGACACCGCGCTGTAACGCTCTGCCGTTGGGCTGGCAAGGTCCAGATTGAGCGGAATCTCTACCAGTTGGAAGATCAGCACCACCAGCGCGATTACTGCCGGAATGGCCGTATAGATCAGCACCGCGAGGACATAGGCGCGGCGCGGAATCACCGGACCCGCCTGCGCCGGGTCCGAAACGCGACGGAGCGCGAGCCAGAGCGGCAGATAGCCCAGACCGGCCACCAGAATGCTCGTGGCCGCCGCCCAGCCGCTGGGGTCCAGCCGGCTGCCGTTGGGGATGACCTGCTCCAGCAGCCCATCCAGCACCGCAATGGCCCCGATCAAGAACAAGATCGAACTGATGGCCGCCGTAATCGCCAGCACTCCCTGCTGCGCGGCAGGTCGATGGCTCGCAAGCGACCCGGTATAGAGGCGCAGCAGCCAGCGCAGGTAGAGCAACGCGATCAGCGCGCCGGTCAGCATCACCCCGATAAACGACAGCCCACCATTGAGCGCGTACTGCCAGGCATTGCCGACCCCAAAGAGCGTGCCGGCGACGGCATCGACCAACTGCTGCACGCCCAGCAGCAGCCAGACCACCCCATAGCCAAAGGCTACAAACCAGATCACGCGCTGCACCGCGCTGCCCCAGGCCCAGCGGCCCAACCAGAGATACAGCCCCCAGGCCGCCAGCGCAAAGACCGCCTGGAACACCGGCCCCAGCACGGAGGGCGGGCAGGAGCCAAGAGTCGCTTGAGAAGCCGGTTGATCAATGCAATTCCCAACCGCCAGATGGCCCGTCACCAGCAGCCAGCGAATCAGTGTGGTGATGGCCCCAGAGAGGAACGCGCTGGCAGTGAAAAGCAGAATGATCTGGAGCGCGCTTTCATGAATCTGGCGGATAATGCCGGCGGCCCGGCCAGCCAGCCTGACCCGCGCCCGCTCCAGCGCCACCAGCAAAAACACCAGGCCGGCGACCAGCGCAAACGAGAGCGGCACCGCTATATCATAATAGCCATACGGCTGATCGACTTCACCAAGTGCCACCAGGCCGGCGGGCACGGCAACCAAAATGGACAAGGCCAGCAGCCCGTTCAGGAAGACAGAGCGCGTCGCGCCGGCGTCGGCCTGCGGGTCGCCACGCGCATCGCGGCGAATCAGCCAGTAATGGCTGCCCCCAAAGAGCAGGCCACCCACCACCGCGACAACGATAAAGAACACCACGCTTGTGGCAATCTCCTGACTGGTAGGCGCCGGCGCAATGTATCCGACGGTGCCATCAGAGTAGACATCTCGTGGGAGCAGCCCCGCCGCGTGAAAGAGTGTAATCAGCAGATTGATGGTAAAGCCGGCGGTAAAGAGCAGCGCAAAGGTCACCGCCGTATACAGATAGACCCGCTTTAAGGTATGAACCATGATGAGTCCCCTCTCCGCTGCTCTTATGGTATGCGAGCTTTATGTTGGCTCGCAGAGCAGCACAACCTTCCCAGTCGTCTCGCGCCCCTCCAACTGGCGGTGCGCTTTGGCCGCCTCTTCCAGCGAAAAAACATGGCCGATCATCAGCCGAACCTTCTCCTCCGCCAGCCAGCCCGCAATCACATCCATCGCTGGCCGCAGTTGCTCTGGACGCGCCATCATCTGCCCCAGATAGAAGCCGACCACGCTTTGATTGCGCGCCATCAGCCGCACCGGGTTCAACTCCACCATCTGCCCGCTCGCCAGCCCAAAGACGATCAGCCGGCCAAACGCGGCCAGGGAACGGACACTCTGCTCGAAGACCTGGCCGCCCACGCCATCCAGAATAATATCCGCCCCTTTGCCATTGGTTGCCTCGCGCACCTTCGATACCACGTCTTCTTTGGTGTAATCGATCTGCACATCCGCGCCCAGCGAGCAGGCGAACTCCAGCTTGGCCGGCGTGCTGGCGGTGGCGATCACCTTGCCCGCCCCCAGCAGCTTCGCCATTTGCACCGCCAGCGTGCCCACGCCGCCAGCCGCCGAATGCACCAGCACACTCTCGCCCGGCTGCAAGCGCCCGGAAAGCGTGAGCAGATAATAGGCGGTCAGCCCTTGCAGAGGCAGCGCTGCCGCCTGCACAAAGCTGAGCTGCTGCGGGATGGGCAACAACGCCCGCGCCGCAATAACAGTATACTCGGCATAGCCACCCCCGGCAGTCAGCGCCATCACGCGCTGGCCTTCCTGTACACCCGTCACCTCCGGCCCCAGCTTCACCACCGTCCCGGCAACTTCCGAGCCAACCACCCAGGGCAGCGGCGTCGGCTCGACATAGGCGCCCAGCCGCCGGCGCGTATCGGCGTAGTTTACGCCTGCCGCCGCAGTCTTGACCAGCACCTCGCCTGGCCCTGGCTCTGGCACCGGCAGGTCTTCCAGACGCAGCACCTCTGGCCCGCCATACTCTTGAAAACGGATTGCTTTCATTAATAGTTCCTTTCTGAGTGTGAACTGCTTCACCGGCTTGAACGCTTTGTCGCTCTCATGGTATACTATCACCATGCACTTTCACGTAAACGAGAACCCCTCTTCAACCGGGACTGCTGACGACGGGGAGCATTCTTCCTCACTCGATACACCTGACGAAGCGCGGGACGGCAAGCTATCCCCGCTTCCGGCGCCAGCCGCTCGCGGCGGCCTCTGGGCAATGACCAACAGGGCGATGAACAGGTTTGTGGCTGCCGGCCCCTGGGGCGTGCTGAACTATCGGGACTACCGGCTGCTCTGGAGCGGCCAGTTAGTCTCCACCGTCGGCACGCAGATGCGCGTCGTTGCTGTCGCCTGGCAGGTATACCTGCTGAGCGGCTCGCCCCTCCAGTTGGGCGCGCTGGGCCTTTTTCAAGCCATCCCAACCATCTTCTTTTCATTGGTGGGCGGCGTCATCGCCGATGCCGTTGATCGCCGCAAACTGCTGCTCATCACGCAGATCACCCTCACGCTTTGTTCGCTCGCGCTGGCGCTGCTGACCATCCTGCACCTGATTAGTGTGCCAGTGATCTATGCCATCGCTTTTATTTCCTCGGCGGCAGGCGCCTTTGATTTCCCCACGCGCCAGGCGCTCATCGCCAAGATCGTTCCCGGCGAGCAACTGCCCAACGCCTATTCGCTCAACTCGCTGACCTTCAGCCTGGCAACTCTGCTTGGGCCAACGCTGGGCGGCTTTACCATCGCCTGGGTCGGTGTGGTTGGCGCGTACTGGTGCGACGTGGCCTCGTTTCTGTGTGTCATTCTCGCCCTGATCCTGATGCAAGTCGATGGCCGCCCAGGCGAAGGGCACGCGCGCCCCGGCCTGCAATCGCTGGTCGAGGGCTTCGGCTTCCTGCGCCGCCATCCGGTGCTGCTCTCGGTGATGATCCTCGATTTCTGCGCCATGTTCTTTGGCTCGACACGCGGCCTGCTGCCCATTTATGCAGATCGCATCTATCATGTCGGCCCGCAGGGGCTAGGCATTTTGCAAGCAGCGGCTCCCGCCGGCGCGGTGCTGGCGACACTCTTCGCCGGGCCAATTATCCGGCTGCGCCGTCAGGGCTGGGGTCTGGTGCTTTCCATTGCCGCCTATGGTGGCTTTGTGGTGCTGTTCGGCTTCTCGTCCTGGTCCTTCGCGCTGGGCTTCTTCTTCCTGGCCGCCTCCGGCGCGGCGGATACAGTCAGCACCATCTTGCGCAACACCATCGTCCAACTGGGCACGCCCGATGAGTTTCGTGGGCGAGTCAGTTCCGTCTATGCCATCTTTGCCATTGGTGGCCCGATGCTCGGCCAGTTCGAGGCTGGCACGTTTGCCAACTTCACCACCGCGCCGGTGGCGATGGTTGGTGGCGGGCTGCTGGTCATCCTCTGCGCCGGCCTGTCGCCGGTGCTTGTGCCCTCGATCCGTCGCTTCCGCCCTGCGCAGAAAGCGGCTGGCGGCTAACCTCCCTTATTACACAAGCGGGCAGCCTCTTGACAACCTACCACCTCTTCTTGCTATACTCTTATTGTTGCAGCAGGCACACATAGCAATCCAGCAAGAACACGCTGGCTTTCATCGAAGAAGAGAACAGCGAGAAGAGGCGCCCATGCTCACGATTTCCTTCATACACTGGCTATTTCTCGCAAGGAGGCGGCTCTATGCGTTCCTACCAGCTTCCCCCGCCTGATCGCGCGCGGCTGCACCTTGTGCGGGCGCTCGCCGGGCATGGCGATCAGGTGCTGGGGCTGGCTTTTCATCCGACCCTCCCGCTGCTGGCAACCAGCAGCAGCGATGGCGCGCTGCGGGTGTGGAATCTGGGAGCCGGGAATGCTCAGCAGTTGAGCAAGAGCGGCGGCGCCTGGCTCTCGGCGGTTGCCTATCACCCCAACGGGCAACTGCTGGCGACAGGCGATGGAAACGGCGTCATCTGGCTCTGGGACATGCTAAGCAGCAGACCCTTGCAGCAGCAAATCAGCCACCGCTTTAGCATCCTTTCGCTCGCCTTTAGTCCCGATGGAACCTTGCTCGCCAGCACCTCAATGGATGGTGCTGTCCGTATCTGGCAAGTGGGAGTCAACGTTGCGCCCGTCGCCCTGAGCGGGCATGAGGACGCCGTTGAAAGCGTCGCCTTTCATCCCAGCAGCCAGATCGTCGCCACCGCCTCGCAAGATGGCTCAGTGCAACTCTGGCAGCCGGCCACTGGTCGCTCGCTGGCCGTACTCTTCCAGGGCAGCAGTTGGGTCAACTGTGTAGCCTTCAGCCCGGATGGACGCTGGCTGGCCTGCGGGCTGGAGAGCGGCGAGACACAGGTTTGGGAGGTACAAAGCGGGAGAGCTTCTAGACAGGTGAAAGGGCATAAGGGCAGCATATTAGATGTCGCCTTTAGCCCGGACAGCCGGGTGCTGGCAACAGCCAGCGCCGACGAGACGGCCCGGTTGTGGGCCGTCGAAACTGGCCGGAGCCTCGCGGTGGCTATCGGCCACGAAGGGCCTATCTGCTCCCTCGCCTTTTCTCGGCAGCCCACCAAAGCCATCAGTATCCCTGGTTTCCAATCGCCAAATGCCGAAACCCTCTTGTTGGCAACCGGCAGCCACGATGGCAGCGCGCGGCTTTGGGCTGTCCTCGCCGAACCGTAAGCAGTTCCAACACAGCAGGCCCGCTGTAACTTCAGCAGTATTCTTTCTTTGTATTGATGGTAACCTTCCTGGTTACAAGAAAGGTAGTGTACGGAATGCGTCTCTTTGGTTGGTTTCGCCGCGCTCCTCAACAAGACGAAGGCGAGGCAGCAACACCGCGCCGGCGCTGGGCCTGGCTCGGCGGGCGGCGGGTACTCAACGAGAGCCTTTATGTGATGCCCAAAGATAAAGTCGAGGGTGACCGACTTGATCTTCAGCATCATCTGCTCAAAGTCGCTCTGGGCAGAAACTACTATCCCCGCCTGCGCCAGCCGCGTGCTATTCTGGATGTTGCCTGTGGCACGGGCATCTGGGGCCGCGAGATGGCCCAGGAATTTAAGCAGGCCGAGGTAATCGGCTTTGACATTGATCGCACGCCAATGGAAGCCTCGCTGGCGCGGCTCGGCCCCGGTGGGCAGTTTCCCGCAAACTTCAGGTTCCTTGAGGCCAATGCCCTACAACCCTTTCCCTTTAAAGACGAGCATTTTGACTTCACGCATGCCCGGTTTCAGGGTGCCTTTGTCCCAATAGCTCGCTGGCCTGATCTCGTAGCTGAGATGGTCCGTGTTACCCGCCGAGGCAGCTATGTCGAATGTGTAGAACTTGAAACGGTGGAAAGCCCCAGTCCAGCGCTGAGCGCCCTAAAAAAAGCGGGAAAGCAGCTTATGGATGGTCGGGGGCTACATCAGTACCCTGGAGCCTATCTGGCTGACTATTTGCGCCAGGCTGGCCTCTCGCAGATACAAGAACGCCGGGTGGTTTTAGGAGTTGGCCGCCAGGGCAACCGACAACAGCGGCTCCTCAGCACCGATATGATCTCTATCTTTACCAACCTACAACCGATTATGGTCAAAATAGGTCTTTTTTCAGAAGCCGAGTATAGTGGGCTACTGGCACAACTACGGGACGAATTGCCGAGATTGGGCCTCACCATGCCAGTCATCTTTGCCTTCGGTCTCCGCACCCAATGAGGCACATCAGCAACTGACCGAATAGCTCACCGAGATCGGACTGGCGCCGCCGGTATAGGTGATGGTGATCGTTCCCTGGGCGTTTTGCGTCTGCGCAGTCACGCTCACCAACGTGACATCGCTGGGGTTGAGGTGCCCGCGCTCGCTGGGGGCACCATCGAGCAGCACCCCTGAGTCGCTGGGCGCGGCCTGCCAGTCGAGCGGCTGCGAGCCGCTATTCACCAGTTGGAGCGTGGCCGCGCCATTGCCTGGACAGGGCACCAGCAAGACCGACGGATTGACTGTCAGCGCGGCAGACCCCGGAGCCGGCGTCTGCGTCACACCAGTTCCGGGTGTGGCCGTCGCTGTCGGCTGCCCTATTGCTGTTGCTGTCGGAGACGGCAGGGGTGTATAGGTCGGCTCTGGCGCCAGCGTCGCGGTGGCTGCCGGCGGCGACGTTGCCGCCGGGCCAGGCGGCGAAGACGTCCGGCTCGCGCCCGATGGCAGATGCGCCGCCGCCTCATACGCCAGAAAGACCACCACGATCAACACCACGCCCAGCGTCAGCACGACCTTGAGCGTGCTGCCCGCCCCCTGCCGCGCGCTGGCACCGCTGCGTGGCGGCAGCGGCGGCAGCAGATGGTCGGTCACGAAACCGCCAGGCGGCTGAGGCAGCCCTTCCTCCTCATCCAATGGCGGAGGCGGCACGGGCATGCCCCGTGTACCAGCGGACGGACGGCGCGCCTGGCGAGGCGGCGCTTCCTCGTCGTCTTCTGGGGGCAGCGCGCTTTGATCGGCATTCGCCTGTGGCGGGAGCAGCGGCTGCGTGGGAGGGTGCGAAACCTTCAGTTCAGGCAGCATCATCACCGAGAGGTAATCCTGCCATTGGCCGCGCAGCCCATGCGCCTGGATAAAGAGCGCGTCTACTTCGCCGAGCAGCCGCTGCCCTTCCAATGAGAGCGCCGCCGGATCATCGCCCGTCAATTGTTGCAGGAGCGTGAGCGGGCTGGGCTGATCGGACGTGCCCAGCAGTTCCCCCAGCAACACAGACACCACTGGCTGCGATGGCCCCTCCGGGCGGCGAAACTGCTGGCGGAGCCGTTCCAGCTTCTCCAGCAACTCCGTGCTGAGCTTGCTCAATTCTTGCACGATGAGCGGATCATTCCAGCGTGTTTGCCAGGCCCGCGAAAAGCGCAGCGCGTCGCTGACCAGCCGGTTGACGCCCTCGGAGAGCGCCAGTTGCAGCGCCTGCCGCTCCTGGGTCACATCAACCGGCAGACCGGCCATCACCTGTGGATCATGAGCCATAACAGCGCCTTTTTTCATCTGCTGTCCGCCGCGCTCACTCCCGCATCTTCATCTCTACCAGTCAACCGCTGCTACTCATCCCTGAGCGCCAGCTATGATTCTGTCTGTAGCAAAAAACGGGCCGTTCATAGTATCCAGCCAGCATCGCCAGTGGCATAAGAGATGCGACCACCTCCTCCAAACCACACTTGCATGTTCGTGCTACAATAAGGCGGTTGTTGGCTTTCTGCCTGCCTCATCTGTTGAGAGAGGCAGGAGGACACCGATAGAGAAAGAATCGCCGGCAAGCAGCGCTGCTGCCGGCGTGATGCCTTTGAGCGCCCGGCTACGACGCCTGGCTTGTAGCATGTAATAGATAGTAGGAGGAAAACAACCCCACATGGCTACTCGTGTTGGTATTAACGGTTTTGGCCGCATTGGCCGCCAGACGCTGAAGGCGCTGCTGGAGCGCCACCCGGACATCGAGATCGTCGCCATCAACGACATCACCGACACCCACACCAACGCCCATCTGCTCAAGTACGATTCCACCTATGGCCGCTTCCCCGGCGAGGTCGGCGTCGATGGCAACGATCTGATCGTCAATGGCAAGCGCGTCAAAGTGGTCGCCCAGCGCGATCCCGCCGCCATCCCCTGGGGCGATCTGGGCGCCTCGATTGTCGTAGAATCCACCGGCCTCTTCACCGATGCTGAGAAGGCTGGCGCCCACCTCAAAGGCGGCGCCCGCAAGGTCATCATCTCGGCGCCGGCCAAGGGCGAAGACATTACCATCGTGCTGGGCGTCAACGAAGAGAAGTACGATCCAAGCAAGCACACCATTATTTCTAACGCCTCCTGCACCACCAACTGCCTGGCTCCGGTGGCGAAAGTGCTGAACGACACCTTTGGCATCGAGAAGGCATTGATGACCACCGCCCATTCGTACACCAACGACCAGAAGATTCTCGATCAGGTGCATAAAGACCTGCGCCGCGCCCGCAGCGCCGGCGTCAACATCATCCCGACCACCACCGGCGCGGCCAAAGCCGTCGCACTGGTCCTCCCCGAACTGAAGGGCAAGTTTGATGGCTACTCCCTGCGCGTGCCCACCGTCACCGTCTCGATCATCGATCTGGTGGTGACACTGAACAAGTCTACCAACCGTGAAGAAATCAACCGGGCATTCAAGGATGCCGCCAACGGCCACCTCAAGGGCATCCTCGACTACACCGATGAGCCGCTGGTTTCGACGGACTTCCGGGGCGACCCGCACTCCGCCATCGTCGATGCCGATACCACAATGGTTATCGGCGGCAATTTCGCCAAGGTCGTCGCCTGGTACGACAACGAGTGGGGCTATTCCTGCCGCGTCTCCGATCTGGTAGATTTCATCGGCAAAAAAGGCGTCTAGGGAGGTCGGCATGAATAAAGCCACCATCCGCGATGTCGAAGTGCAGGACAAGCGGGTGCTGGTGCGCGTCGATTTCAATGTGCCGCTGGACGACCAGCGGCACATCACCGACGACACCCGTATTCGCGCAGCCATGCCCACGATCAAATACCTGCTGGAGCATGGCGCGGCGGTTATCCTGATGTCGCATCTGGGCCGTCCCGATGGGCAGCGCGTCGAAAAATTCAGCCTCAAGCCGGTGTTCGAGGGCCTCCAGCAATACCTCGTGATCTCGCAACTCAAGAGCTGGGTATCGGAAATGGCTCCAGATTGCATTGGCCCTGCGACTGAGCAGAAGGCTCAAGAAACGGGGCCGGGCGAGGTACTGCTGCTAGAGAATCTGCGCTTCCACAAGGAAGAGGAGCAGAACGATCCTGAGTTTGCCCGCCAGCTTGCCAGTCTTGGGGAAATCTATGTGAACGATGCCTTTGGTACGGCGCATCGCGCCCACGCCTCGACGGAAGGCATCGCGCATATCCTCCCCGGCTACGCCGGCTTCCTTATGGAGAAGGAACTGGACTACCTTGGCAGCGCGCTTGAGAACCCAAAGCGCCCGCTCGTCGCCATCGTCGGCGGCGCCAAGATTTCCGACAAGATCGGCGTCCTCAATCGTCTCTTGCAGTTGGGCGACGCCATCCTGATCGGCGGCGCGATGGCGAACACCTTCTTCAAAGCCCAGGGCAAGGATGTGGGCGATTCGCTGGTGGAAAATGACAAGCTGGACGAAGCCCGGCGCATCATGGACGAGGCCAAACGGCTGGGCAAGCGATTCCTCTTGCCCGTCGATGTCGTTATCGCCGACAAATTCGCCGCCGACGCGAAGAGCCAGACCGTCACGCCCGACGATGTACACGCCGGCTGGCGCATTCTGGACATCGGCCCCAAAACCGTTGAGGAGTTTCGCAAGGCGCTGGCCGACGCGGGCACCATCGTCTTCAACGGCACAATGGGCGTCGCCGAGTTTCCGGCCTTCGCCAAAGGCACCAACGCCGTGATCGACGCGCTGGCCGAGGCCACCCAACGCGGTGCCACGACAATTATTGGCGGCGGAGATTCTGCTGCTGCCGTCGAGGCTGCCGGAGCCGCCGAAAAGATGTCGCACGTCTCCACCGGGGGCGGCGCCTCGCTCGAATTTCTGGAAGGCCGCACGCTCCCCGGCGTCGCTGCGCTGAAAGATAAAGAGTAGAGATGAAAATGGCCCGCTGGCTGTGAAGACGCTCAGCGGGCCATTTTCGTTGCTTCAGTGGGTCAGGTGGTGCTGGCGATGTTGAGGGTGTTCTTCATGCACTATATCGTCTGCATCATGCAAATGCTCCTCCTCACCCCCTGCGTGCTGGTGGCGATGATAGTGATAATCGTCCCCGCTATGGATATGCTTGTGACTGTGCAGCCCGGCTCCATGATGGAGATACTCCGGATCCCGTGCTGATGCCTCTTCTGGAGGGGACCAGCCAGGGATGCCTGACACTGAACGTTGGGCCATGCGCGCCTCCTTTCTTTAGCAATACAAGCACCTGTATGCTTCATTGAGACGCATTTTGCATACCAAGTATTCACTGGTTGATGCAAACACAGCAACGCCCGTTTTGCGGCAATGCCCTGGGCCACAGGCAAAGCATTGCCACACTGAAAACTGAGCAGCACTGGTCGTCACGCCCACCAGCGCCAACCGCGCGTGCCAGTGGGCGTTGGCCCCGGCTTCACCGTAGGTGTCGGTGTAGGGCGCTGCGTCGGCGTGGGCGTGGCTGTGGGCGTGGGCGTAGGGGACTGCGCTGGCGTGGCTGTGGGCGTGGGAGACTGCGTCGGCGTGGTCGTGGACGTGGGTGGAAGCACCAACGTCGGCGTGGGCGCCGCTGGACTAGGCACCGTCACCGCGCTCGGTCTGACTGGCAATCCTGGCCCAGGGACATTCGTGACGACGAGATAGGCTACCCCTACAATCAGCACCAGCATCAATCCCAGAGTCAGTATCGCCAGGAGTGTGCTGAAAAAGCCCTCTTCCCTCCTGGGGGGAGTTGGCCCATCAAGTTCTGCGCTTCTCCAAACCGGCTCACTCATTGGCTGATGCTGTACCCCTTTCCTCAAGCGTTGAGCATACCTCCTCCTTCCCTGGAGGGACGCACATGGCATGCCAACCAGAGGACCACTGCTGGCAGTAAAGCTGAGCAGCAAACACAACCTGGCCCCAGGCAGTTGAGATTCTGCCTGGGGCCAAAAGATTCAGCCTGCTGGTTTCGCTTACTCCCGCGCAATCAGATGGGCCTTGCGTTCGGCCAGGCCCACGCGAGCGATAAAGCCGGAGTTAAAGGCCAGGTAATCGGACTCAATGCCATCGCTGAAGATCACCCCATAATCCGGCATCTGCGAGGTAATCACCAATTCCTGCCCAGGCGCAAGCTGACCAAAAACGATGTTGGCCTGCGAGGTTTTGGAGATAAACGGCTCGCGCACCGCAAACCACAGCGACTCCGATTCCCAGCCCAGCGCGACAGCCTCCGTGGTGGGCGGGTCGGCCTCCAGGTCGCCAAAGTAGCGCGCCACCTGCCAGGCCCCCGTCGTGATCGAGCGCATCCAGCCGGTGCAGCCCGCGCCGGTGGAGACGATAATGCCGCTGGAGCTTTGCGTCTCCCTTTGGCCGGCAAACTCCAGCAGATAGCGCGCCGAGCCATGCGAGCGCGGCCCAATAAACAGATCATTCACCCCGTAAAGCGTCTGGCCGTCATTCAGCGCCGCCTTTGCCATCGAGACATGCTTCAAGCCAACCTCGCCGCGCAGCGCCCGCTCGATCCACTCGCTCATCTCGCCCACTGTGAAGGGAATCAGCACGCCATCGATGCGCGCCGGGTCAGGATTGATCGCCAGGATCGGCTGCGTCGTCAGATACTTGGCGGTGTTAATCACCAGCCCATCCTGCCCCACCGTCACCACCAGATCATGATCGCCAAACTGATAGGTCGGCAGCAGATCGCGGTCCAGAAACTGGTGCTTCACCGTCCTGGGCAAATACTGCCTGATGCGCTCCAAGGATTGCTGATACTGGTCATCAGCCTGCTCATAGGCAGAGAAAGAAACCCGGTTCTGCTCCAGATAGAACTTCGCCTGCGCCTTCGAGTTCATGCGATAGACTAAATCTTGCAACGCCGTCTTCCTGGTCACCACCACGATCTTCTCGATCTCCGGCCAGTCCGGCTGGATGCGCCTGGCCGCCTCCCTGCGGCCCGGACGCGAGCGTGGGGACGAATCGATCTCTTGATTGATCTCTTGATTATAGCGCGTCATAGGTTGCCCCCTGGCTACCGCCCGTTGGCAGCCGGCCCGTTCAGCAGTTGTTCCAGAATCTCAGACGTGATCGTCAGGTTGCCAATCTTCTGCGCGTTGCCGGCAAAGTCGCGGAAGGCCAGCGCCGTCAGCAGCCG
>CAZFWN010000163.1:0-12398 GCA_964522745.1 uncultured Ktedonobacterales bacterium
TTGCCCTGAATCCACCAGTCGCGCTGCCACTCCTCGGCATCGACGAAAATCGATTGCATGGTAGAGTTGGCCGGGCGTAGTTCAATGCGGCTTTTCTCCTTAAAAAACCGCTTGAGCGTCGCCGCGCCGCGCTCGCTGGTGTCGGCCCGTTTGCAGGCAACGATCACATCCCCTGAGTCGATAGGAGCATCCTGCTCAATCAACACGTAGTCGCCATCATCGATACAATCCTCGATCATCGACTTGCCCTTGACCTCCAGCAGATAGCGGCTCCCATTCATCGACTGCCGGGACAGGTCCACAAACTGATCGGGGGCATCGTAAATTTCCAAGGGCTGGCCGGCGGCGATACGGCCCTTGACCTCCAGCCCGGTGTGAGTCAGACGAATACCTCGTGCCGCGTGGCCCACTCGCTCGATGTAGCCCTTTTTTTCTAAGACGCCCAGATGATAATCGACATGCCCTGTCGATTCGATGCCCACCGCCTTGCCAATTTCACGGTTGGTCGGGGGGCGCCCATGCTCCTGGATGTACTCCTGAATAAACAGGTAAATGGCCCGTTGCTTCTCGCTCATGTCATCCATTGGTTGCATTTCTCCCTTGTGCCGGCTGGCTTCAGGCGTCCACCCCTGGCCTGATCTCAGGAAGGAGACCATCCCCACCGGATGTTGATAGAACCCACGTTCTACTATAGAGTAGCATACCAGACTACGCGAGCGCTGTCAATGGTTTTTTGAACGAAGGTTCTCACGAAGCCCGCGAGGAAGAAGTTAGCCTGCCTGCTCACCCAAAAAATCTCCAAATAAATCCATCTGCGCGATGACGCCACCCTGAAAACGCGCAATGGAGAGCAGCGCTCCACGCAGACCGGCCATGTCCACCGCACACAACCGGCCTCCATCGCGCTCCATGACGATGCAACTCCCTGCCGTCGCCAGTACACGCCCGTGAATTGGCACATCCACCGTTGGAAACAGGCGCTCAGGTTGCGCATGCACCGCCTGCAAGCAAAATGCCGGGCGGAAATCCTCTACCTCCGGCGTGGGCAGCAGATAGGTCACTTCTTCCGTCGTCAGGTGGCGGGTCACATAGCTGAAGGTTTTATCGATCTCCTCGCGTGCTTCGCCATCTGCCAGCAGCGGGTACAACCCACGAATTTTGCTGGCAGCGCGCACACGATCAATCAATCCCAGGTCACAGAGCGCGCGCTCCATCCGCCGGGCGGCAAAGCCATCCGGGCAGCGCGCAATGATTGCGCCCAGATGCGCGCCCTGTTCTAAAAAGCGCAGCCGGGCGCGGCGCTCGATAGCCACGCCCACTTTGACCCGGCCCGGCCCAAAGGCGGCTAGATAGACAATGTGCGGCTCGGAAAGATAGGGCGCCTGCTCCAGCGCCTCCGGCGAGGGCGTTTCTAAGCCAACCCAGCGAGGCATGGCCTCGTGGCGCAGCCACTCAGGCACGCCTTCTAGCTCTGCGCAGGTGGAACATTGGAAAACGCGGGCGTAATCTGGCCCGCGCTCGATACTGCCTAGTTCTTCGCCATGCTGTGAACAAGGCAAGCGTTTTAACGTCGTGCGCTCACGATAGCCAATACACAAGCGCCAGCGCTCATGCACCCGGAACAAGATCGGCATGCCCGGCTCAATCGGAAAACGTCGCAGAGGCAGATCGGTCATTCCAGGAAGCAGCGGCCAGGGACGCAGCAACAACTCGATGCGTGCGGAGCCTTGCGCCTGAGCACGTTCCCCAGCAGCGCTGCTGGTAGGCGCCCACTCATAGGCAATCAAATGCTGGGAAGGCCGGACAGACTCGGTTGCAAACGCATCCGCAGCGGCACGCGCTCTCTCTGGCTGACGTGCCCCTGCTGTTTTCCCCTCCCTTTGCATGCGCCTCCTCATTTTCTTGCTACCAAATAACGCTGTAACGCTCGCCGTCTCAACGCTCAGGGATCACACGCTCACGCAATTATTGCCCGTTTGTGGCAGCGAACTGGCAGCACAAATCGTGCCTCTGGCCCCATCAGTGGTCAAAGCAACCGTTGTGCTAGTGCAATCATAGCACAACTTCGCAAAAGAAACAAACAGAAGTTCTACACGGGTGCTGCATATAAAGAAACCTGCCAGCAAGCATCTTTTCCCAATGCCGGCCAGCAGGTTCCAGCCCAGAGTCCAGGTATCAGGCGATCACGAGTAACCGAGAATGACGCCCCCATTTGGCACCGTTGCCGGCATATACCAATCGGTACTGGTGACGCCATCTGAATAATGCACCGTTGCATGCACCAGCCCGTGTGGCAAAACGAACGGCACCACCGGATGGCCCTGCTCGGCCAGTAGCATGCTGTCGTGCCAGATGGGCGCTGCGCCGTCTACGCCGCTGACATTCACCATTGGATCGCCATTGTCGTTGCCCGCCCAGACACCAATCACATAATCACTGGTATAGCCAACCGTCCAGTTGTCCTTAAAATCGCCAGTGGTGCCGGTCTTGGCGGCTGCCGGACGAACCACGCCGGTATCGCCGTGCTGGCACTTGGCGGCATAAGGCGTGCCATTGTAGAGCATCAGCGGGCTGCACGCGCCAAACTCATACTGGCGCTCTTTATCATCGGAGAGGACGTTAGTAATCAGCCCAGCAATCTGGCTGCTGATGACCCGCTTGCCCTGGCTCTGGTGTTCGTAGATGATATGGCCCTGGCTATCGCGTATCTCCTGAATCGTGTAGGGTGCCATGCGCACGCCGTCATTGGCAAAGACACCATAGGCGGAGGTCTCATCAAGCAAATGGACGCTCAAACCACCCAGCACCATCGAGGGCGCCGGTGTGCCCAGATAGCTGCTAATGCCCATTGCCTGCGCCGTCGCCAGCGATGGTTTCACCCCAGCAAACATCTCCACCTTGACCGCCGGCACATTAAAGGAGTTTTGCAGCGCATGCCGCAGGGTCATCTCACCATGAAAGCGAAAATCGTAGTTGGTCGGCGAATAGATCGGCTCGCCATCCGAGACGAAGATATGCACCGGCGTATCGCTGATGGCCGTACCAGGCGACCAGCCCTTTTCAAAGGCCGTCGCGTACACGAACGGCTTAAATGATGATCCCGGCTGGCGATAGCCCTGGGTCGCCACGTCAAATTGAGAGTTGGGATCAATCGAGCCGACAAGCACCTCAAGCGCGCCGGTGTGATAATCGATCATTACCACCGACGCATCCGACATATGGTGCGCCTTGCGCATCGCGTCAATATGCGAGATTGCAATCTGCGTCATCTGATTCTGCAAGGTCAAATTCAACGTCGTTGTCACCTGCAAACCAGAGCGACTGAGAATACCTGCGGGGATTTGGCCGCTCTCCATCAAACTTTGCAACTCTTGCAGCACATAATTGTCGTAATCGGGAGAGAGATTGACTGGATGCCCCGGATTGATAAAGCCTGGTTTGGCGGCTTCCTGCTCGGCCAGCAGCGCATCGGTTGTTGAGATATAGCCGGCCACGACCATCTGTTGGAGGACCGTTTTCTGGCGATCCAGCGCAGATGCCAGGTTTCCCACCGGGTCATACGACGAGGGCGCCCTGGGCAAACCAGCCAGCATCGCCGCCTGCGCGAGATCAAGCTTGCCAGCCGCCGGATGCCCCGGTGTTTCAGGCAGATTGAAATAGATACGCGCCGCCGCGTCGATGCCATACGCCTGCTGCCCATAATAAATGGTGTTCAGATAGAACGTCAGAATTTGCTGCTTGGAATATTCCTGGTTGGCCCCAAGCGCCAGAATCATCTCGCGCAGTTTCCGGTCAAAAGTCGGCTGCGGCCCGACCACCGCATTCTTGATCAACTGCTGGGTGATCGTACTGGCCCCAGAGACAACATGCCCGCTGCGGGCATCGTCGGCGGCAGCCCGCACCACCGCCAGGAAATCAACTCCCTGGTTGGTCCAAAAGTCTTTATCCTCAATGGCCGTTGTCGCATCAACCACATTCACCGAGATCTGATCGAGTGACACCGTCGTCTGCAAGCCCTGATCTGCCAGTTCATAGATCAAATTGCCCTGCGAGTCGTAGACCTTCAGGCTATCTTTCGGTAGTTCAGAGGCCAGGTTCGCCACCTGAGCCTGCATGTAATAGAAGTAGAGCGCCGCAATGCCCGCCACCGAAAGCGCGACCATCAAGGCCAGGCCACAGGGCACCAGCACGCTGGCAAAGAGTCCGATCCCCACCCGCCGCTGCTGGCGCGCCTGGCGGCGGCTATGCGTCTGGATACGGCTGCGCTTCCAGTGACGACGCAACACCTGAGCGCGCGTATAGGGTCGCCCCGACAGGGGACTGCCCGGCAGAAGCGCTCCCGGCGGCTCAGGTTTCTTAGGCAGGCGCGCTTGCTCATCGGGAAGAACAAGTGCCCGTTCCCGGGGCACTGGCTCCAATCCAGCTTGCTCCGGCGGCACTGGTGCTGCTGGAAGTGAGACTTTGACTGGCAGCAATTGCAGGCTCAGCGCTGGCTCATTCGCTGCTACCAGCCTGGTTGCCTTGAGCCGAGTCGTCACCTTGGGCACAGGTCGTGTGATTGGCCGCGCCACCGGGGCAGGCGCCGGGTTTTCATCTTCAGGGAGTTCCACTGGCGTCGCGGGAAGCTGACTTGAGAAGGTCTGGCGCGCGCCAGCCATCGGGTGATGCCCCAAATGCTGCCAGTGATGAAAGCGCGTGCCAGCAGCAGGATCGGCCTCTGCGTGCTGACTTCCCGGAGCAATGCCTGCACTCTGGCTGCGCTCTCCCCAGAGATCACGCACTTGTGGGCGCAGGCTTTCCCAATGCTGGACAGGCGTTCCGGGGGCACCCATCTCCCCAGCACCTGATGATTGAGGCTGCGGGTGTCCTGACTGCGAAGTTGATGATGAGAGCGAGTCTTGGTTATCCTGGCGCGGTGTGCGCCCTGGTCGGAAATGCAGAGCCATAACGGCCCACCCTCCCGCCGCAAACGTCCTGTCACCTGCGGCGTGGACTGAACAGATAGGCATCAAGCCATCCAAACGATTTCCTGCTGCCTATCCGACGTCAGACGATCAAGAATCCCCACCCGCCTGCTGGTCTCTTAAAAAGTGCAAGCATAGAGGACAGAGACCTCCAGGCGAAACCCTTCTACACATAAAACGTGCCAATCGGTGAGAGATATAACACCACTGCTGAGCTTCCTAGCGAGAAAGTGCTACCAGGATGAGGCAACGACGACCTTGGGATACGGAAACTCCAGGGCTACGAAGAGAGCGTGATACCAGGACAACCGAGAGAATACTGGACAAGCATATGAGAAGCCTTCTACCTTACGAACCATACGTCCTGAGCGTTCCACACGCGACGGCGAGAGTGGGTCGCCAGTGGGGTGACACGCCCAGAGTCATAAACCGAACGGCTGACTCTGGAAGATGTCCTCGCAGTGCAACAGCGACAGATATGGATGGCTCATAGTATTTTTCCCGGCCAGAATAGAGGAGTGGCCGGCCCTCTTGATTCTTGTGATAAAGTGAGGCGCTTTACCAAACTCAGCGCCTCTCTACTCATTGAGACGTATCGCACACAGAAATGCAACACTATTTTGCGCCTGATCGGGCACAAATAAGTAAATTCGTGTGCCTGTTTGATGGCAGCACAGACCAGGAACTCAAGCGCCCTATACAACTCCCACGCAAAGCCGATGCGTGCCCATTCGCTGACGCATCAGATGGTCAGCGTATCTCGCTCATTCCGAACCCACCAGTGCCAGTCGGTGCGCCTCCGCCTGCTCTGCCTCCGCGAGACGTCCTAGCCCTCGCAGCGCCTGTACCTGGCACTCCCAGGCGGCGAGCGCGCGCCGGTCTAGCCGCAGCACACGCTCGCTTGCGCTGAGCGCCTGGCTATAACGCCCAAGCGCCAGCAATGCCCGCGCTTCATAAAGAAAGGTCGTTGGCAAATAGGGATTGAGCGATACGGCGCGCTCACTCGCGCCGAGCGCCTCATCGACCTGCCCAAGCGTCAGCAACGCGCCGGCGCGTTCGCTCCAGGCCAGCCCCAGATAGGGATTCTGCGACAGCGCGGCTTCGCTGGCCTCCAGCGCCTCTTGTGCGCGGCCCAAGCGCAAAGAGAGTGCCGCTATACAACACAGCAACGATGGCTCCCTCTGATATAATCTGGCCGCTTGTTGATAGGCTGCCAACGCTTCCTCAGACTGGCCGAGGCCGACGAGCGACGCCCCTTGATTGGCCCACAACGCCGCGCCCATCTCCGGCGAGAGCTGCACTCCCTGGCTCTCAGCCAGCAGCCGCGTCTGGCGAGCCAACATGAGCGCTTCTTCAGTACGCCCGCCGGCGTTCAAGAGCCAGACATGAGTATTCCAGGCCGGCAACAGCCGCTGATCGCGCTCAAGCGCCTGTGTCCATGCCTCCACTGCTTCAGCATCGAAGCGCAGCGCCGCCAGCACATAGCCCAACTGTGCCCAGACCGCCGCATTGTTTGCCTCACGCTTCAGAGCGTCCTCGCAAGCAACTCGCGCTTGCTGAAAGCGCCGAACAGTAGCTCGCGTCCAGAAGCCGCTGCTCCAGGTGGGAGGTAAGTCCGGCGTCAGGGCTGACGCCTCATCGCAGCCTACCAGCATGCCGTCGGGGCGCGCCAGCGCATTCAGCGACCAGGCCAGATTATCAAGCGCGTGCGTCAAAGTGGCCTCCAGCGCCAGCGCGTGCTGCGCGGCGGCCAGACCCTCGGCAAAGCGAGCCAACTCGTTCAGCGCCTGCGCCTTATTGCTCCACGCGCTGGCAAGTGTTGGCGAGCGTCTGATAGTCTGCTCGCATGCCGCCAGCGCCTCCTCATAGCGCTGAAGCCCAGTCAACGCCCAGGCTTTATTATTCCAGGCCAGCGCCAGTGTATCTTCAAGCGCAATCGCCTGCTCACAGGCGGCCAAACCCTCCTCGTAGCGCCAGAGACCATTGAGCGCCCACCCGCGATTGCTCCAAACAATCGGATGACTTTGATTGAGGTGTAGCGCCTCATCATTTGCCGCCAGCGCCTCCTCATAGCGCCGCAGCTTGTTACAAACCCAGGCCAGATTATTCCAGATGCCCAGATCACTCGGATCGCTCGTACTCGCCTGGCGATAGGCTTCACGCGCATCATCATAGTGACGGAGCTTGATGAGCGCCCACCCCCGACAGGCCAGGGTGGGCGCGTGGCGCGGCTGGAGCGCCAGCGCCCGCTCGCAAGCCACCAATGCTTCTGTATAGCGCCGCAGTTCATTCAAGGCCCACGCCCGGTTATGCCAGGCTACCGCATCCTGGGCATCGAGCGACAGCGCGCGTTCGCAGCTTGCCAGTCCTTCCCCCAGATACCCCAGCTTCAACAGCGCGCAGCCCCGATTCGCCCAGAGCGAGGCCATGTCTGGTGCCTCTCGCAACGCCTGATCGCAGAGCGCCAGTGCATCCTCATAGGCTTTCAGACCCAGCAGCGCGTGGCTCTGATTGCTCCAGGCATGCCAGAGATGCGGGTCGCGCGCCAGCGCTCGCCGGCTAGCTTCCAGCGCCTCATCATAGCGACCCAGTGAGTTGAGCGCCCAACTGGATATGTTCCAGGCTGCGCTCTCCGCCGGATTCAACGCCAGCGCCCGTTCGCAAGAAGCCAGCGCCGTCGTATACTGACCCTGCCTGATCTGCTCCTCTGCCAGCCGCTGCCAGAGAGCAGGCTGATCAGGCGCTGCCAGGATCGCCTGCTCAAGTGTTTCCAGCGCTGCTGGCCTGGCCTCATCCGCAGCACCACCAGGGATATACTGCTCAGCAGGTGATCGCCCACCCGCGCCGGCGCCAACCGTCAGATCAGGCGCGCTTTCCGGCGCATCTGAGGACACATCTCCAATCGTTGCCGACGCATCGATCTCCTGGCCCATAACGTGCGGTTCCTTTCTCTCCTATGAAAGCAGTTCTATAACAAGTTCTATTTTTCTCTACCAATGCAGGTAAGCGCATGACCATCATTCCACTGGGCAGCATAGGAAAAAGCGGCTGGGCTGTCAAGAAAGCGGGCGCGCTTCATGCAGACCGAGTCAGTGCTTGCATTTCCGTAACGATTGGTTCACAAAACCGACTGTCCTACCAAATGTTCTGTTGTATAATGAGAACTTATTTAAGAGCGTGCCCCAGGGGTCGCTCGTGGGAGCCTGGCTCAATCTGACGATAGGGGACGCAGCAAACAGGGGGAAACGTATGCTCAGCTTAGATCGTGAGATTTGCCGGAATCTGGATGCAGTGATCCAGCGTGAGTGGCTCGTCACCAATGGGCTGGGCAGCTATGCCTCTGGAACCGTCTCTGGCGTCAATACCCGCCGCTATCATGGCCTGCTGGTGGCCGCGCTGCGCCCCCCTGTTGCCCGAACGGTCCTGGTCGCCAAAGTTGATGAGGAAGTTGAATACGACCAGCGCACCTATTACCTGGGCGCAAATGAATATCAGGATGGGACGATCAATCCTGGCGGGTTTGTCCATCTGGAGTCCTTCGCGCTCGAAGATGGCTTGCCCGTCTTCATCTATCGCATCGGCGGGCCGGAAGGATTGATGCTGGAAAAGCGTATCTGGATGGAACACGGCCAGCAAACCACCTATGTGCGCTATCGCCTCTTCCGCCAGCCACTAGAGCCGCCTGGCTCAAGCGTGGGCGTCTTTATGAACGGCACACGCAAAGACGAAACGGCCAGCATTGCGCTCACCTTGCTGCCCTTTACTGTCTACCGTGATTATCACAGCCAACAATATGGCAGCGCTGACCTCCACTTCGCCATCTCGCCATTGAATGCCAGCGCAAGCAGTCTGAACGGCTCAGCCGCCGAGTTGGCCGGCTGTACCATCACCGCCTTTGAGGGCGCGCAGCCCTATCACCTGATCGCCACCAGCCATCAGGCCACGCAACCCACCTTCAGCGAGGTGGGCGTCTGGTACTGGCGGAATCTGCACCGCGCTGAGCGCGAGCGTGGCCTGCCCGATACCGAGGATTATTATCTGCCTGGCGTCTTTCGCACGCGCCTGACGCTCGCAGACAAGGGGAGCGCGGCCCAGGACACGCTGACACTTCTTTTGACCACTGAGCCGCGCTGGACCTCCCTTGTCCACGCCAACGCGCCGGCCAAATCGATGCAGCGCACGCAGGCTCGGCAGCGTGAGATCGCCGGCCAGGGCTGGCCCCAGCTTGGCGAGCGGGACCGCGCGATGCTCCAGCAGCTTCGCCTGGCCGCCGATCAGTTTCTAGTCGTGCGCCCCCTTCAGGGAGCCAAGAAGACACGCCCTGCCTCCAACGCAAACGCCACCGTCATTGCCGGCTATCACTGGTTCACCGACTGGAGCCGCGATACGATGATTAGTCTGCCAGGTCTCACCCTTACTACCGGGCGGTTCAAAGAGGCGCGAGACCTGTTAGAGAACTTTGCGCGCTACCTCAACCAGGGCATGCTGCCTAATCGCTTTCCTGACAGCGGCGAGCGCCTGGCCGACGCTGACTACAATACCATAGATGCCACGCTCTGGTATTTCCACGCGCTGGATCGCTATCTGCGCCTCAGCGGCGATACCACTTTGTTGGGCAAGCTCTTTCCGGCTTTGGAGGAGATTATCGCCTGGCACCAGCGCGGCACGCGCTTTGGCATCCATGTCGATGCGCGTGACGGCCTGCTGACCGCCGGAACACCTGGGGTCCAACTGACCTGGATGGACGCCAAGGTAGACGACTGGGTAGTCACCCCACGCACCGGCAAGCCCGTCGAGATCAATGCGCTCTGGTATAATGCCCTGCGGCTGATGGAAGAATGGGCCGAGGGGCAGGGCAAAAACCCACTCCCCTATGGGGCTGCGGCTGCCCGCTGCCGTGACCATTTCAACCAACGCTTCTGGCACGAGCCGGGCGCCTACCTCGCCGATGTCATCGATGGGCCAAACGGCGATGATACCAGCCTGCGCCCCAATCAGATCTTCGCTCTCTCCCTGCCCCATCCAGTGCTGGAGACCAGACGCTGGCGTCCAGTCCTGGAGGCTGTCACCCACCACCTGCTGACCTCACTTGGTCTGCGCACGCTCAATCGGGCACATCCCGACTACCAGGCGCATTGCACTGGTGATCGCTACGCGCGCGATAGGGCCTATCATCAGGGCACCGTCTGGGCCTGGCTGATCGGCCCCTACCTTGACGCCCGGCTGCGGGTGTACGGCACAGATGATGAAGCGGCGCTCACCCACGAAGAAGAGCGCTGCCTGGGCATGCTCGAAGCCTTCCGCGAGCACCTCTCGCAAGCCGGCCTGGGCACCATCAACGAAATTTTTGATGGCGAGGCGCCCCATACTCCACGCGGCTGCATCGCGCAGGCATGGAGTGTGGCAGAAGTGCTGCGGCTCTGGTCGCGTTGTCACCATATCGAGCCGGTTCCGAACGTTCCTGCCGCAACAGCAACGAAACCGCGCACCCGGCGGACACGTCCAGGGTAAGCCAGATGAGCATACAGCTATGGAGCAATCCTCTTGACAGGGAACACTGACGTGATAGACTAGGGCGCAACCTGGTCGTAATCGCGCCAGAGTCACTCTTGTTCTGGAGGGAGCAACCATGCTGCTCGCCATCATCCGGCTGATTCTTACCGCCATCATAGGATACCTGGCTGGCGCATTTCCATCAGGGGTGATCGTTGGCAAAGTACGCGGCGTCGATGTACTCGCTCAGGGCAGCGGCCATACTGGCGCTACGAATGTCCTGCGTACCGCTGGGGGAAAAGCGGCGGCAGCAGTCGTCATCCTCGACATCGCCAAGGGGGCCATTGCCGTGCTGCTGGCGCGCTATCTGATCTTCCCGCCTTCCGCCAATCCTGCCGGCCTCGACCTTGCCCCCTGGGCCGAACTGGTCGCTGGCGTGGCTTCGATCCTGGGCCATAACTACTCGCTCTTCCTGCATTTTAAGGGCGGGCGCGGGGTAGCCACAGGCGGTGGGGTCGCACTCGCCATGAACCCGCTGGTCATTGCCATTGCCCTCCCGCTGGGAGCGCTGCCTGTCGTCTTCACCCGCTACGTCTCGCTTGGCTCAATCACAGCGGCTGCCGTCTGTCCGCTTGCCGAACTGATCTTCGTCCTCACCGGATTGGATCCGAAGTGGGCACACTTCACCTTCATGCTCATTGGGGGAATCATTATCATTGCCTCGCACCATGACAACATTCAGCGGCTGCTCAATGGCACCGAACGCAAGCTCGGTCAAAAGACCGCAGCCACCGCCGATCTTTAACGAGAGGGGGCAAACAAAAACCAATGCCGCGCCCATAGGTGAGATTTCGCGGCGAATGGACGTAGTAGTAAGTGAAGTTCGCAGCATAGAGAGCATTTGCTTGCTTTCGGCGGCTTCACCATTCAGCCATCGTAGATCATCCGAGGAGGGGCTATGCAACAAAAGGGGAAATTGCTCTCCCTGGTAGTAGGTCTCGGCCTGCTGCTCAGTATTGCGCTCGCGGCCTGCGGGCCGACTCCAGTTACCACCAGTTCAAACACCCCCAAAAAGGGGGGAACGATCAACGACGGTCTCTTTGAAGAGCCAGATTCGCTGCTTTCCAACGGCTCAAATGAGACCTTTGCCGTCCTGGTAGATGCCACCATCTGGACGCCGCTGGTCTACGGCGACCCACAAGGGATACTCCACCCAGGACTCCTGAAGGAGCTTCCCACCGTCGCCAATGGGGACATCTCCGCCGACGCCATGCACTACACCCTGAAGCTGCGCGACGGGCTGAAGTGGTCGGATGGACAGCCACTGACTGCCGATGATGTAGTCTTTACGATGAACCTGTGGAACACCCCATCCTACGGGGCCAAATCCAATACGGTGGGGTTGCCCTTCATCGACTTCAGCACGCTTAAGGCAGTCGATGCCACCACCGTCACCTTCAGCATGAAGCAAGTCTTCGTGCCCTTGATCAACTCGCAGCTTGCGGACCCTTGGCTGGCCCCCATGCCCAAGCATAAGTTTGGCACAATGGACCCGGCTTCGATTCTCAAGTCCACTGAGAACTTCTCTCCCACAGTCTCCAGCGGCCCCTTCATGATCTCTGACCGCGTGAAGGGCGATCATATCAATGTCGTCCGCAATCCCAACTACTACCAGGCGGCAGCGGGTTATCCGTATCTGGATGGGATTAACTTCAAGATCATCCCAGACGCCAGCACCATCCTGACGGCTCTGCAAAGCGGCTCGCTTGATACTTCCTGGTTCCTGGACATCACCAAGCAGGCGAGCTACAAAGCCCTCCCGGGGTACACCTACTACACCGAGAAGCAGTCGGCGACCTACGAAAACATCATCTTCAACCTGCACGATCCCACCCTGGCCGACTTGCAGGTCCGCAAGGCGATCAGTATGTCGCTTGACAT
>CAZFWN010000164.1:0-12358 GCA_964522745.1 uncultured Ktedonobacterales bacterium
CACGTTCTTTCTCTTGAGAACAAAGGCTTTAGAGAACCTCGAAGGAGGACTTTTCCTATGGCTCCCGACCAAAAAACAGCGAGGCATCCCACCTCCAGGGAACCCATCGCGCCCTCCAATGGACATATCGCCGAACCCCTCTACTGGTATCCTAACGAACTGGCTGTGACCGTACAGGCAGCAAAGCCACCGACGCTTGAGCAGCTTCGAGAACTCAGCGCCCGCCTGAAGCGTGTGCTGAGTAAGATTGGCATTAGCGTCGTGCCCTTTTACAGCGCCGGGCATTGTCTCTCCCGTGCGGATTCACGCCTTGATTTCGCTGAACCGCCCTCAGAGGCTGCCCCTGGCGAGCCGGCTTTTATCGAGGTGGAGCTAGAAGTGGGACGCACACCCATCAAGGAGTGGGTGAATGCTGAGCGATACGAGCAATGGAAGAAGGATGCTGAGCATAAAAAGCCTCTCAACCGTTTTCCAGGTGTCCATGTCTTTGGGGAGGGTCCATCAGGGGTTGCAGTCATCTTTTATGCTCTGCGGACCCATCATCGGCGACTGAACGAGGGACGCGATAGTGTCCAGATTGCGGTGGATTATATCAACCAGCATCTCCAGTTGCTCGCTCCTCCAAAGGAACCACCCCCTCCGCCAGAGGACTCGGCACCCAAGTCTAAGGACAACCGAGGCGGGGTGCTAGATGATCTGTATCAGGGCGTCTGCAAAGATGATGGCAAAGATGATTCGCAGCGCAAACCCTTGCGGGTCCTATCAGCTGTGCCCAATTGGTTGACGTCCCCTTTACAAACAGGCGGTCAACCCATTGGCGGACCTGGCGCCCCGCCAATGGACTCCGAGAAGTTTCCCTATAGTGGCACCTGGAAGTTCAAGCAGGACGTCTTTAAAAAGCTGATTGAGGAAAATAAAGGTTCTTCAGAGCAGGTCACAGTTGTTATTCTGGATACCGCCTTTGGAGACGCTCAAACGGTGATCGGGCAGGCACAGCGCATTCCCCAATATAATAACAACGGCTTGCTCCAAAGGATCGTAGCTGATCTTCAGAATGGCAGGATGACCATTGACCTATCCCATGTTCCCTTGCCTGGCCCTGAATTCCGGTCGGGCCTGGACGAGTACGGACGGTGTTGCGGCTATAACATGGTCGATCATGGCCTCTTTGTCGCGGGCATCATCCGCGACATCGTGCCACAGGCAAAGATTGAACTCGTGTGCATCCAGAATCCCTATGGTTCAGGCGATATGCACCTCTTCCTGGGCGCTCTCCAGGACATTGCGCTGCACCATCCCAACCTTGAGCATGTGGTGCTGAACCTGAGCCTGGGCGTCATGCCCGCGCTGGAAGAACTCCACCAGATCTGGTTTAGCTCGTGCTGCGATGCGCCAGATTGCACCGAGGCGATGCGCCTGATGGACCTGCTGCAATTGGGCGTGCGCCTGCCGATACGCGCGCTGATCGAGAAGAACGCGGTGATCGTGGCTGCTGCTGGCAACGATTCGTTGGGCAAGAATCCGCCGAATGGCCCGCGCATTCCGGCATGCTATGATGATGTGCTGGGGGTGGCTGCTGTAGATCGAGAAGGTGAGGCAGCCGGGTTTTCCAACCGGGCAAATCTCTATCATTGGGGCAGTGGCATTGCCACCTATGGCGGCGAAGAACCAAACGATGATTCGGAGACGCTGGCCTGGTATATAGGGAAATCCCTACCCCAAGGCCCTACGCCTGATAGTGTGCAGGGCTTGTACCTGAATCCAACCTACCCACCGCTGAATGCTGATGAGTCGGGGAATCGCGGAACCAATACCACCGGCTGGGCCTGGTGGTCCGGCACGTCGTTTGCTACCCCTATCGCCAGCGGATTGGCTGCTCACTGTATCCTGCACGGAAAGCGCGGCCAGTATGTTATCAAGGCTATCCTTGATGGCCTGGCTTCGTCCAACGCGCCCTACGAACCGCGCTTGCAGGCGCCGGTGCTGGACGTAAAAGAGGAATAGGCTGGCCGCTCTCTCTTCAAACTATCAGGTTTTCTCTGGCCCATCCGGCTCAGCAACCGGATGGGCCAGTTTCGTCTTTCGGAAAGATGAGTGCCCTGGGGAGCTTGCTCGGTTGCTGGCATGGACTCAGAAAGATAATCGTGATATTGTTACACTGAGCCAGCTAGAGCAACGTTGGTTGTTCTTGAGCGCGCTGGTGAATCCTCTTGCAGCGAAGGAGTCAGATTGCATGGCAATCGCAGAAGAAGTCTCGCCAGGCATCTATCGTATTGTGTCGCCCCTGCCGTTTCCGCCAGTAACCGTCAACCTCTATCTCCTTCGCCACCGTGATGGCTTTGCGCTGGTGGACTGCGGCTTGAAGAGCCGGGAAGCCTGGAGCCTGCTGGAACAAGGTCTGGCCGAACTGGGCATCAAGCCGGGCGATCTGACGCATCTGCTGCTGACGCATGTTCACCCCGATCATATGGGCGCGGCGGGCCGGCTCAAGGAGATGAGCGGTGCGCCGGTGTTTGCGCACCGCCTGGAGGAGCCGTTTATCGCCAGCCGCTATCGCGCCGTTGCGCCGCTGCTCGAGGAAGTGCAGAAGTGGCTGCTGCATCATGGCGCGCCGGCGGAGGAGGCGGCCATGCTCTCGCAGGTCTCGCTCCAGATGCTTGATAGCGTCCAGCCGACAGAGGTTGATGTGCTGCTGGAGGGCGACGAGGTGCTGGACATCGGTGGCATCGAACTGCACACGCTCTGGACACCCGGCCACTCGCCGGGGCATCTGTGCTTCTATGATGCCCGGCGGCGTATCCTGCTGGCGGGCGACCATCTGCTGCCCGGCACGACACCCAACATCTCGCAGCACCCGCAGTCCTCGCCCAGCCCGCTCGATGATTTCTACGCGGCACTGCATCTGATTGAGCAGTTGGACGTGGCGCTGGCCCTCCCCGGTCACGGCGATCCGATGAGCGACCACCGGGCGCGCATTGCCGAAACGCTGGCGCACCACGAGCGCCGCAAGGCGCAGATGCTGGCGCTGCTCAGCGATGGCCCGCGCAGCGGCTGGGAGATTGCCATGACCATTTTTGCGCGGGTAAAAGGGCAGCCATTCCAGGAGCGCCTGGCGCTGATGGAGACGCTGGCGCATCTGCAATCGCTCGCCCATGAAGGGCGCATCCGCAAGTCGATTGGCGCGCATGGCGAGGTGCGCTGGCAAGGCATCAACGCTTAACCGGGCGCGCCGACCTGGGCATGCTCTGGCGTAGCAACGTGCCCGGCTCGTCCCTCTCGCTCCAGCGCGAGCAGCCCGGCTTTCACCGGCAGACCACCGCCATAGCCGGTCAGCTTCCCATTGCTGCCGATAACGCGATGGCAGGGGACAATCAAGGCGATTGGATTGGCGCCATTGGCGGCTCCGACGGCGCGGATCGCCTGAGGCCGCCCGATGGCCCTGGCGATCTCTTGGTACGAGCGGGTCTCGCCATAGGGAATTTGCAGCAGGGCGTTCCACGCATCGCGCTGGAACGCTGTGCCATGCAGGTCGAGCGGGCTGGTAAAGGTGATAGCTTCCCCAGCGAAATAGCGCCTCATTTCGTCCATCGCCTGCTGAAGCGGAGCGATTTCTTCAGTGCTGATGCGCTCGTCAACCGACATCCGCCGTTTGAGCCAGTCTATCCCTGCTTCTCTGGTTGATCCAGGGGTGCCTACCCAGCAGATACCATGTGTGCTAGCCAGAATATGCCAGACTCCGAAGGGGCTGGAGACGCTGCCCCAATGGAGTGCGTAGGGTTCTGTTGCCGTCTTCACCGCTGCCCTTTCTTTTCTTTAGGGTTGAGTGAGGAGAATGCTCCTCAAAGTGCTGGTTTTCTTCATCTATCGCTTGTATCATATCTCATTCGGGGTCTCGTGTCACTGCCTCCATCGGCAAGTAAACGCGCCTGCGCACCCGGCCACACCGGGACAATCAATACGAAGTGGTGACGCGGTGACACTGGTGATTCAGGCCGTTTTTGTCACCACATTACCCATCAAGAGAAGAAAGATGCTTTAAGCACCTTAACCCGAACAAGGCTCTGCTACTCGGCCTCTACCAGCCGCTTGATGTTGCCGTAGGCGCGATAGAAGTTGCCGCGCGCTGAGAGCCGCACCTCATCGACGACGTAGCGCATGCCCTCCTGGCGGATGTTGCGCGGGAACTGCACCCGAAAGCTGGCGTTCAGGCCAGGAGATACGGCATGGATGCGCAGCTTGCTGCCTTCTCTGACGCATTCAAGGATGACGCCGTTGCTGGTGTCCGAGGTGGTTTCCAAGGTGGTCGAGGGGCGGGCAGCCGCAACGGCTGAAGCGCGTACCTGGACGGCCTGCGGAATATTCCCTTGCTGCGCCTCCCGGATGGCCGCCTCGCTGACATCAATGCAGGCAAGATAGCCCTCGGTGGTGACAATATACAGTCGCTCGTTGAAGAACTGCATCGACAGAGCCGACCCGCAGCCAGTCGCCAGCTTCCAGAGCCGCTGCCCGTTGGCATCAAAGCAGTAGACGGCGGCGCCGTTATCGCCGGCAAAGACATAGCGCCCCTGCGGCGCCGTTGCGCAGGAATAGACCGGCGTATCACACGTATAGATCATGCGGCGCTGACCTTGTTTGGTGATGCTGTAGATGTGGTTCGTGGCCGTCCCGGCATAGACCATATCCGCCTCTTGCCAGCCGAAGAGTACGCCGCGTGCCGATTGTTCGGTCCAGCGGAGGCGCCCATCCTGCCTATCATACATAGTCACGCCGTTGGAGTGGCCGTGATAGACACCCTGCGCATCGCAGCGCACCATCCAGCCGTAGCGGTTCGGCGTTGTGTTCAGCCACTCGACCTCATCTTCGGGATTGATCAGCGCGACCCGCCCGCCGGCATCCGAGACGGCCAGATAGCCATCCTGAATATCGAGCCAGTAGATATGCTCGTTATCGGCCAGCTCATAGGCGACACGCGGAATCTTCCCGCTCAGGTCGTAGACTTTGCCATCGTCGCAGCCGGCATAAATCCAGACATCATCGGCGACCAGGCACTTGACTCCGCGTGTCAGGCTGAATTGATCCTCCACCTGGCCGCTGTGATTGAGCGCGAAAATGTGTCCATCCTGGTTGCCCAGCCAGCACTGCCGCTCATTGATAAAGATACCAAACGCCCCCCGCCCGGAGGCGAAGCGCCAGAGAACGGGCGCCTGCCGGAGCGCCGGCTGCCTCGCGGCAACGCGGTGGGGTCTGGCCGGGGCGCGTGTGCGCCTTGCCGCTGGTGGTGGCGTAGGCGTCGGTGCTGGTGGTGGTGGTGGCGCTGCTGGCGCTGGCTCTACGACGGTGGTGGTAGTTCCCTGCCCTAATGCGTCGAGCGAAGTGATTTGCGGAACCATGTTGTTTCCTCCCATGCTGCTGCTTCAAAATTTCATTGCCTCTGTTGCGGGGTACTTCTTCATATGCCTCGCTGCTTCGGAAATCGTTGAGCCGGCCCGCTTCCAAAGGAGGTTGATCTCTGCTTCTCGTTCTGACCACCGTTCTATTTCCAGGTTGCGGCATGCTGAAAAGAAGAAAGGGGTGTTGTTCCCATAATTCGATAGGAGGTCTAGCCAATGAACACACGCAACAGCATGAACGGATCAGTCACAATGGCTCCTGGAGCGCAGCCGCTGAGTCAGGCTGAGTTATTGCAGCGCTGGGAGGCGCGGGTACGGTCCGGCAGCTTCAGCCCTGCCGTCAAAGGAGTGGGAGTGGTGCGCGTGATGGGCCGCGCTGGCGACGCGCCAGTGCGCTACCCGCAGGTGGAGAATCTGGCTGCGCTGAATACGTTGGAGCCGGATGAACTCGCCGCCGTACAGTTTGCCGAGCAGGTCGTGGCCGAGCATCAACGCGCCGGGCGCAGCGTCGTCACCCCCACTACCGCGACTGGCGGCGCTTTGCCTGGCAGCAATCGGGTGCGCCAGTTCGATGTCACCAAGCCAACCATTCTCATTCTGAGCCGCATTACCGGCGGGTGAGCAGCCCTGGCGATTAAAATCGCGGCTCATTGGCCTGCGCGGACTAAGGCGAACGCCGTCATTCGTCCGAACCCGCGAAGGCGGGTTTCGTGGCGGAACGCCAGGAAGGCGCGATTTTAATCGCCAGCCAACTGGAAAGCACCTGGAAGGAGAGCCTGTATGCCGCGTAGCCTTGCCAATGGTGATTATCGGCTGCTGATGGCGATTGAGTCCGCCTCGCATGCCAACACCTGGTATCGTATCCTCATCGATCCGCGCACGAATGCCCTTTCCTGCGACTGCCCAGCCTGGACCTTTGCCCAGCGCGGCACGCGCCGGGAATGCAAGCATACCGATCTGGCGCTGTTATTGCTAACTGGCCCGGCTACGACTCCGGCTAGCACAGCCGGCGTGCGTGCTTCAGCGCGTACCGTGAGGGTCGCCGAGCATCCCCTGGTGTCTGCGACCAGGCAGCAGTGGCCTGGCCTGGCCGGCGTCTGGTCGATTGAAGAGCGCGATCTGCACATCTGGAACGAGCGCTATCATTTTGTGCTGCTGCGCCTGGTGACCGGCAATGGCGCAACGGCAACCGGCGTCATCGCCTTTGCGTCGGCGGCTCATCCAACGGTAGCAAGCCAGATTGCCGGCGTGGCGGGCTGGGCCGGCTATGCCATTGCTGCCGAGGTGGCCCGGCAGGCTGGTTACCCGATGGTGGGTCGGCCTCCAGAGCATTTCAAGACTCAGCGGCGCACCACTGGACGCACCACCGGCCCAGGCGAGGCGGACCTGAGTCTGAGCGGTATTTTGCGCGTCGGCGATCAGGTGAACCTGGGCGACGGCTTGACGCCCAAACAGCGCGCTGAAAATACGCTGCAACTCTTTCTGGGCGACCTCTATCCCCAGCTTGAGCGGCAAGGCTTTCTGGATGTCTCCAGCGCCTTCTACACGCGAGAGCAGCGCGTCTACCGGCTGCGGCGTGATCCTGCCAAGCAGCGTGACCGTCGCCCGCGTGTCTTTGAGCAGGCAGAATATGTGCGCGATTACTGCATCGTGCGCGCTCAGGATGTGCCAGAGGCGGACCACTGGCTCACGGTGTTCCTGGGGCTGATCTCCGATGAGCGCGAGGTGCTGCGGGTGGTTCAGCAGTATAATATTTTCCCACCCTACTCAGATGGCAGTGAACGAGAATGGATGCCTGCCGTCTGGCTGCCGCGCGCCTCGTAAGCGGCTCTCTAGCTTGCTCACTGCTGCGCCTTGAGGAGCGTGGTGTGCCGCTGTGCGAGCCAATCACTCAGGAAGGTGACGCCCAGCGCGATGCCCGCGCCAACCAGAACCGAGAACACGCGCAAGCGGATATGTGAGACGCCAGGCGTCGAGAGGCTGATAAGTAGTAAGGTGAGGTTGGTCATAAAGAAGGTGAACAGTGCGTAGTTCAAATCCTTGACTGTGAAGGCGATGAACACCACTGCTACCACGATCAGCGCTACCATCGACGGATTCTGGACGGTGTTGATAAGCAGGTCGGCGAGCAGCGCGCCCAGAATCGTCCCGGTGCTGTTCTGCAATGCGGCCAGAACCGAGGTTTTCTTCTTTGGCCGGACGCAGGTGATGACAACGATTGGTGCCCATTGAGGGTAGGCCACTCCAAGGTTCCAGGCAAGCGCTGCCGCGCCCCCGGCTCCGGCAGCGCGGAGCAACGCCTGGCTGGACAGCAGCGAATGAATATCGACTTTCAATAATCGGGAGGCTTTTGCGATGCGCCCTGGCCCTACGCGCTCGCCTGGCGAAACCCCAGTTGCCTGTGTTGGTGTTGGCTCCGCTGGGCGTGCAGCATGCTGCCAGACCTGCTCTGGCAGCGAAGAGAGCAGCACCAGCAGCAGCACAAAGGCTCCGCCGAGCAGGAACCCTAGCGCCGACGGCAGCGCTGTTGCCGCGCCGCCGCCCATGCCCAGGGTCACAACGAAGGCGATGGTGAGCAGCAGCCCCACCAGGCTCATCAGCGGGCTGCGCGAGAGCAGCGACCCGGCAAGAAGCGTCACGACGAACACAGCCAGCGCGTCCATCCACCAGAGAGCAGGCCACGAGCGGCCCGCTGCCACGACCAGTGGGCCGCCAATGGTGAGCGCGCTCATCGCCAGCACGCGGGCGCGCTGAGAACTGCCGAGGTCACAAAACTCGGTGAACAACACGCCCAGCAGGAAACCAAGGCCAGCCGCGCTTCCAAAGGCGGTGTGCCCAAAGGCCGCCAGCAGGAGCAGCGCCAGGAAGATTGCCACTGCGGCGCGTACTCCTCTGGCCGGTTTCAGGTGGGCGCCAGGCGTGATGCTGAAGAGATGGCGGAACATCGTTTTCTCATTTCATTAGCTTGATGCCCAGACATCCACCAGATAGCGGTTCTGCACCTGCATCTCGGCCATCCATTGGTCGGCTGCGGCCTGTCCTTTCGCCGTCTGTTCTTGATAGATGTCCTGAAAGGCTTGCTGAACCGCCGGGGCCATATGACTGCCCTCGCCGCAGATGTAGATGACCGCGCCGTTCTGGATCATCTGCCAGACTCGCTCCTGGTTGCTCAGGATGCTTTGCTGCACGTAGGTCTTCTGCTGCCCTGGCACGCGCGAGAACGCCTGGTAGAGTTCGGTCACGCCCTGCTGCTCAAATGCGCGGAGTTCATCCTGGTAGATGTAATCTTGTTGGGGATTGCGGCAGCCAAAGAACAGCATGGAAGCGCCAACGGGCTTTCCTCGCGTTTTCAGGGCCGCCCGCTCTTGCAGGAAGCCGCGAAATGGCGCGACGCCGGTTCCTGGGCCAACCATGATGATGGGCGTGCGCGCATCTGCTGGCAGGCGGAAGGTGGATTTCGTATCCTTCGCAAAGGCCCAGATGGCGCTGCCCTTGACTTGCTCGGCCAGGTACGTCGAGCAGACGCCGTAGTAGAGGTCAGCGCCTTTCCTGGCTGGTGCTTCCACCACACCAACGGTGATGCTGCACTGCTCGGCTTCCACCAGTGGGGAAGAGGAGATCGAGTAGTAGCGCGGGCTGAGCCGCGAGAGCATGCTTAAATACAGCTCGAAGGGCAGTTCGCAGGCCGGGAACTCCTCCAACAAATCCAGCACAGACTTTCGTTTCGCCAGTACCTCTTCCTTGTATCTGGCGCGGCTGGCCTCGTCCTGTCCGGCCAGCGCTTGCAGCTTCGCTTGTTCGGACGTGGATTGGGTATGCTCGGCCAGCACGCCAACTTGCTTGCGCGAGGCGACTTCCTGCAACTCGACGTGTTCAGAGAGCAGATCGAAGACCCGAATCGGTGTATTCATCGGCAGGATGGTGGTGCCCTTTGCGTTGGTATGCAGCCGGATGACCGCGTCCTTGTCGATGTCAAACCGCTCGGTGACACGGTTCACCAGCGCCTTGCTATTGATGGGCAGGATGCCTAGATGGTCTCCTGCCTGATAGGTTACGCCTGCGGGTAGCACTACCTCCAGATGCCGCGTGGAGCGTTCAGAGGGGCAGGGACCATCCTTGATATGCAGTTCGCGGTTCTCGACCACTCCCATCAGCCGCGCGCCAAAGTTGGCTGCCAGCGGATGCGTGGCATGTTCGGTGACAACCTCGACCTGATAGAGAACCTGCTGTGGCATCGGGGGTGGCAGTTCCACGCCAATGCCCAAAGCTCTGGCGGCCTCTCGCCAGAGCGGAGTATACCAGTCCTCGAAGTTATCGGCAAAATCTGCGCTGGCATCGCCCTCGCCGCGAGAGTAGATGCGCCGGGCGCCATACGTCTCCAGCTTCGTATCAATCAGCCGAGGGATGGCCTGGAAGGTCGTGGCCCATTCGCGGTTGCCGCAGCCAAAGACGGTGTAGTTGACACCTTTCAGCGCGTCGGGCTGAAGGCCATCGCCCTGCAACCAATCACAAAATTTGCCGGCGTTATCGGGTGGCGTGCCATTGTAGGAGGCGGTCACAATCACCACCGCGCCTTTGGTGGGCAGCTTGCCCACATAGTCATCGAGCGCGGCAACGGTGGTAACGCAGCCTTTGGCCTCGCCATCGTCGGCGATGCGATGGGCAAGCTCTTCTGAGGTGCCCATGTTGGAGCCATACAGCACCAGCAGCGGGGTATGATGTTCAGGGATAGTAGGCTTAGGTGCCGCTTCAGGAGCCGCCTCTGCGCGCGGCGTTTGGGCGACGGCGATGGGTTTCAATTCCACCGGGCGCTTCTCAACCTTAATCTTGAAATCAGCTGGCTTGATGGTCAGCGTCTGGTGGATGACCAGGCGATAGTTGGTATGGTCAATGGGCCGGAAGCGTTGCAGGATCATCCCCAGCACCAGCGTCGCCTCTTGCATGGCGAAGTCGCGGCCAATGCAGGCGCGCTGCCCCGACCCGAAAGGCGACCAGGCGTGGGGCGGCTGCTGCTCCTGGGCCTCGCGGCTAAAGTGGTCGGGGTTGAAGGACTCGGCTTGCTCGCCCCAGACAGCGTGGTCCCGATGCACCATCGGGAGGAGCGTAAACACCGGCTGGTCTTTGTGAATCTGATACTGGCCGTCAACCACCGTATCCTCATATGGGCACCGCGTGAAGCCAGGGGCGGTAGGCGTGAGGCGCAGCGTTTCCTTGAGAATCTGGGCGACATAAGTGAGTTGCTTGACCTGCTGATAGGTCGGCTGGATGCGCGGGTCGCGCCCCAGCACGCGGTCCACTTCCTCAGTGGCGCGGGCCAGCAGGTCGGGGTGCTTGAGCAAGAAAAAGAGCGCGAAGGAGAGCAGACCGCTGGTGGTCTCGTGCCCGGCAATCAAGAAGGTAATCATCTGATAGCGGATGTTGCGATCATCGAGGCGCTCGCCGGTCTGCTTATCGACGCCGGTGAGCATGGCGTTCAACAGATCGTGTTTGACAGGGCCGGTCTGCATCTTCTGCTTGCGTTCGGCGATGATCTTGTCCATCAGCCCATTCATGAAGTCCGCGTCTTCCTGGAATTGGGCGGCTTTGAGCGCGTCAAGCTGCTTCGTAGGCCCGCCGGAGGCCGTCTCCTGCGCCAGCGTCAGCGCGCTGACCATGTGCTGAACGAAGGGGTGCGCGTCCTGGCGGTAGAACGAGTTGAAGCGATAATCGAAGCCGCACAGCCCGATAGTATCCAGGGTCAGGCGGGTCATATCGGCGGGAATATCAATCTCATCATCCGGGTTGAGGCGCTCCCATTTGTCGAGAAGCTGCTCGGCGAGGTCCAGCATCATGGGCATAAAGCCCTGCATCGCTTGCATACTAAAGCTGGGCAGCAAGATGCGATGGGCCTTGCCCCAGTTGGGTTCAGCGGTCCAGGCAGTAAACAACCCATCACCAATGAGGTCGCGCAGTTTGAGCAGACCACCTGTGATGGCTTTGTCGAAGCGCTGCTCATCACAGATGTCAGGCACCGGGCCATACCCGGTGACCGTCACGCGATCCTGCCCAGGGGTTGGCATTTGGAAGATAGGCCCGTAGGCTTTGGCGACCTCCATCATCTGCTGGAGGGGGGTAGACGTACCGTTAGTCATCAAGTGTTCCGTCAAAAAGTTCGGGTCTGGCTGAGGAATAGGGCGAGTGTGCTGCACCGTTGCCATCAGGCTTCTCCTTGTGGGATAGAAGGAAGCAATAAGCGGGAAATGTTCTCTGCTTCCAAAAGTCTACCCGCAAACAGGAGAAACGTCTGTAGCGCCTGCTACGCAAGACAGTCCCTCACCGGCGGGGAGGCTGGCGGTTCAAACCGCGCCTTCTTGACCTGCGACCACGAAGTCCGCCTGCACGCTGCATCCCGTGCTACGCCCGCTGGAGGGCGTGGGCTGCCCGGCAGCTTGCCGTCGCCCTGCCGCAGCAGGTTTCATCAGCTGCCCAGCAGACATTGACTGCCGCAGGCTGGCAGGTCATCACAGCGGACCCGACCCAGCCGGAGCCGGCTATCGCCGCTCTGCGTCAGACCTTGCTGGCAGGGGCACCCATCAGCAAGCGTAGAGGAGGAGTGTAGGGAATGCGGCCTCTCAAGCGGCTTCGTGAGGCGTTTTGGGTGGTTGGGGTGCCAAGGGTCGGATTATTCCAACCCCGTGAAAGCACACCTTTGATAGAGGCTCGTAAGTGTCCCGGAGCGCGCTCAGCGTATTGTGAGTGTTCGCTGCGTATCGTGCTTTCTTGTCGTGTATCCCCTGCGTTGCTGTCACGATTGCTGTCAACGTGTTCCCGCTGACGAGGCGCTGGTTGCCCTCTCGTGAGAGGAAGAACCACGCACAAAGCGTACTATCCACGAGACAGTGAAGATGTCACCTTCACCCATCACCCTTGTATGTCCTCTTGCTGGGCAAGCAGCTCCATCTGCACAGTTATGCGGGGCAGCCCCGGCG
>CAZFWN010000165.1:0-12317 GCA_964522745.1 uncultured Ktedonobacterales bacterium
GTTTGGTGACCACCAGCTCAGAGCGGCTCACGGCAATGGAGAGAAACGGGGCCGTACCCTCACTATGGCTGCGCCAGATCCGTTCGACAACAGGCGAGTCCGATGGCCTTTCCTCATCAAAGAGAATCATCTCTCTTCTCCAGTTTTCAGGCTGCATTCGCTTCCCAGGAGAGTACAAACAGTATTCCTTTAGTGGTTCTCAACGGGGTGTCAAAACCGGAATCAACGGTTTGAGAGGTGCCTATGACGGAAGTACTGACTCCTCAGCGAATGGGAGTAAATAGCGCGAATGTTTGACGATTTTTCACATTCACGCTCTTTACTGTCTCCTATCGGTGATGGCAATACAACGCTTCGAGATCGAAAGCTTCCTTCAGGGGTGGGTGCCTCTGTCAACGGACGCCTCAGCCAACATCGTGACCAGGAGTGGAGCCAGGGCGCTCCACCCTCGGAAGTAGCGCACGTCTCCGCTGGTTACCAGGCGGACCTGTTCCCTCCATTCGGTCTCTCCTTCTCCCAGGTCCTCCTGCCAGACGCGCACGGTAAATAAATGAGAACGGGGCGGCTTTGATGGCTCGTTCATCGCTGTACCTTTCTTGGCTTCGTCTTGGCTGCGCCTGATGGGTGCAGCCAGGAGGGGAAGGGGTGTTCTTCATCTTGAGCCAAGTATAGAAGAGAGACCGTTCCTCAACCGTTGCTTCAAGCGTTCCTCAAGAAACGCTTCCACAGACAAAACAGCCCTTTCCGCTGTGATGGGCTCCCAAAGAAGCTCTTGACAAGAATATAACGACCGTTATACTCTAACAATAGTTATCTAAAACCCATGTATGAAGAGAAGGGCTTATGACAGAGTGGCTGCTGCTGATCTACAAACTGCCGACTGAACCCAGCCGGTACCGGGCGAGCATCTGGCGCAAGCTCAAGGAGGCGGGCGCAGTCTATTTGCAACAGGGGGCCGCAGCCCTCCCAGCGGATACCGAGGGCCTGACGCTGATGCGTGCCCTCGTTCATGAGATCGCGCAAATGCAGGGGACCGCCTATCTGGCGAAGACGACCTGGCTGAGCGACGAGGCGGAGCTGGAGGCGGCCTTCAATGCGGCCCGCGCGGCGGAATACACGGAGGTGCTGGGGCGCTGCCACGATTTTCATCGCGAGCTGGCAAAGGAACGAGCCGTGTACAATTATTCGTTTGCGGAACTGGAAGAAAATGAGGAGGACCTGCACAAGCTGGAAACATGGTTGGGCAAAATCATCCGCCGCGACCGCTTTGGTTGCCCGCTCCGGCAGGAAGCAGAGCAGGCTATATCTGCCTGCCGCACCGATCTCGAGGACTTTGCCGCTTTGGTCTATCACGCGAGCGATGCTGGGGAGGCTTCCCTGGCTGAGTCGGCAGGGCAGGGTAAACCTATCTCGGATGGAAGTCTCGACCAGGAAAGGAGCGATCCATGACGACATCCAGCAAACCGCTCACAGAGGCCACCCTCCGGCTCCGTGATGGACGAACCCTGGGGTATGTTGAGGTAGGCAAGCGCGACGGCGTGCCCATCTTTCATTTTCACGGCAATGGCACCTCACGTTTGGAGGTGCTGACCGTCGCGGCAGCTGCAGAGCGCCTTGGAGTACGCCTGATTGGCCTGGACCGGCCTGGCATCGGATGCTCGGAGGCGAAGCCAGGCTACCGGCTGCTGGATTGGTCCGCTGATGTGGTGGAGGTGGCCGATCAGTTGGGCATCGAGCGCTTCGCCGTCGAGGGCCTCTCTGGCGGGGCACCCTATGCGCTGGCCTGCACCTACACTATCCCACAGCGGCTCACTGCTTGCGGCCTCATTTCCCCAGCGACTGGTCCCTTCTTAAAGCAAGCCGGTACGCCTTCATTACGCGTGGCGGTGTGGATGATAGTCCATCTTCCCTGGCTGGTGGAGGCCCTCATGCGTCTGTCCGTGCGGCTAACGGGATCAGACGAAGCCAGCATCGAGAAGAAGCTCCTCCGCGCGCGGCTGGGGGCAGCAGACCAAAAGGTGTTAGCCATCCCCGAGATGAGAACAGCGTTTGCGCAGGCGGCGGCGGAGAGTTATCGACAAGGGGCGGATGCCAGTACGAAGGACGGGTTGATCTTCGCCCGACCCTGGGACTTCCCGGTCGAGGCGATCACGTTCGAGCGGCTCTTCCTGTGGCAAGGCGCGCAAGATCAGGTGATGCCGGTGGCCGCGGCACGGCTCATGGCAGCGGCGCTGCCGCACTGCACTGCAACCGATCTCACCTGAGGAGGGCCATCGCTCCACCTGTGTGAACCACGTCCAGGACATCTGGACCGCCCTTGGTGCCTGATGGTATGTCTAGCTCTGGCAACAGGCGATGGGTGAATATGTGCCCATTGTTCGGGGGGCCGGTTGCCACACAAAGGGGCTGACGACCCGAACAAGAAAAAACTGACGCCGGTTGACGCGCAAAAAAACCTTGGAGATCACCCATGCAACAAGCCCTTCTGCTCAAGCGAGGACTCACCCTGGAATACCTCACGCTCGGTTGGAATGTGGTAGGGGTCGTCATTGTGGCGGCTGCGGCCTATGCCGCCCGTTCGGTGGCACTGGCTGGCTTCGGGTTAGACTCGCTCATCGAAATCTTTGCCTCAGTTATCGTGGTCTGGCACTTACGGGGCGTGCAGCAGCATCGCGAGCGTCTGGCATTGCGCCTCATCGGAGGCGCTTTCTTTGCTCTGGCACTCTACATTCTGGCGCAGCTCCTCGTGACGCTGCTTACCAGGACGCATCCCGCGCCTTCGGTGGGTGGTATTGTCTGGCTCGCGGCGACCTTGATCGCCATGCTCCTGCTCGCCTGGGGCAAGCACGTGACTGGCAAGCAGCTCGGCAATGAGGTGCTGCTCACCGAAGGCAAAGTCACGCGGGTGGATGCGTACCTGGCGGGAGCGGTTCTGCTGGGTCTCCTCCTCAATGTACTCCTGGGCTGGTGGTGGGCTGATCCGCTGGCCTCGCTGGTGATCGTCTATTACGGCTGCCAAGAAGGGGTGCATGCCTGGCGTGGCGAGGAAGCAGCACCAGCCAGCGTCCACGAACCAACCCCGCGAGCGCAGCCGTAGGACCCTCATCGCTCCAGATACTGCTTGAGGCGGCGCAAGGCGGCTCCATCAAGCAGTGGAATCTCTCGCATTGCGTGTATTGCTCTTGGAGGTCGTATGCTCCCCTATCTCGATACCCTCGTTCCTCCCTGGCGCACCGTTGGATACCTGCTTTGCTTTCTGGTTGGTTTGCTGTGCCTGGAGCGTGGGGCAGCCTGGTTTGTCGCGGCGGCTGCCGCGCTGGCGAAGCGGTTGCATGCGCCAGAAACCCTGGTCGGGCTCCTGACGGTTGGGGGCGAATGGGAAGAACTGGTGGTCGTGCTGGCCGCCGTTTTTGGGGGGCATGGAGGCATCGCCCTGGGCGATATCGTCGGGTCGGCTATTGCCAATGTGCTGGGGTCATTTCCACTTGGCTTGCTGGCGCGCAAACCCTTGCAGATCGAGCGCAGTGGGCGCGTCTATGCGCTCGGGTTGGTGCTGGTAACGCTGCTGGTGAGCGGGCTGCTCTTCGTCGGGCCGATCACCCGACCAGTGGGAGGCGCACTGGTCGGACTCTTTCTGGTGTATCTGTGTTCCATTCTGCTGGCGATTCGGCGTGGAATGCTCCGTGCCCCCGCAGCAGAGGAGGAGGACGACGATGAGACGGAGGAGCAGGAGGAAATGGAGCGGCGCCCAGCGCTGGGGCAGGTGTTCTTCATCATCCTCGGGCTTGGATTGGTTTCGCTGGGTGCATGGCTCGTGGTCGAACCAGCCGTCTATTTTGCCCATGCCCTGGGGCTTTCGGAAACAATCATTGGGTTGACCATTGTGGCGATTGGCACCACGCTGCCGGACAAAGCTATCAGCCTCATGGGCGGATTGAAACAACACAGTGGACTGGTCGTCGCCAATGTGGTGGGCAGCAACCTCTTCATTCTGACGCTGATTTTGGGGCTGGCCGCGTTTGTTTCCCCAGTCGTGGCCGATGGGCAGACGCTGCACTTTGATGTGCCGTTGCTGCTGGGCAGCACAGTGCTGCTCTGGCTGTTGCTTTGGCGCCAGCGCCTGCACTGGCGGACCGGTCTGGTACTCCTCCTCCTCTACGCGGGCTATCTGGCCTATCAGTTTGTGGGCAAGTGAGTGCGAGCAACAGAGGAGGAAGAGGATCCTGGCTTACGTATGGTCAGCATGTTCCGAGCGCTCACGAGCTTCTTCGAGGGCTTCGCGTGTTTCCAAAACCAACCAGACCAAGAAGCCCAAGGCCGCAAGATCTTCCGCCCACCACCAATGGAACAACGCATTCAATACCAGTCCGACCAGGACGGTAGCCGCCATGTATGCGCACGTAAAGGAACTGGCCGCATCCCCACGCAAGGCCCCGCTGTTGATACGGGCCGCGATGCGTCGCTTCGTGATCCCCAGTCCAGGCATCACGAACACGGCGGCCAGGGAGATCGCAATCCCGATCAGTGATCCCTCTGGTTTGGCCTGTGTGACCAGGCCAAAGATCGCCGAGGCCAGCACATAGATACACGAGGCCAGCACGTAGATACACAAGAGGGCGAGGGAGACCGCCACGACCCAGGCCGCCCGGTGTTCGGCGCGTTCGACCCGCTCTAGTGTACTGCCCCTGGCTTCCACGGAAAGCCGCCAGAGCAGAATGCCTCCACTGATCAGTTCGATGACGCTGTCCAGGCCAAAGGCCACCAGCAGGAGACTGCCCGCCAGGACCCCGGCTCCGATGGAAACGACGGCCTCCACGACCATCCAGGCCACCGTGAAGTATTCGACGTGCACGCCAGTTCGTACCAGGGCCGCTCGCTCCCCCTGGGTGAGGGTGACATCAGGAGATGCAGACATCCTCTCGTCCTCCTACGATTCTTGCCTGGGAGCTTCTGCCGCGGACACGTCGAGGCCATCGGTCATGTATTCATGGTGATGCTGGGCATGGTCATGCCCTCCCTCCTCGCCTTGCGTCAGCGCGCAGTAGAGATCATCGGGGCCACAGCCCGCGCACTCGAACTGGATGGTCGTATGGGCAATGTGATAGCGCTCCTGGAGCAGCGCCCGGAGTTGCCCCAGCAGGGGATCACAGGCCGAGAGGGGCCGATCCTGGACCTGGACGTAGGCGGAGAGCGCACTCATGCCCCCGGCGATAGACCAGATGTGCAGATCATGCACATCCAGGACGCCTGGCACCCGCACGACATCGCGCACCAACTGGGCCACATTGAGGTCTTTGGGCGTGGCTTCCATCAGAATATCGATGGTCTCCCGCAGCACTTTCCACGCGCCTCTGGCAATCAGCACGGCGATGACGAGCGAGAGGAGGGGGTCGGCGGGATACCAGCCAGTGAGCAGAATGATGAGGCCGCTCACGATGACCGCCACGGAGGCGCCCACATCGCCAAACACGTGTAGCATCGCCGCGCGGACATTCAGGTTCTCGCTGCCCTCTTTCTGGAGACCCAGCCCAATGTAGAGATTGACCCCAATGCCCACGGCGGCTGAGACAAACATCAGCCAGGGGGTCACTTTCTGGGGGTGTTGGAAACGCTGGATGGCCTCGTAGGCAATCGCGCCCACGATGACAATGAGCGTGATGGCATTGGCGAGCGCCGCTAGAATGCCGGTGCGATGATAGCCGAACGTCTTCTGGGCATTGGCAGGCCGCGTCGCCTGCACCGTGGCAAACCAGGCCAGGCCGAGGGCCACAATATCGGTGAGGACATGCCCCGCATCGGAAAGCAAGGCCAGCGAGTGGGAGAGGAGACCGCCGACCAGTTCGACCACCAGGATGAGGGCGGTCAGGGCAAAGGCCGTGCGGAGCTTGTTCCCGGCCAGGGAATGGGTATGCTCATGCTCTGTTGCCATCAGGAACTCCTTTTGGAACGTGGAAGGAGGGTAAAGGTCTGGGCTTCGCTCGATGGGGGATCATCCTGCTGATGGGCCAGGCCCACTTGCAGCAGTAAGGCCACGTGGGCATCATCCAGGCTGTAGTACACGTATTTGCCCTGCCGCCTCGCCTTGACCAAGCGCAGGGCGCGCAAGACGCGCAGATGCTGGGAGGCCCCCGAGTCCGTGATGCCCACGACTGCTGCCAGGTCACAGGTACATAACTCCTGGCGCGCGAGGGTATGAATAATCTTGGCCCGCGTGGTGTCGGCCAACGCGCCAAAGAGTTCAGCCAGTTGAATATAGGTCGCTTTGTCCTCCAGGGCAGCCTGGGCACGCACGACCGTTTCGGGATGGATGCAGCGCACCGCACCGCCCATCTTGGCTGGAGTAGACATGGGCTGTCCTTCCTCTCTCCATCAATTGCGTACTAACTACATTATAGACGATGCCCAGGAAGATGCAAGCGACTTCATCCCGAGATGACGTAGACGCTGCTGCTTCGTTTAGTGTTAGAGAGGCTGTTTTCCGCTTGGCACGGAAGAGCGGCGGCAGCTCCCATGCGTCCACCAAGAAGGAGAAGATGCCTATGTAGGGTCTCCAGCCTATTTCCTGGCCCTATCTCGTCCGCCGGCTCATGTCTGCCACCATGCTGCTCGGTATCTCCAGTCTGCTGGCGCTCGTGTTGGCCCTCGGCGCCCCGGCTTTCCTGCATCAGATGCCACGAGCGTGGGCGTGCGGATTGGGCGCGACGCCTACCATGCTGGCGAACACCTTGCCCGCCATTCCCACCCCCGTGACTCCCACGTTGGACCCGAATCAGCCGGTGGGCTTCTTTCCTGGGGTGTATTACGGACATCAGCCGATTCGTTGTACTGAAGATCTCTCCTCGGTGCCCAATGCACCAGCCCTGGATAGCCTCCAACTCTACTGGGACTTCGGGGACAGCAGCCAGGCCGTCCTCGGCACCCACCCGCAGCATACCTTTGCCCACGCCGGCAGCTATGCCGTGCGCGTCACCATTTATGACACCATCACCGGTGTCTGGGATGATTTCGACAGCGCGACCATCACCATCGGTGACCAACCGTTGCCACAGCCCCCCATCGCCAAAGCGACCGCTAATAAAGCCCTGGTCGGACTAGGCGAAGCGGTGACCTTTGATGCCAGCGGGTCCAGAGCGCAAGTGGGGACGGTGGTGTCCTATACGTGGAACTTTGGCGATGCCGAAGCGGCCACTGGAATGCACGCGACCCACGTCTTCGGTATCACCGGACGCGCCTCCGTGACCCTGATCGTGACCGACAGTCGCGGCGCGAGGAGTACTGCTATCGTGCCGGTCCAGATCGTTCCCTCGGTCGCCCATCTGCAGCTCCACCTCTCCCCAACCACCGCCCAGGCCGGTCAGACGGTGACGCTGATGGCTCAGCCAGTCGACCTGCCACCAGGCGACCACATCACCCAGTATACCTGGGTGTTTGGGGATCAGACCGAGCCGCAGGTGACGTCACGTGGCTCGATCACGCACCGCTATAGCCAGCCAGGGACCTATCTCGTGCAAGTGCAGGTGGTCGATAGCGAGCAGCGTCCTGGTGTGGCAACCGCACAAGTGACGGTCCAGGCGACAGAAAGCGACAGCATGCACGTGATCGCCTGGAGCGTACTTGGTATCTTGGTCCTTGTTGGAGGACTGCTGGTACTGGCATGGCGGCGTCGGCACACGAGGCGATCTCCAGCCCTTCCCGACCAGAGCTAGGGAGAGCACTGGCTGCCGACCGAAGAGACGCTCAGGACCTTGGGCCACTGACACCTCTCCGCATCCGGATAAAGAAGGTGTCTTTGCTCTCCCCTGCCGGGATATGGGACCACAGGAACCGATGCCCACACGAGAAAGCGCCATCTGGCACAGAGCGCGTACTCGTCAGTCGCACATCGCTTGTCTTGTTCTCTGACGTGTTGGGAATGGTGGCAGGGAACCTTTTTTCGATGAGGCGCATATTACCAGATGAGAGACCTGGCCCATCCTAGCTCATCGAGAGGACCATCGGAATGGAGGACGACCTCATCCGTCATGCCCAGGCAGGCGATCAGACTGCCTTCCGCCAATTGGTAGAAATCTATACCCCCGTGGTCTGGCGCACCGCTCAGGCGCTGCTCCCTGATCGCAGCAGCGCCGAGGATGTGCTGCAAGAGTCCTGGCTGGATGTCTGGCGCGCTTTGCCGCGTTTCCAGCAGGGTCGTCGCCTTCGCCCCTGGCTGCTGACCATTGTCGCCCACCGCTGCGGGATGACCACGCGCCCTCCCCACCGTCTCGTTTGAGCAGGAAGCAACAGAGTACCTACCTAGCGAGGAGCGTGTGAGCGACCGCCTCCTCCGTCTGGTAGCCGATCAGGCGTTGCACGCCGTGCTGATGACGCTGCCCGCCGAGCAGCAGCACATCCTGGAGCTACGCTTTTTTGCGGACCTGGAACTCACCGAGATCGCCCTGGTGCTGGGCATTCCGCTGGGGACCGTGAAATCACGCCTCCATCGTGCCCTCAGTGTCCTGCGCAAGCGCTTGATCCAGGAGTACGCGGAAGCAGTGTATCGGGAGAAACATCTATGAACACCTGGCCCACGCACGACGCCGATCTGGAAGCGCGCTTGCGCATCTACTACCGTCAACGCCGCGCTGCACCACCTGAGAGTGATGCTCTCTGGGCGCGGCTGGTCCCACGCCTGGATGGGCGAGCGTTCACCCCCTCTCACACGCATTATCTGAGGGGCGCGGCTTCCGCAGGACCGCTCCCTGCGCCCACAGCACCGATCCAAAGTCATCGCCGCTTCCTCGTCGGCTTTCCGACGGTCGCTGCCGCACTCGTCATCGTCCTGCTCGCCGCTACGCTCTTTGGCGTCTTCACGTTGGCACATCGTGGGACGAGTAGCCCGCCTAGTATCCTCGATCGCAGCAAGATTGCCCTGCTCAGCATCTCGATGGTGTCGGCAAGTGAAGGCTGGGCGGTAGGCACCACGAATGGAACTGATGTCAAGGGCGTGATCCTGCACTACCATCAGGGGCGCTGGTGGCAAGTGTCTAACCCGTATGACACCGGCGAACTGCGCAGCGTGGATATGCTCTCGGCCACCGATGGCTGGATTGTGGGCGACAAGGGAACCATTCTGCGCTATCAATCTGACCGGTGGGTCAAGGTCAAAAGTCCCGTCAGCACAGCGCTGGGCAGCGTGTCCATGCTGTCGCCAGAGGAGGGTTGGGCGATGGGCCAGGACATCCTGCACTATCATAATGGAGTCTGGAGTCTGGTGAGCGGTCCACAGCATGGCTTTATCTTCAGCGTTGAGGATTCCTCACTCAGCGGAGGATGGGCCGTCGGAGGCGGAGGCACGGTGTTGCAGTACACCGCTGGGCAGTGGCAGGCCATGTCGGCTCCGAAAATCGATCTCAACAGCGTGGCGATGATTGCCTCCAACGTCGGCTGGGCTGTGGGCAGCGGTGGCTGCAGTGGGAATCTGCTGCATTATCAGGATGGAACCTGGAGCGTGGTAGAGAATCCCGCGCCCCAGGAAACGCTCTGGTCCATTGCGATGGCCTCGCCCGATGAGGGCTGGGCTGTTGGCAATACACACAGCGATACGGGTCTCATCCTGCACTACAGCCAGGGCCAGTGGACCGAGGTGCCTTCGCCCACCAAGGAGTTCTTGCTGGGGGTGACGCTGATCTCACCAGCGGAGGGCTGGGCCGTCGGCAGCCATGGCGCCATCCTCCATTACCTCAACGGTGTCTGGAGCGTCTATACCACTGCCATCCCGTTGGAATCGACGCAGCCCCCTGCGGCTGGTGTCGATCTGACGCCCTATGGACTGAGCAGCATCTCGATGGTCTCGCCCGATGAGGGCTGGGCCGTGGGCAATACCTCGCCCTATTATATGATTGATGCCAGCGGCACGCCCATCTCAGGCAATACGGCTGGCGTCCAGCCGATCATTCTGCATTATCTGCATGGCCGGTGGACCCCTCAGCCGCTGCCGGATTTCCAGCACAGTACCCTCTGTACCACCCTGGCGGGTCCGGGTGCCTGCGCCAACATTGCTCTTTCCAGTATCAGCATGGTCTCTGCGCAGGAAGGTTGGGCGGTGGGCAGCACCGTCCTTCCGGTCAATCTGATTGATACGACACCCCTGGGCATCCTGCTCCATTACGTAGGCGGCAGGTGGACACTGGTCAATCTTCATGTGTCGTCTTTGGGGAGCCTCTATATGCGCTCGGCGAACGATGGCTGGATGATCGGGCACGCGCTCGGACCAGATGGCGATGGGCCATCTGAAGTCTGGCATTATGATGGGCAGAGCTGGGGGCCGATCAGTGATCCGCTCGTCTCGCGTTTCTTTCCGTATCATATTATCGGTACCGCCAACGGCGAACTCTGGGTCAGTGCGATAGACTTCAGCGTGCCAGTGGGGGATGGAGAAGATGGCAATAGTCCAACCGTGCTGCTACACTATGACGGCACCCGCTGGAGCAAAGTGGACCCGCAGATTGCCAATGGAGGGCTATATGGCTTTGCCTTTGTCTCGCCAGAGGAAGGCTGGGCGGTGGGGACGCTGCTCAACACTGATCAACACCGGCCCTCTGAAGCGGATGGGCTGATTCCGCACTATCACAACGGCGTCTGGGAAGAGCAAACGCACTTCAAAGGCCCGTTCAGCCAGACCTACTTCTCTCTGACCAGTGGGGCGATGGTCTCGGCCAGCGAGGGCTGGGCCGTGGGAAGCCAGGGCACGATCCTGCATTACCAGAACGGCTCCTGGAGCCTGTATCAAGGCTCTTAACCTGCCACCTGCTTGACGGGAACTTGCTCCACCAGATGGAGCGAGTGATCCCCACCTCGCTGCTCCCACATCGGGAGCAGCGAGGTGGGGATCACTCCCAGGCTGCGTCACCTTTTTCAGCGAGAGGTGCTTTGCATGCACAACTTTATTCAAAAGCTCAGGAACGCTTTGAAGGATGCAAACGCGGTTTATGCACAACTTTAACGATTTTTGGCACTTTTACAGACTCCCTATTTTCCTGGGCTGGTGAGCCAACAACCGTGTACAACATTATTCAAAAGGGACAATAATTGTGTATGTTCAGAATAAAGTTTGACACCAATAAAAAAGTTTGACACTGAAGAATAATGTTTGACACTTGGGCTAGAGAACCCTGGTGATTCCTCGGTGCCAAACAAACGAGTGCCTCCTTCTTTCAGGAGGCGCTCGTTTGTTTAAAAGCGCGTCGACACAGGAAAATCCAGGTGTATATGTGGTGCTGGGGAAAAAAGTCGTGCGCTCATGTCTAAAGTCGTGCGCTCTGTTCAGCGGGCGATTGTATGTTCGTTCTAGATATGAGGCAGACTTGCTGTATTAGTACAGGTGGTTGAGGGACAGCTATTTGGGCTGTCCCTTCCTTGTTTTGCCCAACAGAGGCTTCATAGCTGGCATGGAGATGTCGAGCTGATTGTTGGGATTGGTTGGAGTTCTGGTTGGGCGTGTACTGGCAAGAACGCCATTCAGGACAATACGCCGATTCCGCAGAGTCATCGACCGTCATGACGCTTTGAGCTACTGACCTTTGCATGAACGGCTACATATGCCTCTATGCACACGTCCTGCCGCCCATGCAGCAGTCGGCCGTCACTACGATGGATCGGGTGCTTCGACCGGGTGATTCCCCGACGTCGGCCGCTTCTTCGGCATGTTCTCACGGGGCACACCCACCAGCACGTGAGGCGGAGCAACAGCGTCACACGTCCCGTCCCCGAACCGTCCGCGGTCGGAGGCGGCCACGGTGAGTACCAAGATGGAGAAGGGGGAGGGCCTCTGTCTTTCCTGTTGGGCTACCGGCTGGAGCGTCCACAAAGAGAATGGTGTGGTAGGATGGAGCCACGGCGCTCCGTTCGACGTTCCGACGGCGTTCAGACGCCCAACACCGCAAAGGAGAGTCCCCCATGGCAGGAGACAACACGAAGACGACAAAGCAGCCCGCGAAGGCGAGCAAGGGATTCACGGACGAGGAAAAAGCCGCGATGAGAAATCGCGCTCAAGAGCTGAAAGCGGAAGCGCGCGCGAACAAGAACAAGGCGGAAGGGGAAAGCGCCGCACTCGCGGCGATCGCCGCGATGTCGGCACCGGATCGCGCCCTGGCCGAGCGGCTGCACGCGCTCATCGCGTCCAGCGCGCCCGCCCTCGAGCCCAAGACCTGGTACGGGATGCCCGCCTATGCCAAGGACGGCCAAGTCGTCTGCTTCTTCCAAAGCGCGGAGAAGTTCAAGACGAGGTACGCGACGCTGGGCTTCAGCGACCAGGCGAACCTCGACGATGGCGGCCTGTG
>CAZFWN010000166.1:0-12273 GCA_964522745.1 uncultured Ktedonobacterales bacterium
ACCTGAACACCAGGTATCCAGCCGCGAGGAGATAGCCTGCATAGATGACTTGTTGAACAAGTCATAGAAGATGAGCGCCAAAGGTATATTGGTTAGGAGAGTGATGATGTGGGCCACGAGGCCCAACCGATAGAGCAGTTCGTGCGCCAGGATATTGCGCGCCGTAGCTGCCGCATCGCCAGGCACGACAAGCGCGGCGGAAACGTAGCCGGTGGCGAAGGCGCCAAAGATGATGTTGATCAAGTACAAGCCGCCGGCAATCCTGGCCAGGTGACGCGGCGACGCTCCTGCAATCCATTTCATCACTTTAGAATCTCCTGGCCGTTGCTGTGGGTCACGTGGCGCGATCCTGGCCTCAGGTTGTGTTTTCATGCGTTGCCTCCAGGTTCGTTTTCACCAAGAGTGTGTAAGAGCCATGTAACGTTGGGATTTACAGTGAGGTGTGGTGGTTCTGGTCCACCGTGATGACGACTTTTCCTTTGGCGTGTCCTTCTCCCAGATAGCGGAGCGCTTCAGGAACCTCACGTAACGGATACTGTCTCTCGATCACCGGGACGACTTTGCCAGCTTCACAAAGCTCCGTGATAAAGACCAAATCTTTTGGGTTTGGGTGAACCGCCAGAAGGCGGATGTGCTTGCCCGTGATTCTTCTCATCCAGGGTCCCAGGAGCAACATCTGGAAAATGGTAGCGACAGAACCTCCGACCATGAAATACCTTCCATTGGGCCTGAGCGCCCGCGCGTAGGCGAACACCGAACGATGGGCGGCAAGATCAAGGATCAGATCATACTGTTTTCCAGTTTTGGTGAAGTCTTCCCGGGTGTAATCAATGACCTGGTCTGCGCCAAGTGAGCGCATAAAGTCCAGCTTGCCGGTGTTATCCACCCCAGTCACTTCAGCCCCGTAGAATTTGGCAAGCTGCACGGCAAACGAACCTGCGCCGCCACCAGCGCCATTAATCAAAACTCTTTGCCCCGGCTGAACCTGTCCTTTGTCACGAATCCCCTGGAGGGCGATCACTGCCGCTTGCGGGATGGCCGCTGCTTCCTCGAAGGTCATCCTGGCTGGTTTGAGTGCCAAAGCATTTTCAGGAGCGCAGACATACTCGGCAAAACCACCATTATGCCCCAAGATGTCTCCGAAGACTTCATCTCCTGGTTGAAATCGCCTGCTGTTGCTGCCAGCCATTTCCACTCGCCCGGCGATGTCCGATCCGAGGATCTGGCGACGTGGTTTGAGCAGCCCCCCGATGCGGGCATACAACGGTTTCCCGATCAGCCCCTCCCAGTCAGATCGATTGACGGAGACCGCCTGAACCTTGATCAGGACTTCATCGTCCGTCGGGGCAGGTGTTGCTACCTCTGTGAAATGAAGTACATCGGGTGAACCGTATGCTGTGTACACAACCGCTTTCATGAGTCCCCTCCAAGATGACGTTGATCCGGACTTTGTTCAGTTTTGTTGTTTTGGTCCACCGTGATGACCACTTTGCCTTGGGCGTGTACTTCTTCCAGATACCGGAAAGCCTCAGCAGCCTCAGGTAACGGATAACATTTATCGATCACCGGGACGATTTTTCCGGCTTCCAGCAGCTCTTTGATCACCAGCAAATCTTGCTGGTTTGGTTTTGCCACCCCCATGAACCCCATGTGCTGTCTCCCCTTCCTGGACAGCATTGGCCCCAGGAGCATAGTTTCGAGCAGGGCTTGGATTAAATGCGCTTTGGAAGCTCCGACAAAGACATACCTTCCCGTGGGGCGTAAGGCCCGCCGATAGGCGAAAAGCGAATGATAGCCGTTCACGCCCAGAATCAGATCATAGCGCTGCCCCTGCCTGGTGACATCTGCCTGGGTGTAATCAATGACGTGATCTGCCCCAATGGAGCGGACCATCTCCACATTGCGCGGGCTGCACACGCCAGTGACTTCGGCCCCGAAGGCTTTGGCAAGCTGCACGGCAAAGGTTCCCACCCCACCAGAGGCCCCATGAATCAACACCTGTTGTCCGGCCTGAATCTCGCGCAGCCCTTGCAACGCGGTGAGGGCCGCCACCGGGACGGCTGCGGCTGCCTCAAACGAGAGATTGGCCGGTTTCAGGGCTACCCGATTTTCAGCAACACACGTATACTCGGCAAGCCCACCCGCGCAAAACCCGAATACCTCATCCCCTGGCTGAAACTGTGTGACCTTGCTGCCAACTGCCTCAACCCGCCCCGCCAGGTCAGCGCCGAGTCGCTGGTCTTTGGGTGTGCGCAGCCCATTGCCCGTGATCATGCGGACCAGCAAAGGCGATCTCAGGCTATGGCCGTCAAGTGCATTGAGGGATGCCGCCTGAATCTTGATCAGGATTTCACCGTCTTTGGGACTGGGTTTCTCCACCTCTGTGAACTGAAGCACATCGGGTGATCCATAGTGTGGGTACACAATTGCTTTCATGAGTTTCCTCCACGTTGCTGTGATTTGGTCAATGCGGTTTACTTGCTATCTGGGACATCTACGTGGCCGGGTTTCAGGCGCGTGACCGAGAGCAAGGGCAATCCTACGTCCCGCACTTTTCTCAACACGCCATGCAACGCGGCCTGATCGACCACCGGGCCGGTCAAGAGTGTCTCGCCGTTGTCTTCCAGCGTGATAGTCAGACCCGCAAACCAGTCTGACCAGTGAGGATCAAGGTGGCCGTTGATCCTGATCTGATAGATCATGGGTTCACCCAGGTCCGTTTTGGGGTTGATTTCATTTGACATCATCGTGTCCCTGTTGTAGCTGGTCAGAACCATCTGTGCTACGTGCTTCCTCTACCAGGAGCATAGCTCCACGACGGTCTTCATAGAGAGACCCGAAAGTGTTGTTTGGAGTGTTGTTGTGGAGTGTTGGCGTCGAGACCCGAAAGAAGTGTTTGCGGGTCGGTTGTGGGGGGAGCGAGTGGGAGTGTTCCCACGTTGGCGTGCGGGATAGCTTGCTACAACAGCCCCAACTGGCGGGCACGTGCGACCGCTTCGGTGCGCCGTTGGACCTGGAGTTTGCCAAAGATTTTCTGATTGTGTCCTTTCACTGTGTCCAGGGCGAGGAACAGCCGCTCGCCAATCTCCTGATTCGAGAGGCCCTGGGCAATGAGCCGCAGGACTTCTACCTCGCGTCGGCTGAGTGGCTCAATAAGGGGCTGGGCAGGAGGTCGATCCGGGGTGGCAGCGCGCGGCTGCTCTTCCGTTTCGCAGTCCGCCAGCAACTTCCCAATATAGTCTGGCATCTTCCCCTGAGCGGCAGCTGCGGCCAGGAGGTGTGCCATCGAGGCGCCTTCGTCAACAAAGAGCCGGATGAAGCCTCCCGGCTCTGCGAGGGCCAGCGCGTCCACGAGCAGGTTTACCGCCTGGTCCTTGTTGCCCTGCGCCTGGAGCGCGAGCGCCTGGAGTACCATGACCTTGAGCCGTTCATCCGCCCACCCCCTGGCCTCCACCTGCTGGCGCACTGGCTCCAGCACCGCCAGGGCGGCGGAGGGGTCGCCCGATGCCAGGTGAACCCTGGCCCGGCTGAGCGGGAGACCGTGCGTCTCAGCCAACTGCGTGGCTGCCGCCAGATGGCCCTGGCGAAGCAATGTCAGCACCTGGGCGGCAGCCACCTCAGGCAGGCGATACACGAAGTTCCGCTGGCGCGCGGACTGACTGGCCTCGGCGAGCAGAGCCGCCGCGCCGGCCACCTCGCCCCGCGCAAGCTTCAGGCGGGCAAGCAGCACCTCACAGAGCACGAATCGGTCAATCACGCTCTCATACTGCCGCGCCAGGTGGAGGCTCTGCCGCGCGTACTGCTCTGCGGCCTCCAGGTCGTTCCATTCGTAGCAGATGCGGGCCAGGCCCAGATGCGCTTCGTAGACAATCTGAAGCGGCTGATCTCCTGCCAATTGCAGGACGCGCCGGTAGGTCTCGGCTGCCAGAAAGAGCTGGTTTTCTGCTTCCTGGACGTTGCCCAGGCCGATGGTCGCCAGGATGGTGGTGAAGATATCCCCGGCTGCCTGGCTGAGAGCAATGGCTTCGGTATAGGCCCGGCGGGCTGGGGCACGGTCCCCCTGGAAGAGGTAGGCAGTGCCCAGCGTCCAGTGAGCGTTGGCACGAAGAGACAGGTTGTTGGGGGGCAAATACTCCAGCGCGCGGCGCGACTGGGCCAGCATGGGTTCCACCTGATACCGCGTGAGCGCCAATGTCGCCCTGGCGGCGGCAATTCGTCCGACAAGGAGGTTTCTGGTCTGGTCGTCCGCCTCAGCGCCTTCGAGGGCGGCTTCAGCCGCTTGCAGTTTCTCTTCCACGCCGGTTGTGTGCCCATTCACCAGCAACAACGCGCCATACCTCCACCACAACGATGGCCTGGCATCCAGCGCTGGCCTCGGCAGCGATGCCAGCCAGTCCAGGAGCGTCGTCACCGCGCCCCGAAAGTGCAAGGGAATCCCCTTGCCTTCCATCAGCCGCTCGGCCCGCTCCACATCCTGGGCGGCAGCCGCGTGGTGAAAGGCGTCCAGCTCCAGACCCTGCGCTTCATACCAGGTGCTGGCACGCAGGTGCAATGCGTTCACCTGGCTTTCCGCCTCTTCTGGAGCGAAGGCGATGCTCTGGTGGAGGCGCTGCCGCAGCAACTCCGCGAAGAGGTGGTGATAGCGATACCATCGCCGCTCGTGGTCCAGGGGAACCAGGAACAGGTTGGCCCGTTCGAGATAGTCCAGGGTGGTTTGCCCGGAAGCAGCGGGGGCGAGCAGCACGGCCTCACACAGCGGGCCGCAGAGGCGCTCAAGGATGGACGTGCGCAGGAGGAACGTCTGGACGCTGGCGGACTGCTGCTGGAGGACTTCTTCCACCAGATAGTCCAGCACGAAGTGGTGGCTGCCGGTGAACGATCTGATGAAGCCGGCGGGGTCTTCATGGCCTTGCAGGGACAGCGCGGCTAGGTGCAGGCCGGCAATCCAGCCTTCGGTGCGCTGTTCCAGGGCGGAGATGTCGTCGGTTGAGAGGCGGAGGCCCATCACTTCGTTGAGAAATTCGGCGGCTTCGGCAGGGGTAAAACGCAAATCGGCGGCGCGCAGTTCGGTCAAGTGGCCCCTGGCACGGAACCGAGCCAAGGGCAGCGGTGGATCCTCACGGGTGGCGAGCACCAGGTGCAACTGAGGGGGCAGGTGTTCGAGCAGGAAGGCGAGGGCCTGGTCAATCGGTTGGGCATCAATCAGGTGGTAGTCGTCCAGGACGAGGACGACAGGGTCCGGGAGAGTGGTCAGGTCATTGAGCAGGGCTGTCAAAATCGATTCGATGGGTGGGGGCTGCGGGGATTGGAGGACCCTCGCCACCTTTTCTCCAATAGTGGCCGCAATGGTCTGCAACGCCGCGACGAGGTACGTCAGAAAGCGGGCGGGGTCGTTCTCTCCCGCGTCCAGCGACAGCCAGGCTGCCGGTGTGCCGCTTTCGGAGAGCCACTGCGTGAGCAGGGTGGTTTTCCCAAAGCCGGCGGGGGCCGAGATGAGGGTGAGTTTGTGGTGCAGCCCCTCGTTCAGCCGCTCGATCAGGCGAGGGCGGCTGACAACTGTAGGCCGAGGTGGCGGGATATACAGTTTCGTGGCAAGAATGGGCGTTGACATAGATCAATTCTAAAATCTACAGCGCTCCACTGTCAAGGCTTGACGACCCGATAATGCTTGCAATTTGCAAGTAGAATATGCTATACTTCTTCTTAGAAGAGGTCAAGCGGATCTGTTGGATAGCGCGCTTATGCTGGCGGCGCCGAAAGTCAAGCTGCCAGCATCACAGGGGAGCCCTGGCGCGTCGAGGGAGCATGATACGATGAAGCACACACAGCACAGACGCTCCGACTGTCCCATTAACTTTGCCCTGGAGACCTTCGGCGATCCCTGGTCACTGTTAATCATCCGAGATATGGTCTACTTCGGGAAGAAAACCTACGGGGAGTTTTTAGCGTCAGAAGAAGGCATGGCGACCAATATTCTCGCCAGCCGGCTGGATCGTCTGGAGCAGCAAGGCATCCTGGTGAAACAGCCCTCACCTTCCGATAAGCGCAAAGAGGAGTATGTCCTGACGGAAAAAGGGCTGGACCTGATCCCGGTCCTGGTGGAAATGGCGAACTGGAGCGCCGAGTACGACCCGCAGACCGCAGCGCCACCTGCCTGGATAGCGTTGATGAAAGCTCAGAGGGAACAGATGATTCAGCGCATGCGTGAAACGGTGCGAAGCGGCGGCGCGGTCTTTGCAGGCGAGAACAGCCTGATCAGTCAGCTCGTGTAGTCTCCATTGCCAGATGCCACGAGCGGTCTCACCAATCAGTTTCTGAGCCGACAGCGGCCCACAGACTGAAGGTGAGAGCGCTCGTGGCATTTTCATTCCTCCAGGGCGCGCTGTGTAGATTGTCCTGTTAGTGATTTCCGGTTTTGGGAAGGCCAGGAAGAAAACATAAAGCGAAGACACTTGCAAATCGCAAGTGATATGAGCAGAAAAGGATGTATCAGATGAGTACCGCAGTCCTGGAACCCGAAACGGTGAACGCCCCGCTGGCGGAGGTAGTGAGCGCGCTTTCCATCGCGGCTTCTCCGGTCAAATCAAGGCGGTCCATCAGCGTCGCGCTGACGTTCGTGATCGGCTGCGTTACCCTGATCATGACTGGCTTTGCCATCATCATTCCCGTCTTCCCGCAGCGCTTGCAAGCGTTGGGGCTGGGATCAGAAACGCTGGCGTTGATGGAAGGGGCATTCGGGATGGGGATGTTCCTCTTTAGCACGCCTATGGGCGCCTGGGCTGGTCGCATTGGGCGCAAACCCATTCTCTTCATCTCGCTGGCCGGTTTTATCGTTACCAACCTGCTGCTGGCGTTCGTCAATGTGCCGCTGCTCTTCATTCTCATCCGCTTCGTGGAAGGCACGTTGATTTCCGGCTTGATGCCTGCCACCATGTCGATGGTGGGTGATACCATCCCCCTTGAGAAACAGGGGCGCTGGATTGGCTTTCTCACGACGGCGCAGGCGGTTGGGTTCGCGCTGGGGCCGGGCATTGGAGGCTTCCTTTCGCAAACCCTGGGCTTTACCAGCCCCTTCCTGCTCTCGGCTGGCATAGCGCTGCTGGCATCGCTGCTGACAGTCTTTCTGGTGCCAGAGACCTTGCCAAAGCAGGCGCGGGCAGCGGCGCGCGCGCCAAAAGCCGAGCGCGGGGCACGCGCCCAACAGCCGAAGGAATGGCGCTTCGCGCGCTTGATCTGGCTGGTGGCTCCGTTCCTGGTCATCGATTTCGGTATGATCTTCACCTACCCGTTCGTCTTCCCGCAGTACCCTTTCTTCCTTGAGAAAGTGCTGCACTACAGTGCCGCGCAATATGGCCTGTTATTCAGTGTCTATGGCCTGGCGCTGGCGATCTTCCCGCTCTTCCTGGGGCGCCTCTCGGAGACGATGCCGAAAAAGCCGCTCATCGTGATCGGCAGTCTGCTCTTCAGCGCGCTGAATGTGTTCATGTTCGCGGCGCCGGTCTATCCGCTGCTGCTGGCGGGAGCCGCCCTGGCAGGACTGGGCAGCGCCTTCGTCGAGCCAGCGATGGGCAGTATCTACCTGGGGGCCACCACCAATGAAACGCGCGGGCAAGTCATGGGCCTGCGGGGGTCAGCCATCTCGCTGGCCGTCATGCTTGGCCCGCTGGCGCAAGCCCTCGTTGGCCCCTGGATCACGCCGCAGATCACCTTCGCCATCGGGATGGCGATGTCCGCTGGCATGGCGCTGGTCGCCTTCCTCCTGCTGAACCGTGTTCGCCAGCGGGCACGAGCCTGAGGCGCGTGGGCGCAGCGCGCTGCTGATGGAGGAGAGCAGCGCGCTGCTTCCAGAGATTCTCTGTCAAAGGCTGTTCTTCTGACGGAGAATCTGCTACAATGGGCTGAGGAATGCCCAGGACGCAAAACGCCCGCGCCACCTGCCCCGCTCACTCGACCCGAAGTGACAAGCCCTATGGATGGTAGGAGACCTCGACGAATGCCTGAGCCAGATGTGCTGGTGACCAAGGTTACCATCCCACCGACTCGTTCAGTGCTGCTTCAACGCTCGCATCTGCTTACAGTTCTCAATCAAAGCCGCTCGGTTTCCTTGACCCTGCTCTCGGCCTCGGCAGGCTTTGGCAAAACGACGCTGCTCTCGGCCTGGGCCAGCCAGAGCGCCAGTCGGGTCGCGTGGCTCTCGCTGGATGAACAGGATAACGACCCGACACGCTTCTGGATGTATGTGGTTGCCGCACTCCGGCACAGCGGCGCTCCTGTCGGCGAGGCAACGCTCGCGCTGCTGCACTCCCCACAATCGGCTCTGCTGCCAGGCGCGCTGACGGCGCTCATCAACGAACTGGCCGCGCTTGCCGAGGACACCGCCCTGATTCTGGATGACTATCATCTGCTGAGCGAATCGGCGATTCATGACTCGCTGCAATTTTTCGTTGATCATCTGCCGCCCTGTCTGCATCTCCTCCTTGCCAGTCGCGTCGATCCCCAGCTTCCGCTGGCTCGTCTGCGGGCGCGAGGCCAGGTGGTCGAGATCCGCGAGCAAGATCTGCTCTTGAGTGGCGAAGAAGCCGCGAGGTTTCTCACAGAGGTTATGAATCTTTCGCTCTCAGAGGAAGAGATCAGTCGCCTGGAAACGCGCACTGAGGGCTGGATAGCCGGCCTCCAACTGGCGGCCCTCTCTCTGCGGAGGCACGCTGATGTCTCCGCCTTTATCCAGGCGTTTAGCGGCAGCCATCGCTTGATCCTGGATTATGTGCAAGAGGAGATTCTCGCGCCCTTGCCTGAGGGGCAGCGACAGTTCTTGCTTCAGACGTCGGTGCTTGACCGGATGAATGCCAACTTATGTCAGGCGCTGACCGGGGAGCCGGCCAGCCAGCAGATGCTGGAGTCGCTGGAGCGCGCCCACCTCTTTCTGGTTCCGCTCGACGAGGAGCGACGCTGGTATCGCTGGCACACCCTCTTCCGCGAGGTGCTGCTTGCCCGCTTACAGGCTACCCAGCCTGAGCAGGTGGTACGCTTGCATCGGGAGGCGGCGCGCTGGTATCAGCGCCAGGACTGGCCCCACGAGGCGATCCCCCACGCGCTGGCGACGCAGGACTTCTGGTTCGTGGCTGAGCTGCTGGAGGACTATACAGAACGTCTGTTTCTGCAAGGAGAGGTCAAAACCCTGCTGACCTGGATCAAGCGGCTCCCCCAAGAGGTCTTGCGCGCGCATCCGCGCCTTGCCACGAGCTATATGTTAGCGTTCAATATGTTGTTCCCTTTCTCTCATCAACAGCAAGAGGAAAGGGTGTATCTTCAGCAACTTCGAGCAGGCTTGGAGCAGGCGTTGCAGGGCGAAGATCAGACCACCCTTCCAGAAACCGAGCGGGACAGGCTGCGCCAGCGGCTTACCATTCTCGATGGCTGGGGACTGGTGGCACAGGCGCTCTCTGATGGCAATGTGGAGCAACTGAGCAGGCTGGCAGAGCAGGCGCAGTATATGACGCTGGATGATGATACCATGTGGCAGCAGCATAGGCTGGGGCCGCTCTCTATGGCCTGGCGCATGGCGGGGAATTTTCCTCCGATGGCGGCAGTCTTGCAGGAAGGCCGGAAGATGACCCAGAGGACGCAGCAGCGCTACCTGGAGGCCCAAACCCTCTGGGGACTCATTGTTGCTCTGATTGCTCTGGGGCATCTGCGGCAGGCGCGCGAATACTGTCAGGAACTCCAACAGTTGGTCAACCGTCTGGGAGGGCCACTCCCGGTGGCGGCGTATCCCGATTTCTTCCAGGCTCAGCTTGCGTATGAATGGAATCAGTTGGAGGTCGCAAAGAGCGAGGCCCTGATCGCCATTGAGAAGACAGCACCCACCCAGTACCTGGACATTCTCATGGGCGCCTCTGAGGTACTCTTGCGTGTCTGCCTTGCCCAGGGCGATCTGGACGGCGCTGAACACGCCATCCGCGAGATGGAGCGGGTGTATCACTCTACCGAGATCCCCCTCTTTCGCCCCTGGGTCGAAAGTTTCTGGGTCCATCTCTGGCTGGCCCAGGGCAACGTGAGAAAGGCAGCGGACTGGGCCGAACACACTCCCTACCGTCAGGAGGTTCCTTCATACAGCCGCGAAGGCGTCTACCTGGCGCTGGCGCGCGTCTCTCTGGCGCGGCAGCACTATCCAGACGCCTTACAACTGCTCAGAGCATTGCTGAGCAGTGCCGAGCAGGTTGAGCGAGTGGGGAGTATACTCGCCATTCTGGCGCTGCAAGTCGCTGCTTTGCAAGCGTCGGGTGCCAGGCAAGAGGCACTTCGCGTACTCTGTCGCCTGCTCGCCCTGGCGGGGCCTGAAAGGCACCTGCGCGTCTTCCTCGATGCGGGAGAGCCAATGCGCCAGGCACTCCAGGCAATGCTCGTCGCGCCGCATGTGCTGCCCGATAGTTCCCCTGTGCCACCTGCGCTGGCTTCCTATGCCGCTACTGTGTTCGCTGCCTTTGAGGGCGAGCAGCGCCAGGAAGTGACAGAAGAGATCATCCCCTCTGTCTCTCAAGCGCTGCCGCGCCCTTCCGCTCAAGCTGTACCACAGCTTTTTGAGCCGCTCACCCCACGCGAGATGGAGGTCTTGCACCTGCTTGCAGAGGGAACCTCCAACCAGGAGATCGCCAGGCAACTGGTGGTCTCGCTCGCTACGGCCAAGAAACACGTCGCCAGTATCCTCAGCAAGCTTGGAGCAGAAAATCGAACGCAGGCCATTGCACGGGCACGCGCGTTTTCCTTGCTCTAGCGAGGATCGCGCGGCACTGCCAGGCGCGGCATTGCCAGGACTGCCCCACTTCCGTCCAAAAGCCAGGTAGCCAAAAGGCTACCATCCACGCCGCGCTTCTCCACGCGAGAGGGTATCCCTCAAAGTATTCTTTCGACCACTGCGCTCATGCCGGCTGCGCGGGTATCCTTTTCTCAGATGAGAAAACATCCATCTGAACGGAGTACAAGCGCATGAGATACGTCATTCGGGTGAGAGGCCATCTGGATGCCTTCTGGCAGGCCAGGTTTGACAATCTCTCGATCTCGCACGAGAGCGATGGCACGACCGTGCTTTCTGGCCCTATCAGGGACCAGGCAGCGCTCTACGGCCTCCTCTTCAAAATGCGCGATCTGGGGCTGGCGCTGCTCTCGCTCGATGCGAGCGCGCCCATACAGCCTCCAGAGGAGTGAGCAGCGCTCTAGCGCTGCTCAGTTGCGGACGACATGGAATGCTTCCTATACGGTTTCACAAAGCAAGAAAGGATACCAACCCATGAACATGAACACCAGCGGCAACAATCCATCGACCACAGCCGGGCAGGAACCCTACACCATCGGCTCTGTCACCTCTCAGGACGGCACCACCATTGGCTACCGCCAGCTTGGTAACGGGCCGGGTGTGGTGATGGTGCAGGGCGCTATGGGGTCAGCCCAAAACTTCATGCAGCTTGCAGGGGCGCTGGCTGACGCCTTCACCGTCTACGTGCCTGACCGCCGAGGTCGCGGCCTGAGCAGTCTCCCGTACAGCAAGGATTATAGCGTCCAGAAGGACGTTGAAGATTTAGACACGCTCCTCGCCAAAACGGGCGCCCACTTTGTCTTCGGCCTCAGTTCAGGCGCCCTGATCTCGCTCCAGGCGGCACTCACCCGCCCGGCCATTCACAAAGTCGCCATCTACGAACCACCGCTGTTCATCAAGGGCTTACCGACTGCTATGATTGCGCGCCTGGAAAGGGAGATCGCCCAGGGGAAGACGGCTGCCGCGCTTATCACCGGCATGAAAGCAGGCCAGATGGGGCCGCCGATCTTTAGCGCCATGCCACGCTTTCTGACTGAAGGGATGACAAAGATGATAATGAGGCAGGAAGAGAAAAACGGTAGCGGCGAATACCTGCCGATGAAGGCGCTTGCTCCGACCTTGCAGTTTGATTTTAAGATCGTCGCTGAGATGGATGGGACGCTGAAACGCTTCAAGAACCTCAATACCGAGACGCTTCTACTTGGTGGGAGCAAGAGTCCAGCATACTTGAAAGAGGCCGTTGATGCTCTTGAGAAGACCTTGCCACATGCCACGCGGGTTGAGTTCCCCGGACTCGATCATGGATCGGCGTGGAATTATGATAAACAGCGAAACCCTGGCGGCAAGCCGGAACTGGTCGCGCAAGAACTACGCCGCTTTTTTGCCGAACCATAGCATTGGTCACGTCAATACTCACTCCCCTAAAGGGGAGGAGCTTGTGGCCGGACTCCACCGCAATT
>CAZFWN010000167.1:0-6755 GCA_964522745.1 uncultured Ktedonobacterales bacterium
GTTCCTGAGATCACCCTTAATGATTGGGCGCTCAGCGGGGAGTATGCAGGAAAGGTGATACAACAACATCCGCTGGAATTTCTCTTGAAAACCATCCCCGTCATTTTCACCTCTTCCGATCAACTCTATGCGTTTTCTCCTATTGACCGTCAGGGACCGCTGGCTCTCCCGCTCCAGGTGATTCAGGTCTTTTCTGCTGGTATCCAGCGGACCTATCGGCTCTTCCCACTCTTTGCCTTCGGATGGCTCTTTTTGCTGTTCTGGCGACGCAGCAGACGGTTGCGGTCGGTTGAAATCATGGGTGCGGTAGTGCTACTTGCCTTCTATGATCTGATACTTACCTCAGTGGGCGCCTACGATGATTATATGCGCTTTCATATTCCCTTTGATCCGCTGGTGACAATTGCGATCTGGGGAAGTATGCTGATGGGGCTGGCGCTCTGTGAACCATACGTCTTACGAGGATCTATTCTTGACAGCTTGCTCCGGCTCTGGCGCGTGATCGGCTGGGCCTGGGGCGTACTGGTGGGCATCCTCCTCCTGCTGTTTGCTGCCTGGACATTGCTTGCCAGTGGAGCAAGTGGTTTGGCCCACCCGCAGAACGCGCCAGCGGTGGTACTCATGCTTGACCATCCGCTCTATGGGGTCAGTTTGCTGGCGCTGCCTGTGCTGTTGACCTTCTTTGCCTATCGCGCTTCTCGGCTCTCCAGAGCAGCAGAGGCGGCGCGATCTTTGGCGCCGAGCGTGGATAAAAGCGGTGGAAGCGTTATCTTAGAAGCTGAGCGCGTCGAAGCTGATCAGGCTGCCCCTTAACACGGGGCAGCCTGACCGTTCGCGGCTTTCAGCAGGGATGCGTCTTATGCTTTCATCAGCTTCAAGAGGGTAATCGAGTAGGGCAGAAATGTGTAGCGCAGCGTTTCGTCGTGCTGTGTAAATGTCTCTTTCTCGGCAATAGGCTTGGTGACATCGGGGCCATACTGATACACGGTCACCCGACGTGTTCCCAGGTGTGGCAGGTGGATGGTCGGGGTGAGCGCCTGCCGATTGTCCTTGTTTAAGACCATCAGTAAGACATCCCCATTGGGTTGTTCAGCCGCATAGCACGAGATGGTATCTAGCCGTGTGCTGAGCGTTTGGATGGACGTACCCCCAAAGAAGCTACCCTGCCCATCGTAGTTTGTGTAGAGCTTGAAGGCATAATAGGCGGCGCTGTAGGGATCAGGATACGGCCAGTAGCAAGCCAGATAGACATCTCTACTGCCAAAGATACCGAGCGCTTCTGCCAGCGCCAGCGCCCCGTCCATCGATTTTGTGCCGCCCCAGTTATACTCCGTGATGGCGAGCTTTGTGCCGGGATAACTGTTGGCAATCCAGCTTTTCATACGGGGAATGAGTTGGATATAGTCGTTAATCCAGGACTCATCCTTGTAGGTAGGATCCCAGAGCGAGCGTGTTGAGCGCAGCCGCAGAGCGCTCATCTGCGGATCAGAGCTATCTCGGTAATAAAATGGGGTTGGCGAGAAGAAGTGAATATCAAGGACATCGAGAGTTCGCCGCCCAGTTGCCTCGTCGTGTTTGCGGATTTGTGCCATCCACCATTGAAGGAAAGGAGTGTCTCCGTGCGCGTGAAAATCTATCGGGTTTTTGAATTGATCGGTTTCGCCGTGATCGAGGGCAGAATAAAAATAATTGGGCCAGCCCCAGGTTACCGGCCCGGTAATGAGCGCTGATGGATCGACATCTTTCACTGCTGTGGCGTAATCCAGAAACATGCTAAGTTCCTGATCGTAGCTGAGTTCAGCAGGCTTGACGTCACGTTGCACCACAAACCACAGTTCGGGTTCATTATCCATTGCGTAGAAGCGCACGCCGCCGCCGCTGGCCTGCCCAAAGCGCCTGGTAAGGTGATAGACCCACTCATCCTGTGCAACTGAGCGATCAGTAAGGTCTGGCGGGTCACTAAAAGGCGCGCCTTTACGTGCGCGTGAGGGCACCGAGGTTCTTCGACGGTTCTCGGTCGGGTCATAGACCGTTCCCAGGAAAATGCAAGTATCACTTCCAGGTGTAATTGGTGGCCCGCCCCAAGGAACGTTGAGCGAAGCAGAGGTAGACAGATCATCCTTAGCGACCCACCCAAGCGTGGGAATGGTCAGCAGTGTATCAATACCTGCATCCTTGTTTCCCTGAATAAATTGATCGGCTACTCCTGATGGCTGACGATCTGCCCAGGAAGTATGCCCGTAGTTGCCATTTTGGAAGAAATAATCTTCTGTAGCATTAAAGGCATTGCCCAGCTTCCAGTTATAGCGGCTGGTACTCTCTCCGCCCCAGCGATTGAGCCGGGGGCGCAGATCGCTGAGATAGCCGTCGTTTGGCGCGGAGAGTACCCCATAGATATATGGGCTGATGTCTGGTCCGCGTTTGCTGACATCGGCGCTCAGTTCCAGCGCCTGGGCGGTGACGGTCACGTTTGTGGCATCGGGCAGAGCCGGCCCAGTTGTCGAGTGTATCCGTCCGATGCTCACTGTGTAGTGCTTGCCTGTGTTCATCGATTGCGGAACAGAGAGGCTCACGCTCTTATGGTCGGCGTAATACCGTGCGTTGGTTGGACGCAGCGGGCTGAGATAGTGAGCGTCTTCCAGGCTGCTGATCTGGTAGAAATGGGCGGCCTGTGCTTCATCTAGGTGCATCTGGCGATCAAAAAAGAGCAGAATTGCATTGAGGTCAGGGGCTGCTCCTGAAAGCAGCGCTGGTTCGCTGAGATCAGGCAGGTGAACCAGCCGCAGATCGGCGATAAAGACATCTGGTTGCAAGGTGCCTGCGGCGTCGCGGATGATCACGCCCCCTATGATATTGTTGGCGCTCTGCATCGGGGCCAGGGGAATGCGCACCAGCCGCCATTGGTTCAACTCGATAAAGCCGCCCTGGATAGAATCATTAATCAGAATTTCATTGGTGAACCCATAGCTTTGGTCGGCCATCCCGGCTAGAAGCTGCTGCCCTCCTGCATTGCCACCATTGACCCAGAACTGGAGAAAGCCATAATCGGTGCTATCAAATGGACTATGGCTGAAATAGAGACCACTTCCATTGGATGGGGTAAATTTGAGCGCCGGCGAGCCATCGGTGAATGCCGGCCTGGAAACAACCTGATGCTGCCCTTGCGGCCAGGACCAATCGTTCCAGCCAGCGCTCAACTGGCCGGCGAAGATTACGATGTCCTGTGGAGTGGTGAGCGGTCCCTGGATTGCCAAGGGGTGATACTGAAGTTGACCAGCCCCTAAACGAAAACTGCCAAGGGTCGCGCTGCCTCGCCCTTGCAACAACTGCTTGAGTTCGATGACGCCCAATGCTGTGGCTGCCACCAGGCCGGAAGCTGCCATCCCTGCAATTAAGAGTTGCCGCCGCGAGAATCCTTGCTGCTGCTGCTGATCTGCCTCCTGTTGGGGGAGGGTTTCTGAATCGTTAGGCGCTGGCACTTCAGGAACATCTGTGTCCAAACCATCAGGCTGGCTGATGCTGGCACTCAATTGCGAATACTCATCTCCCTGGTCGAGAGATCCCTGGCTAGAGGTGTATTTCATATGTTCTTTTCCCTGCGCGAATCCTTGTGATGGCCTGCCGAACTCTTTATAGCGATCAAGTAGTGTATGTAGAGTGGAAGGACAAATGGGTGAGATTGCACCCAAAAGCTGAGTGATTGACAAACATTATATCATAAGGTTCCTGCGACGAGCCGCGCCTGCTGATCGAGCAGAGCCATCAGGAAGAATGGACGCTGAGATGGAAAAAAGGTTGGAATGAGTATGCGATGTCTTGACAGGCAGGCCAGAAGACTGTACACTTGCGATATGTAGCGAAATCAACAGTTTATTCGGCAACTACTTTGCACCCCTGAAAGACTCTGCTGGGTCGCGGCACCACCGGAGGCATTAAGTATGGCAGATGTTGGCGATTTCTTTTTCTCTGCGTATGTTACTCCCTCAGAGGGCCGTCGCCGCGCGGCCCTGCACGATGGGCTGGCGCACGGAAGCCAGATACGACCACGTGATCCGATTCCCTCTGAACCTGTGACCTTGCTTTTCAGTGCCAATGGGTCGTTGCCTATCGAACAGGTTGCCGTCTACTATACAACAGACGGCTCCGAACCGTCGGGGTATCGGGGCATATCGGCTGCCAGTATCACCGTACTGGCAGCGCCAGATGAGATGAAAAATGATCCCTCTCTGAATTTGCCAGTGCGTCACTGGCGGGCGGTTATACCCGGCCAACCGGAGGGGACGGTGGTGCGCTATCGTGCCGATGGCTGGAGCCGATCTGATGAGCAAGCGCATTGGTATGCTGATAATGTGGACCCGGTTGGCATGCCGCCCCAAGATGGGCGCCTTTTTGCCTACAGCGTAGATCGCTTGCAGCCGCCGGAATGGATACACGATGCGGTTGTGTATCAGGTGTTTGTGGATCGATTTCACGCGGCCAGCGACGAGCCGGCTCTGCACGATCCTGGGAGCATCACCGGATTTTTTGGCGGAACGCTGCGCGGGGTACTTGAGAAGCTCGATTACATTCAATCGCTGGGGGCAAACTGCATCTGGCTCTCGCCGGTCTTTGAAAGCCCGACGCATCATGGCTATAACCCTTCGGATTATTACCAGGTAGCTAAACGTTATGGGACGAACCAAACCTTACGCGATCTGATCGGCGCAGCACATGCCCGCAATATGCGGGTGCTGCTTGATTTTGTGGCGAATCATACCTCAGATGAGCATCAGTTCTTTCTCGATGCGCGTGCCAACCCCCAGAGCTTGGCGGCGCGTTGGTACTCCTTTGGCGACTGGCCGCCGTATGGGTATCGTGCCTATGCGCGAGTATCGAGCATGCCTGAATTGGCAACTGAGCGCCCAGAAGTACAACGCTATTTAATAGAGGCCGCGCTTTACTGGCTCGGCTCCTTTGGAGCCGATGGGCTACGTCTTGATTATGTTCCAGGCCCAACGCATGCCTTCTGGACCATATTTCAGCACGCGGTGAAACAGCAGTTTCCACAGGCTCTGACGCTCGGCGAGATCACAGCCAGTCCGGCAGAGATTGCTCCCTATGCCGGACGTCTGGATGCTTTTATGGATTTTTCTCTGGCGGGGATGCTGCGCAAGGTGTTTGCGCAGCGCCGGGCATCGCTGAAGGAGTTACTGACGTTTCTGGACGCTCGTGCTGCTCAGCTTGCACCAGAGTTGGCGCGCGCGACCCTGCTTGATAATCATGATATGCACCGCTTCCTCTGGCTGGCCGGGGGGAATATTGACCGCCTGAAGCTGGCGGCAGCGTGCCAGATGACCCTGGAGGGGATGCCGATCATCTACTACGGAACAGAAGTTGGTCTCTCGCAATATGGTGATGCTCATCGAGAAAATGCCTATGCGCGCGCGCCTATGCTGTGGGATGGGCAGCAGGATCAGACGCTCCTGGCCTATTATCGTCGCTTACTGTATCTGCGCCATACGTATCCCGCGCTGCGGCGTGGGAGCCGCGCGGTGCTGCCGGTAGAAGTGATGGGCGCTTCTGCACCGGCGGCTGCTGAGCAGGTAGGCGCCTATCTGCGGTGGCTGGATGGGCAATACCTGCTTGTCGCGCTCAATAACACTGAGGAACCCGTCAGGCTGCGTATCCAGCTTGCTGGCTGGTTTGCGTCTCTAGCTGATGAGGCGGACGGGGCGGTCATGCTGCGTGATCTGCTGGCAGGTGTGTATGGTCAGGAATACCAGGTAGTGGATGGCAGAATAGATATTCCCTTGCCAGCGCTGGGCGTTATGATGTTGGGCCGCGCGTAAGTCCCGCGTAAGCGCATTTTAGAAGCGTTCACAAATTGGTCTCCAAAACTGTTGACAAATCAACAGTTTTTGATTATACTTTCTTCAAATCGCATGGTTGAATCTCCTCCCCTTACTGGAGATAAACGCTATGAGCGAAGTCGATGATGCCATTGGGGTTGAGCAGGCTGTCTATCGCCTGCTTACCAAACTCTTTCTTCTGCTGGATGATTGTGATCGCCATTTCTTTATGGAATATGGTTTGAGCGCGCGCCAGTTTTGGACACTGCAACATCTTGATGAACACCAGGGGCGGTCAATGGTTGAGTTGAGCCGGATGTTGTTGACCGATAAAAGCAATGTGACTGGCATCGTTGATCGCCTGGAGCGAGCATCGCTCGCTCGGCGAACGCCTGCCCCACATGATCGCCGCGTTTTTCTGATTACGCTCACTCCTGAAGGTCGTCACCTGCGCAGTTTCGTGAACCAACAACACGAGGCACGTATCCGTGCATTGATTGGCACGGTAGGCAACGACCATTTATATCCATTGCTGGAACCTCTCTCGACGATCAGCCGTAACCTGGAGGCTGCTCTGGAGCAGGATGACGCTGCTTCATCGGCGCCCCTGGAACGGCGTACCGGCACATGAGTGTTCTTGCGGGCGGGGCTGGTTCTTTCGGAAGAGTTGGGACACCTATGGTGCGCTGATTGCGCACAGGAGGAGGGGAGGCTTCTTGAGTACGCGGGTGGCCTCCGCGTTGGCGGCGATAGGTCTCTTGCACTGGCAGGCATTTCCGCAGGTGTTGCGCGGAAATATGCACTCGTTTTCTTTTACGTTTGGAGGGAAGCGCGAATCAGGTGCGTGACCTCCACCATCTGTCCGAGGAGGGATCGTTTTATGTCTCCCAAGCGCGCCATTACCTACCTGCTTCCATTGGCGCTGGC
>CAZFWN010000167.1:6855-7915 GCA_964522745.1 uncultured Ktedonobacterales bacterium
CCCTGGTCCTACTCCGACTACGCCACCAAGGCTAACATCAATATTGGCTTTGCCACGTTGCCAGTGGTGGCTGCGACGAGTAAGCCGGCACAGCCGTTTGTAGGTGTGAAGTCGCTCTGGGTGACGAAGCTTTCCAAGAACCCGGCGCTCGATGCCGATCTCCTGACGTTCTACACAAACAAAGTGAATCAGATTGCGATGGCCCAGGCCAATGGCGAGATTCCAGGCAACCTGGCGGCTGATGGCGATCCTGCTGTTCAGGCGCTGCCTTCGGTGGGCGGGTATGCGAGCCAGGCCAAGCTTGGCACGGCGCTTCCAAACCGGCCATCGATGTCTGGGGTATGGAAACCGGTTGCCGATGCCCTGACGGCGATCTGGACTGGTGCGCAGACGCCAGAGGCTGCGATGGCTGCGGCGCAACAAGCGGCTGAACAAAATATTGCTAACCTCACCTCGTAACTGAGTTGAGACGCAACATCGCCTGGATGTTTGGGTAAACGTGGAGGGTGGGGAACTGAATAGTTGGTTCTCCGCCCTCCATTGTGCTATAATCCGCCCATTCGCTCTCTCGGCTGGTTTCAGCTTTGTTGACTGGAGTGGATGAAGAATGAACGCTTGTCTGCTGCCCTGAGAAGGGGGGATGCCCTATGTTGCGGGTGAAACGTACCACGATTGCAGCGTATCTGGTGCCCATGTTTTTGGCAATTGCCCTGGTCAACCTCTGGCCGATTTTTTACACCGTGACCATCTCGTTTACCAACAAAAGCCTGTTTCATCTAGATGATTATCATTTTGTTGGTGGGCAAAATTACCAGCAAGCCATAGGCAGTTTGCAGAGCGATTTTCTTTATGTGCTGCTCCTCACGTTCCTCTATGTGATTGTCTGTGTGGCCCTGTTTCTTATCGTCGGCATGGCAACAGCACTGGCGTTGAATAATCCCCGCATTAAGTGGAAGCCCTTCTGGCGCCTGGCACTTATCCTTCCTTGGACGGTCCCCAGCGTCATTACCGCACTCATCTGGAAATTCTTCTTCAATTACGACTTTGGCACGATTAACCA
>CAZFWN010000167.1:8015-12194 GCA_964522745.1 uncultured Ktedonobacterales bacterium
ATTACCCAGGGTGGTCCAATTACCAGCGCGCTGAAACCTGGCTTCACCTCATTCGTGATGATTTACATTTACAACAAGCTCTTCGGCGATACGGCTGGCAATCCCAGATATGGCGCATTAGCTGCCGTTGCCGTGTTGATCTTCGTGATCCTGCTGCTGATGACCGTGCTTTCGCTCCGGGCCAGCAATGTAACGAAGGAGGCCAACGCATGAGCGATCAAACATTGAAAGCCAGCGCCATTCCCGCAACAGAAAGGCTTGCTCGCTCAGAAGTGCAGCGGCGTGAGGCGGCTCAAGTCATTGCGCTCAGACAACGACGCCGGGGAAGTATCTGGACAGGGCTGATTTACGTCTTTCTGGTTATCATGTTGATCTTTGCCCTGTTCCCAATCTATTTTGTGATCCAGGCATCGTTGCGCGGCGATCAGACGCTCTATACCACTGATCTACAGATCTTCCCGGAGCATCCGACCCTCTCAAATTATCAGTATGTTTTTACCGAGATCCCCTTTCTGAGCTGGGTAGGCAACACTATCTTTGTATGCGGGCTGGCAACGCTGCTGGGCCTGATCTTTGCAACCACCGGTGCCTATGCACTTTCGCGCTTCCGCTTTCGCGGGCGGCAGTTGACGCTGGTTATCTTGCTGGCTATTCAAGCATTCCCGCAATTGTTAGCTCTGCTGGCTTACTATCTGCTCTTACAAACGCTCGGCATTATTGACAACGCGCCGCTGCTGGGGTTGGCCGTTGTCTATGCTGGCGGCAGCATCGTCTTTAGCTGCTGGAATATCAAAGGCTATTTTGATACATTGCCTGTAGAACTAGAGCAGGCAGCGATGGTTGATGGGGCCACGCATACCCAGGCGTTCCTGCGAGTAACCCTGCCGCTGGCTGCGCCTGCCCTGGCGGCGTCAGCTTTGTTTATCTTCATCGGCGGCTGGAGCGAGTTCCCCATTGCCAATATTCTGCTCAACTCGAATGCAACAGGGAGCAACCTGACGTTCCCGGTAGGCATTTATGGGTTGCAGAATGATTTCCGCACACCCTGGGGCTATTTTGCGGCGGCCTCGGTGCTGGTTGCCGTTCCAGTCTCGATTGCCTTCCTTTACTTGCAGCGGTTCTTCCAATCTGGTTTGACTATTGGAAGTGTGAAGGGCTAAAAGAGAAAACACGCCCGCGAGCATACGATTGAGAACGGTGGAGCAGAGCGTAGAAAATGAGACGCTGAACTCCGCCGTTCTCTTTTGTTGGCGAGGTCCATGCTACAATAGCCACAAACGGGGGCTTCTTTTCCTTTCTCTTGGAAGCCCTTTTTCTCAAGAGGCCAGAGCTTGTATAAAGCAGAGGAAATCTCTATGAAAATCGTCACCATCGATCAAATGCGTGAGTTAGAGGCGCGGGCTGATCGAGAATTGGGCATGTCCTCGCGCGTCTTGATGGAACAGGCCGGGCGCAGTGCCGCCGATCTGTTCCTGCACTGGGCCGGCGAGCTTCGTGGGAAGAATGTGTTATTGCTGATCGGGCCGGGGAATAACGGCGGCGATGGACTGGTGATGGCCCGACACCTGAAAAGCTGGGGCGCGCGCACTACCCTCTACCGTTGGAAAGAGGGGCAACTGGTGCTTGGGGGATTGGATGATCTGACCATTCCGGTGCGCGATGATCTCAAGCATCTGCGCGTGGCGCTGGCCTCTGCTGATTTTGTGCTGGATGCCCTGCTTGGCACTGGCCGCTCTCGTCCGCTGGACCCGACGATGCGCGTGGCGCTGGGGATGGTCCGCGAGGAACACGAGCGGCGTTCTGACCTGCGGGTCGTAGCAGTTGACCTGCCAACCGGCGTCAATGCCGATACAGGTGAGGCCGATCCTGGGGCGATTCGCGCCGACCTGACCATTACCCTGGCGAATCCCAAGCTGGGTCTCTTTTTCTTTCCTGGAGCAGAGTTGGTCGGTGATCTGGTCGTTGGCAGCATTGGGCTGCCTGCCGGGATGGATGCTGCGATTCAACTGGAGATGATAACAGATGCTCTGGTGCGCCCCGCGTTGCCGGCCAGGCCGCTCGATAGTAATAAGGGCACCTATGGCAAGGTGATGGTGCTGGCCGGGTCACCGCCGTATCCCGGCTCGGCCTATCTGGCGTCAACAGCAGCTGGGCGCATAGGCGCTGGATTAATTACACTGGCGGTCTCTTCGGAGATGCTACCGATCTACAGCGTCAAGCTCTCAGAGGCAACGTTTGCTCTGGTGCCGGGTGACGAAAAAATGCCCGAGGAGCGCGCAGAGGCTTTCTTAAAAGCGCTCGATGGCTATCGCGCAGTAGTGATGGGGCCAGGATTGGGCCAGAGCGAGGCGACACGAGCATTTCTCGCTGCGGTGCTGACGGGTCTTCGGAAGTTGCCAGCCGAGGCGTGCCCCCGGCTGGTGGTTGATGCCGATGGGCTGAACAACCTCGCACAGGTGGAACGCTGGTGGGAACTGCTGCCGGCGGAAAGTATTCTCACGCCACATCCTGGGGAAATGAGCCGCCTCTGCGCTGGTCAGAAGGTATCCGGTGGCGGATCGGACCGGCTCGTGGTTGCCCAGGCAAAAGCGCGAGAATGGGGCCAGATCGTCCTTTTGAAGGGCGCTTGCACGATTATTGCCGCGCCAGATGGCCGCGCGCGTATTAACTGGCGGGGGAACCCGGCACTGGCAACGGCGGGCACTGGTGATGTGCTGGCGGGCACGATTGGCGGATTGCTGGCGCAGGGGATGGCGCCCTATGAGGCGGCAACGGCGGGTGTCTTTCTGCATAGCCGCGCTGGCCTGCTCGCTTGTGAGACGCTGGGTGATGCCGGGTTATTGGCCGGAGACCTGCTCCCGTTGTTGCCGGTTGCGCGGAAGCAATTGGGATAGCCTCAACGGGGGGTGCCTGGCTGCCTCAAGGTCCACTCGTGCCGCTCTCTATGTGGAGGGCGGCGGTTGCGCTTTGCTGGCTCTTGGTATCTTCGGCGCTGAGAACGTGATCGCCTGGTCCCCAGGCGGGCGCGATGAGCAGGCTGATGCTGAATGAGCCGGTCTGGTCAGAGTTGATAGCCAATCGCTGGCCGTTGCTGTCAACGGCGGGCTGTCCGTCAAGCAGCAATGCAATAATGGCGTAGTGAGAGAATTCCTGCCCTTGCAGGGTGATAGTGTTGCCAATAGTATAGGGGCCGTGACTGGTGATGCGAAGGGTTGGCTGATTGGCCGGGGTGGGAGATGCAGCGGGAAATCCCCCAAGCCAGAGGCCCAGAACCAGCAGCACGCTTCCTACGAGCGCGATAAGGATCAGATTTGGCAGGAGTCTGGCGCGTCGTGAGAGTGGCGGCGCGTTGGAGCGCGCTGCGCTGAATTTCGATGTAGAGGCTCGCGCAACGCCCTCATGGAGAGTCGCCGCGCGAGCATCTGCTGCGTGGACATCAAGAGCGATGTCTTGCGCCTCATCTGTGTCGCTGGGCTGGGCGTCTGTTTTATCGGGATGCTGCATGACCTGCGCACCTCCCTGCTGCCTGCCCTTGTCCGGCGCAGTGCTGAAATTGATTGCGCTTAGGGTAGCAAAATCTGCTACAGGATGCAAGCGCAATCCCCCAAAAGTCATTGGTGGTGCAGCCTCATCCTGGTCGGAGACGGGCTGGTGCCACAAGCACTAGCCCGCGTGCCGAAAGCCGGCCTCTTTCATCGTGAGGGGAAGTCCCTCGCGCCTGAAGCCGACGTTCACGACTTCGCCGATCACCAGCGTTGAGTCGCCAGTCTGTGCGGTGGTGGTGACGCGACACTCAACCCAGCCCAGCGCGTCATGGAGCAAGGGGCAACCAGTTTCGCCAAAGTCATAGTGCAGCCCTTTGAGTTTATCGGGCACTTTGAGCGCGGTTTTGCCTAACGCGCCAGCCAGTTCACGCTGACCACTCTCGAAGATATTGACTGCAAAGACCTGCGAGCGCTGGATCATGCCCAGTGATTTTGAGTCATTCTCAACAGAGACCACGATCAGCGGAGGCTCAAAAGAGACCTGGGAAAGCCAGTTGGCGGTGAAAGCATTCACCTCGCCACCTTCTGCTGCGGAGACGGCATACAGCCCGTAAGTAAACATGCGTAGTACCTGCTTTTTAAGCGCTTCATCCATTGGCTTCTCACCTTTCAATTCGACTGTTTGAATCCGTGT
>CAZFWN010000168.1:0-12138 GCA_964522745.1 uncultured Ktedonobacterales bacterium
GCATGCCTATATCAAGAAGTTCCGCCTGCCGCTCGCCGATTGAAATCGGCGCTAGGGGCGTCCCGCCACGAAGCCCCTCCGGGGCTAATTGTCCCGCAGGGACATCCTGGCCGAAGGCCCGTAGCGCCGAATTTATTCGGCGGATTGCCCGGCAAGTTGCCCGGTGGCCTGCTCCGCATCCTGGGCCTCTTCGCGCCGCTGCGCCTCTTCCTCCTGCCGCGACAGCCATTTGAAGAAGATCACGCTCAGCATGACCATATCGATAAACAGGCCGGGCACATAGAGGATAATGCTGCCCAATTGCAGATCGGCCAGGATCGAGATGCCCCACAGACGCGGCGCGTGGTCGTAGACCGTATAGAGCGAATGGTCCACGAAAAACAAAATCACGCAGAGCAGCCCCAGCGGGATGCCATCCAGGAAGAGATAGAGCAGTTGGATGGGCTGCGCCCAGCGCGGGCCATCGCGCAGCGGCGTAATCAGCGGCCACCAGTTGAGGATGCCCGTCAGCAAGAAGGTCAGGTTCTGGAAGTCATGCAGCGGCGCGTGCTGCACAGCGGGATTATAGAACGAAGGGATCAGCCAGAGCATAAAGGTCGCGTTAAAGAGAAAGGTCGCCAGAAAGAGAAACGACAGCCCGCGCACGCGCCTGCGCAGCGGCGGCCAGCGAAAGAGCGGGTTGAGCAGCCAATCCGGCAGGCTCTTCAGCAGCAGCGGCGGAACAACCGTCGTAAGAAGAAACGCCTGAGTGATATGCGCGCTGAAGAGATAGTTATTGCCCAGCGCGTCCAGCGGCGAAACGAGCGTCAGAAAGATCAGCGCGACAGTGATAATAAACAGGGTGATCTGGCTGCGCGAGGCCGGCTCGCCCAACTGATAGCGGCGGCGCAGCGAGCTAATGCCGTAGAAATAGCCGGCACAGAGCGCGGCCAGAAAGAGCAAGACCCCTGGGTCCAGATGCCATTGCAGCCAGAGCGATGATGTATCCATACCTATATCCTTGCAAACGATGCAGCGTGTTGACGAGGCCATTCCTAACTATAGCCCAGGCACATCGTTCTCGCAAGCAAGGCTGTCACTTGTACCGCCGCCCCTTTGCCTGTAGCGCGGGCGTCTCGCCCGCCCGTCCAGTTCGCTGGCAGAGACGCTGGCGGTACAGAACAGCACTTCCAGTGGTCACTCTTCATACCACCAACCTGGCTTATATCCAGTGGTATTTGAGCCGTTCGGCGTGGGAGTGAACTTGATGCCCTTTCTAGCCAGGTCTTGCATCAATGGGGTCAGTTCGGAGCCACCCACTACCCAAAGCCGGCCACCGAGAGGCCGCTTATCAATAACAGTCAGACCCTTCTCGCGCAAGAATGCAAAGAGGCTAAGCGCGCTCTGGGATGGAGTGCCTTGTCGCGGCGTATTACTTGGGGGCGCCGCGCCTGCATGCACTTTTTCCAGATGTAATACCTCTGGGAAAAGCGTCTTTTTGCCAGTATGCCCGCCAAAATCTACCTCGATGACGGTATTACCGCCGCTCACTACCTTCCCAATCCCGTAGAATGGGTGCTTTACGGCGTCACCAGCAAGGAACTCTTGCTTTGGCTTTTCCATCGGAGTGCTAGGAGGTTTTGATTCGTGCGTGTTAGGTGTATTTGTTTGCGGAACTACGCTAGCCTGATTTGGTGCTTGTACGCTGCTCGATTTTATTTGAGGTGGTTGCCAGCCTGGCTTGGCTTTCTCAAGCGATGTTTCTCGCAGATCGATGAGTTTCTTACCAACTGGCTGATCGAAATCGACTTCTACAAAAATACCTTGAAATGCAATGGTGCCGCGCACAACTGTTCCAAGTCCATAGGTGGCATGCCATACCCTATTAGTTGCAAAGAACTCCTGTTTTGGCTTCTCGCTCTTGGTCGGCGGGGGCGTTGCCGCTGGTATGGCGGGCGGTTGAGCCGGCGCTGCCCTTGGGGGTGTAGGCTGTACGATGGGTGGCGCTTTCGGCGCCGGCGGAGCAGGCGCAGCAGGTGTTGGAAGAGTTGCGGGGGCCGAGGTCGGCTTTGGGGTTGATTCTGGCTGGCCCCAACGCCGCCGGGATGCGGCTGAGAGCGTGCCAGAATAGCTCAGCGCTTCCTCGCCTTGTTCGGTCCATTCGCGGCGCAGTTCGGCGGCGCGACGGATGATGCGCTGCTTGAGTTCCTCAGCCGCCTCGTCGCTGGCGCTCTCCGTTGCCTGCGTGCCCTCTGGTGGGATGTCCATCTCGTGCAGGCGGGCAAAGATGGCTTCCATTGTCTGCTCCTGGTTGCGGAAGAACTCACTGCCGCGAATGCGCGCAAAGCGCCAGCCCAGCCGCTCCAGGATGGCCTGCCGGCCCATATCCTCGGCCAGCTTCTCCCCGGTGTGGTAGCGATCCCCATCGCATTCGATTGCCAGTCGCTTGTTTCCACCCTCTACGACGAGATCAATACGATAGGCGCCAACCGGCCATTGGGTTTTTACACGATAGCCGGCCTGAACCAGCCGACGCAAAACCAGCCGCTCAAACTCCGATTCGGTCTGCTGCTCTTGCTGCTGCTCCGCACGCTTTCTGGCCTCTGGGTCTCTGGCATGTTCAATCAGTGTGCGCCGCAGGTCGCCTGGCTTCAGGTCTACCTCCGGGTCGAGCGAATGGACGACCCACATCTGGTCACGCGCCCGGCTGGCCGCGACATTGAAGCGCTGACGGCGGGTTCTGCCGTCGGTATCAACCATCCGTAGTGGTCCTTCGCCAGTTGAGGCATCGACCATCGAGAGGAACATCACATCGCGCTCGTCGCCCTGGAACTGCGCTGGGTTGCCACACTGGATACGCCGCTGCTCATAGTCCGACTCGGAGAGATGGCGATAGAGCAAGGCTTCGATACGCACTGCCTGGTCGTCACCCACCAGCGAGATGACCCCAAACGTGGCGCCAGTATATTCCGGCTGTTCGGTGGCAGCAACTAGCAGCGAGGCGACTTCCAGCGCTTCCTGCTCATTCACCTTCTTGTTTGATGAGGCGCCTTGTACTCGATAGGCAACCGTGTGCGGGCGCCGCCGGACCTGGCTGGCATCACGCAGCGGCTTGATCTTGCCCTCATAGGCGAGCCGATTACTAAACTCGATGATCGGCGCGACGCAGCGGAAGTGTTCGCGCAGGCAGACTGGGTCAAAGCTGCGCTGGGCTACGTCGTAAATGGAGGCTTGTCCATCGTAAAGATGATGATTGGGGATGCCCTGAAGATGTTCGTCAATGAGGCGCTGGGCATCGTCAACGTTCTGCCCTACAGCAAGCGGGCTTACCTGTTCGTGATCGCCGACCACCACGACCTGCCGACCCAGATAGACGGCGGTGAGTGCCAGCAGATCAGCCTGGCTGGCCTCGTCGATGATGATGACATCAAAGTGATTGCGCCCAGGAACGAAGTTTTCAACAACACGGCTGAGCGGCATAATCCAGACCGGCACGGCGCTCTGGCACTCGTGCATGAGCTTGCGCGCCTCGGCCCGCAGCCGGGGGACACGCTTGCCAGTGCCCTTGCCGATTTTGAGTATCGTCTGTTTCCAGCCGTGCAGCGCAGCGCGCTGCGCTGGCGTGGTGCGCCGGACCTGCGCCGCCCAGGCGCGCTGTTCGACTAGCTCGGCGGTGGTGCGCTGCAATTGGGCGCTCAGTTGGGCGATCTGCTCTTGCAGCGCTTCCAGCGAGGTTTTGGCGCGGCGGTCCAGTTCGTCGGAGATCTGCCGCCAGAGCCAGGCATCTTCTGGCTTGCCTGGCAGGTCGCGCTCGCCGTGTCTGCCGGAGCGATCCCGGATGGCTCCTGCCCAGGCCGGCGCCACCTGCTCCAGTTTCGCCAGCAGCGCGTGCCGGCGCTGCAAGACCTCGCGCCGGGTGTGCAGATCAGCTAGGCTGTCGAAAGCGGCACGATAGATGATGGGGTTATAGCTCTCTACGGCGACCTGCAAGCCCTGAACGACATCGGCTTTGGCGGCTTTGCCGCCGCTCAATTCTAGTCTGCGCCGTAACTCAATGAATTGTTGCTCGTGTGCGGCGACCAACCGGCGGTTAGCCTCTGCCGCCAGCACTGCCGGGAGGCGTTGCAGCACGGCCTCGCGCAGACGCAGCAGATCGCCATGCTCGGCCAGGCTCACCGGCGTTTCGGCCAGGAAGGCCGCCATGTTGAAGCCCTGCTGCGCGAGCGCTTGCTCTAGTGGCGCCCAGACAGTGGGATACCAATCGAGGCGCTGGCGAATGAACGGAATGAACTGGTGGCAGATACTTTCTGGCTCTGCCCCAAGCTGGCTGGCATCCGGCCCATCCAGGGGAACCATCTGTCGCTGCCAGCGGCGTATCAGGTCGGCACGCGCCCGGCGCAGGCGCACCAGTGTGCGCAGCGCTGCAAAATGCTCTGGCAAGGTTGGCGGGTGCCTATCCACGCGGGCGCTCTCGATCACCGTCTTCCAGTCTGAGTGCATCATCAGACGTAGCCCGCCCAGTTTCCCACCTGTTTTGAGATGGCCCCAGATGGCATCCAACACGCTTTCGACGGTATCTGGCAGGCACTCCTCTGGCATCAGCAGATCGTAGGTCAGCAGCATCGGCTGTGCCTCCCCGGCCAGCAGCGCGGTGCGTTCGATTTGCGCGATCAGGTCATCCCATGCCTGGCGAGAGGAGCCACCAGCGCGGCCCGACACCAGCGCGGCGATCTGCCAACGCTCGCCCTCTTTGAGCGGCTCGATGGCCTGTTGCAGTTGCTCATAGAGCGCTTCCAGGACGGCAGGCGCCTGCTGGGCCGCTTTCCCGCTCCACAGGTTGCGCCGGTAGTCCTGGTCTGTTGCAGAGAGGCGCTCGCGCTCGGCGACCAGGCGCTCAAAATCGCTGGGAGGCATCAACTGCTGCGGATCAGGCAGGGCGAGCGTGAGTTCGTATTCATCCTTAGAGGTGACGAGGGCGTTTGAGCGATAGAGATCGATCAGTTCGCCCTCTGCCAGCGGCAGCGGCGCACCCAATGGGATCGGCGCCGGAATCCAGCCGTCGCGCTCACGCTGCGCGGCAATCCGCTTGGCGGCCCCTACTGGCGTATATTGCTCCCCGGCAACCACCAGCGCACGATATTCATCAGAGCGCGCCTCGCGCAACTGCTCGCGCAGCGTGCGCAGGTGGTGCAGCAGCGCCCGCCGCTCCTCCTGGAGCCGCTTTGCTTGACGCTCCAGCGCATCCACATTAGAAGAGGTCAGCCGCTCGGTAATGGCATTGACTGCGCTCTCCATCTGCTTGCTGCTTTCATCCAGCACGCTGACGCAGAGCGGCTGAAGTGGCTCAACCACCTGATCGCGCAGGACGCGCAGGGCCTTGGCGGTATGGCTGGTCACCAGCACGCTCTTGCCCTGGGCCAGCAAGTGCCCTAGCAAGTTGGCGATGGTGTGTGTTTTGCCTGTGCCTGGTGGTCCCTGCACCAGCACGGCGCCGGAGCGTTCCAGCCGACGGGCAATGTCCACTTGCTCGACATTGGCCGGTTTGCTCAGCAGCACCTCCTCATCTTCGCCATTTGGGGAGTCCACCCGTGTAGGCGGGAGCGCCGTCTGCTGGTGTGCATCTTCGCCGGCAATGCCGACGATGCTGGTTAGCGAGTAGGGCAGTGTCTCGCGCTGCGGCAGGTCTTCCAGGATAGCCTCCAGCGCGATACTAAAGCCGAGGGTGCGATTGCGCAGGAACAGGACGGGATCGCGGGTGATCCTTGGAGCTTGCCGACGCTCGCGGGTCGCGCCTTCATCAGCAAAGACACCATCAGATGCGAGGTAATTGACCAACCGGCGCAGGAAGTCATCGGTTTCTCTGCCGCCCAGCGGGTGCCAACCGCCTTGCTCTATGTCCTGGCGGGCGTGGGCAATCGCGGACGCCTGCACATCTGGGAGTGGGCGAAACAGGGCGGTGTAGAGTTCTGGCGGATGTTCGGTTTCCACCAGCGTAAACTCCGGGATGTTAGGGTTGTAGTGTAATTGCACCCTGAGCAGCAAGACAGGATGGTGGATGTATTGGCCGGTCTGATGCTGCCAGGTGAGCAGGCCATCGCCTATCACTAACTCCAGCCGCTCGGATTCACGTTCAATCTCTGCGTAGAGCTTGCGCAGCCGCTCATAGAGCGACATGGCCTGACGCGCCGGGCGCTCGGCCTCAGCCCAGGCATCGCGCCGCGCCTTCCATTGCGCCAACAGCGCTGGCCGGCGGGGATCGGCATCGAAGCGGATGGTGATTGGCTTGCCAGAGGCATCAGTCTGGCCGGTTGGATCATCAATGGCTGATAGAGCGCTCGCGTTGCCATCGAAGGATTGCCAGCCTGGTTGCAGCCAGTCCTTGATTTCCTGATGTGGCTCTGGCGGGTCGGTTAAGCGGGGCCTGCTCACCTTGAGCAGAAAGTCGTCACCGGCATCCACTCCCTCTTTGGCTTCACGCGCTGGCTCGTCTGCTGTGCCTTCTGGCGTGTCCTGGCCTATTCTGGAGATAGTGCCTCGTTGGATTGAGGGATGCTGGGGGAGATCATGAAACCAGAGGAGCCAGGGCTGATCGGTAATCTCGCGCTGAACGGGATTGCGAAGCTGATGGAGTGACTGGAGATAGCGGAACACTTGAATGAGCTTGGTGCGCGCAACATCCTGCGCCTCATAACCACGACTCTGCACCACCTGATCCTCACTTCTTTCCTAATTCATTTGTATGGAGTGCAACCGTGCAAGATACGGAGTAGTTAGCAGTATAGCAAACCAATCGGCTGAGCGCAAGTGAGGCCGGCACGGTGGCTGGCGCTACAAGGAGACCAAAAAGCCTCTTGCCAGGAAGCAGCGGGAGGCTTAGAATAGGCGCAGAGCATATCGCATCCTGTCTACTGGCTGTATCCTGTTGCACACCCCAGGAGGTATGAATGGGCATGACCAACGATGGCCTGTCCTATTGGCAGGCCGAGAGCGAGGGCGCGACCCTCCTTGAAACGACGATTGGCAACCTTTTAGACCAGCGCGCCGAAGAGATGCCAAACCAGGAGGCTGTTGTCTACTCCTGCTACCCGGAGTTTGGCGGAGCGCTCGACATCCGCTGGAACTACGCGCAGTACCGCGACCAGGCCAACGCCGTCGCCAGGGGATTGCTGGCGCTGGGGCTGAACAAGGGCGACCATATCGCCGTCTGGGGAGGCAATCTGCCGGAGTGGCTGCTGCTCCAGATGGGCGCGGCCAAGGCCGGGCTGGTGCTGGTGACGGTCAATCCGGTGCTGCGCGGGCAGGAGATCGAGTACATTCTGAAGCAGGGCGATGTGCGCGCCCTCTTCTTTATGGCCCAGATACGCGATCACGATTGCCTGGCAACCATGCGCGCAGTGACTGCCCCTGGCGCTCAACATGGTGAGGTGACCAGCGAGCGCCTGCCCATGCTGCGCTATCTCTCTCTGATCGGCGCGCCGCCTGCCGGGCTGATGACCCAGGAGGGCTGGCGCCCGACGCATTTCCGCGAGATGGTCGCTGGCGGCGCGGCGGTCAGCAGCGACGCCCTGCGCGAGCGCGAAGCCGCGATTACCCCCAATGACCCGGCGATGATGCTCTACACCTCTGGCACCACCGGCTTCCCCAAGGGCGCCGTGCTGACCCACTATAATCTGGTCAATCAGGCGATGATGGTGGCAAGCCGCATCCATATCGGGCCAGAGACGCGCAGTTGCGTCCTCGTTCCCTTCTTCCATGTCTTCGGCTGCGTCGGCTATAACCTGGCGGCCCTCGCGCTGGGCGGCACCATCCACCCACTGCTGGCCTTCGACCCGCTTAAGGCGATGCAGATCATCAGCACCGAGCGCTGCACCTTCTCCGGCGGCGTGCCCACCATGCTGCTGGCGATGCTTCAGCACCCCGACTTTAGCAAGTATGATCTCTCCTCGCTGGACGGCGTGGTCTGCGCCGGAGCGCCCGTGCCGGTCTTCTTGATGGAGCAGGTCAAAGAGCGCATCGGCGCCGATGTCGTTATCGCCTTTGGGCAGACCGAGAATACCGGCGCAATCACCCTGACCCTGCGCGATGATCCCTTTGAACTGAAGGCGGCCACCGTCGGCATTGCCCTGCCGCATGTCGAGGTCAAGATCATCGACCCGGCCACTGGCGACGTGGTGCCCGTTGGCGAGCGCGGCGAACTCTGCGCGCGCGGCTGGCTGGTGATGCAGGGCTATTACAATATGCCGGAGCGCTCGGCGGAGGCGGTTGACGCGGAGCGCTGGTTGCATACCGGCGACCTGGCGACGATGGATGCGCGCGGCTATATTAATATCGTGGGCCGGCTGAAAGAGATGGTCATTCGCGGCGGCGAAAATATTTTCCCACGCGAGATCGAGGAATTCCTGATTCGCCATCCCAAAGTCAACGACGTGGCCGTGCTGGGCGTGCCCGATGCCTTCTTTGGCGAGGAACTGCTGGCGGTGGTCATGCCCAAGCCCGGCGAGACGGTCACAGAGGAGGAACTGCGCGCCTTCTGCGACGGCCAGATCAGCAAGCAAAAGGTTCCGCGCTACTTCAAGTTTGTGGACGCTTACCCCATGACGGCCAGCGGCAAGGTGCAGAAATTCATCCTGCGCGAACAAGCCGTCAAAGAGTTGGGGCTGGAGCAGGTCGCCAAAGTCCGCACAGCGTAAGTGCGCTGGCTGGGAAGCCAGCGCTACAAGCATCAGATAACGCTCTCTGCTTGTAGCGCCGGCAGGAAGTTGTTTTCTTTTTACTCAGGGCAGACTTTGGCAAGGAACGGCAAACGCTCGCCGTCCGACCATTCGCCGATTAAAATCGGCGCTAGGGGCGCCTGTGGCGCCACGAAGTCCCTGTGGGACTGCTTGGCCGAAGGCCCCTAGCGCCGAATTCATTCGGCGATGGCTTGGCGAGGACGAAGACCGGGTGTATGTGTCAAGTTTCATTAACCGCCAGCATATTTGAAAGGAACGAACCATTGGACCTTCTGGATCGCCTGGCCGGCCATGACGCCTGGACCACGCATCACGTCCTGGAGCGCTGCCGCGAGGTGTCGCCTGAGCAGCTTCACCAGCACTTCGACATCGGAAACGGGACCATCTATGAGACGGTCCTACACCTCATCGGCAATGTCGAGGTGTGGACTGATTTGATGCGCGAGCAGCCGGTGCGGGCGAAGGGTACGCCAACGGATCGCTTTGCCACCATCGATGAACTGATCGCCCGCTTCGGCAACGCCTATGCTGAGTTTTCGGCACTGGCCCGGCAGATTACCGACGCCGGGCGGCTGGATGCTACCTATCTTGATGTGCTGGATGATCCGCCGGCGCGCAAGACCTTTGGAGGCACCATCGCGCATATCATCATCCATGATATGCTCCATCGCAGCGAGCTGCTGCATATGCTGGCCCGGCTCGGTGTGCCTGATCTGATCGAAGGCGATGTGCTGAGTTGGGAGTCTCTGAACACGCGAGAGCGCTCTGGCTAGAAAGCAGGAGAACGATGCAAGATTTTCGAGGCAAAGTGGCCGTCGTGACCGGCGCGGCCAGCGGCATTGGCCGGGCGCTGGCCGGGCGGGCGGCGCAAGAAGGCATGCTGGTCGTGCTGGCCGACATTGAGGAGGGCGCGCTTGGCCGCGCCAGCGCCGAGTTAGAGGCGACAGGCGCGCGGGTGCTGGCTGTGCGCACCGATGTCTCCAGGGCTGAAGAGGTCGAGGCGCTGGCGCAAAAGACGCTGGAGACCTTTGGCGCCGTCCATCTGCTCTTCAATAACGCCGGCGTGGCGGCGGGCACAACGATCTGGGAAAGCACGCTGGCCGACTGGAAATGGGTGCTGGGGGTCAATTTGTGGGGCGTGATTCATGGCATCCACACCTTTGTGCCGCTGATGCTCAAGCAGGAGACAGAAGGCCATATCGTCAATACCGCCTCGATGGCGGGCCTGGTCTCCGGCCCGGCGTTGGGCGTCTATAAAGTCACCAAGCACGGCGTCGTCACGCTTTCGGAGACGCTCTATCATGAACTGGCCCTCACCGGCTCGAAGATCAAGGTGTCGGTGCTTTGCCCAGGCTGGGTGCAGACGCAGATTATGGCGTCGGATCGTAACCGCCCCGCCAGCTTGCAGAATGACCCGGCTGAAGCGCAGTTGAATCCGGCGGGCGAGATGATCTTTCAGATGGTGCAGCAGGCTATCGCGGGCGGCATGTCACCGCAAGAAGTCGCTGGGCTGGTCTTCGGGGCCATCCGCGAGGAGCGCTTCTATATCCTGACGGACCCGCAGATGGAGGGCGCCGTCCAGACCCGCATGGAGGACATCCTCCGGGGGCGCAACCCAACGATGACGTCGCTGCTGTAGCAACAGCCATCCGCCGATTAAAATCGGCGCTAAAGGCGTGCCGCCAGGAAGTCCCTACGGGACTGGAGCGTACCGTGCCTTGTCCCGCAGGGACATCATGGCCGAAGGCCCGTAGCGCCGATTTTAATCGGCGAATGGCCGCCTCAATCATCGGATAGCCATCTTAATATCGGATAGCTGCCTTAATAAGGAGGGAGAGGTGACTCGTTCCAAATATAAAGGCGCGGCGCCCGGTGGTCCGCCGGTGTTTGAGCAGGTAGGCGCGGGCGTCTATGCCTATCTACAACCAGATGGCACCTGGGGCTGGAGCAACGCCGGCCTGGTCGTCGATGGCGAGGCCACCCTGCTGATCGACACGCTCTTTGATCTGCGGCTTACTCAGCGCATGCTCGATACCATGCGCCAGGCCGTGCCAGCCGCCGCCCGCATCGAAACCGTCGTCAATACGCATGCCAACGGCGACCACTGCTACGGCAACCAACTGGTGGCCGGCGCAAAGATTGTCGCCTCCAACCGCACGGCGGAGGAGATGACGCATGGCGTCTCGCCGGCCATGCTGGCGATGCTGATGCAGCAGGCGCCGACGCTTGGGCCGCTTGGCGAGTATCTCAAGCGCATCTTCGGGCCGTTCCAATGGGACAACATCACGCTGACGCCGCCAACGGAGACCTTTGATGGCGAACTGACCCTCAAGGTCGGCGACAAGACGGTGCAGTTGATCGAGGCCGGCCCGGCGCACACCCAGGGCGATACGATGGTCTATCTGCCCGATGAGCGCACGATCTTCACCGCCGACATTCTCTTTATTGGCGGGCACCCGATCATCTGGGCCGGCCCAACGAGCAACTGGCTGCGCGCCTGTGACCGTATCCTCGCGCTGGATGTAGAGACCATCGTGCCCGGTCATGGCCCCATCACGGATAAACACGGCGTCACCGAACTCAAAGGCTATCTAGAATATATCCACCGCGAGGCCCGCGCGCGCTATGACGCCGGCATGTCGGCGATGGAAGCCGCCCGCGATATTCCAATGGACCGCTACGCCATCTGGACAGATGGCGAACGCATCGCTGCGAATGTGTCTTCCATCTATCGAGAGTTCAGCGGCGATCAGGAAGCGCCCAACGCGCTTGCACTCCTGGGCCAGATGGCCGCGCTCGATCAAGAGCGCAGGCGCAACAGTGAGCCATGACTGAACCAATCACCATCAGGGAAGCGACCATCGCCGACGCGGAACCCATTGCCAGGCTGCATGTCCGCTCCTGGCAATGGGCCTATCGCGGCCAGCTTCCAGATGACTATCTTGATCGCATGTCCGAGACGCTGGATCGGCGTGTCGAGGCCACGCGAGCGCGCCTGGCAGACAAACCATCTGAGCAGCGCTGGTGGGTTGCCGAACAAGCAGCGCAGATGGTTGGCTTTGCCGTCACCTGGCCGAGCAGGGATGCCGATGCCTCACCGACAACCGGAGAAGTGGGTCTTATTTATCTGGATCAAGACGCCGCTGGCAAAGGCATTGGACGCCTGTTCTTTGTACATGCCGTGAACGACCTTCAGCAGCGCGGCTACACTCAGGCCATCCTCTGGGTGCTGGAAAGCAACGCCCGCGCCCGCCGATTTTACGAGGCGGCAGGCTGGAGTCCTGATGGCGCCAGCAAGACGGAAGAATGGCCTGGCCTGCTCCTCCGCGAAGTGCGCTATCAGAAAGCGCTCTCATAGCGTGGTCTGCCCTTTGCCTGTAGCGCCGGCGTCCCGCGCCGGCCCCTCGTCCACTGGACGAGCCTACAG
>CAZFWN010000169.1:0-2914 GCA_964522745.1 uncultured Ktedonobacterales bacterium
CAGCATCTTCCTCCATCACGCGCAGGTCGCACCAGAGCGCCAGTTCCAGGCCGCCCGCCACCGCGTAGCCAGCGATGGCGGCAATGACCGGCTTGCTCAGCAGCATCCGGCTTGGCCCCATAGGTCCATCGCCATCTGGCTCAACTCGGTTGCCGTTGCCGGCGGCAAAAGCCTTGAGGTCCGCGCCGGCGCAAAACTGACCGTGATCGCCAAACAGGACGCCAACCAGCGCGTCAGGGTCAGCATCAAACGCCCTGAAGGCTTCGGCCAGTTCCTCTGCCGTCTGGCGATCAACGGCGTTGCGCGCCTCTGGCCGGCTCAAAATCACAGTGGTGATGGGCGTATTACGCTCAACGGTGAGCATTGATGGTCCTTTCCTGTAGCCTTGAATAATCGAATAATCCCTGAGTCTTCTCCCTCCTCTCATCAAGGAGCCTCTTCTGTGCTTTTCTGCTACGAAATTGTCAGGGACAAGATATTCCAAACGCCAAGAACACATCCAAAGATTACAATCCAGACAAAGCCACAGATCATGCTTACTGTTAAGAGGTTCGTATTCTTTGGTGAAGTGGGGCGCCAGTGTGTATAGATAAGACCAAAGAGGCCCAAGAGTAAAGATATAGAAGCCACAAGGAGCGATGGTCCCACAACCAATTGCCCTCCCTGTTGATCCAGGTCTGTCGCAGCAGGGCAGTAAAAGGAAGCACATGCCAGGAGCGCTTCATGGATCATTGGCCCGATCCACTGGATTTCCAGGAGAAGGAGCGGCCAGGGCAGCAGCAGCGGGAGGATCAGCAGGGACACCACTACAATCGTCAATATTTTCGATCTCCCTGCTGCTGGCGGTGTGGCCTCAGATGTCTGTAATTCTGACAAGGCATTCCCCCCTCACCCTGGACGCCCACGCCCAGCCCACTGCGGGCGGGACGCCCGCGTTACAAGTTTCGCTGAAAATAACCGATGATCTGCTCGTTAAGATAGACACGGTCAGGCTGGTGGCGCGGCATATGGCGCTCGTCGGGGAAGAGCAGGAGGTCGTAGGTTTTGCGCGCCCGAATCAGGGCGTTTATCAGCCGGGCCGTGTGGCGGAAATGTACGTTTTCGTCGAGCATCCCATGCACCAGCAGCAGCTTGCCTTGTATGTTGTCCACATGCGTCAGCATGCTGCCCTCGTGGTAGCCCGCCGGGTTGGACTGAGGCGTGCCCATATAGCGCTCGGTATAAGCGGTATCATAGCCATCCCAGGAGGTGACGGGCGCGCCGGCCACCGCAACCTTGAAGACATCGGGCGCTTTTGCCAGGCACATCAATGCCATATAGCCACCATAGCTCCAGCCCCAGACTCCCACTCGCGCCGGGTCCGCCAGCCCTTGCTTCACCAGCCAGCGCACACCATCCACCTGATCTTCGACCTCGACGGTGCCCATGCGGTGCTTGATGGCGCCCTCGAAGGCCAGCCCGCGCCGGGCGCTGCCCCGGTTATCCAGCCGGAGGACCAGAAAACCCTGCGAGCGTAGATATTGCACATCCAACTTGGCGGTCAGATCCCATTCGTTGGCGACGATTTGCGGGCCGGGGCCGCCGTAGACATAGATAACGGTAGGATAGGGGCCAGGGCCATACTGCACCGGGGGCGGGTAGAGCGCTCCATAGAGCGTCGTACCCTCGCGGTTGGTCAGCGTCACCAGTTCCGGCGGCGCCAGTCGAAACTCGGCAATGCGCCGGTCTGGCGGGAGCGTCAGCCTGTGCAGTACCAGGCAGTCAGTCAGCAAGCGAAGCGTGATCTGCGGTGGCGTATCAATGGCGCTATGCACGTCAACAAACTGGCGGCAGGTGTGATCGATTACGACGTTATGTGTGCCCGGCTCAGGCGTGAGCCGGCACGGCTCGCCTCCATCGAGCGAGACGGCATACAGGTGCATCTCTGTGGGGTAGGCGCGATTGCCGAGAAAATAGGCTAGCCCGCCCTGAGTATCGGCGCCCTTGACAGCATCGACCATCCAGTCGCCGTCGGTAAGCTGGCGGAGCAGCGTCCCATCGTTCTTGTAAAGATAGAGATGCCTGAAGCCGGAGCGCTCTGAGAGCCAGAGGAATGTCCCATCCTCAAGCTGTTTGAGTGGCTTTCCTGGCAGGTTGATCCAATAGTCGCTGTGTTCTTGCAGCACGAGTGCGCGCGCGCCGGTGCGGATGTCAAAGCGGAGCAGCGAAATGGTCGTTTGCGCGCGGTTCAGCACCACCGCGCCCAGGCGCTCAGGCGACCACCAGAAGACGCGGCCAAGATAAATTTCTTCATCAAAAGTCAGGTCCATCCAGACCGGCTCGCCGCCCTCGATGGAGACCACGCCCAGGCGCACGCGGGCGTTCTCCTGGCCGGCGAAAGGATAGCGATGCGCTTCCTGCGCCTCGTCGCCGGTTGAGTCTTTGCCCTGGTGGATGATGCGATAGAGGGGGATATGCGTCTCATCGACTTCTTCATAGGCGATTCGGCGGCTATCGGGCGACCACCAGCAGCCCTCGCTGCGCGCCAGTTCTTCCTGCGCGATATATTCGGCCAGCCCGTTGGTCTTGCCTGTGCCCCGCGCACCCTGGGTGATCTGTTGCGGCGTGCCGCCCGCTGCCGGGATGATGTAGACTTCTGCATCTTGCACATAGCTAACCCACTCGCTATCGGGTGAGAAGGCCGGAGTCAGCGCGGGCGCCTTGCCGGCAGTATCGAGAATTTTGCGCAGCGGCTCGCCCGGCCCGTCCTGCACATAGATGTCGCCGCTCAGCGGAATCAGGAGCCGGTCTGAGCGCTCGGCGCGGCTGTATTCGGTCAGGCCAATTGCCAGGCTGCGCGCCCGCTGGCGGCGCAGTTCCTCCTCCGGGGAAAGATGATCCTCTTGCACGCCTCCGCCCGGCGGAGCCACCAGCA
>CAZFWN010000169.1:3014-6440 GCA_964522745.1 uncultured Ktedonobacterales bacterium
TCCTCCGGGGAAAGATGATCCTCTTGCACGCCTCCGCCCGGCGGAGCCACCAGCACGGAGATCACGCCGGTGGCTGTATCCATCGCATACAATTGCTGGATGGGGCGCTTCCCGGCGCCAAACAGATAGGTGACCTGCGAGCCATCCTGGCTAAAGCTGAACGAGTTGGGGATCGCCTTCCCTGGCAGCGGCGTGGCCGCCACTTCCTCTATCGGGAACGAAACGGGCCGCTGTGCATCAGCCATGCTGTCAGTACCTCAATAGTGTTCGTCTTGCAGGGATTTGTGTATGGAAGATTATAGCATTCAAAGGACTTCCCTGTTGATCGTATAATGGAGCAAGGGCGCTGCGCGTGACCAGTGGACGAACCTCCATTTCGTCCGGCGCTGCTGATGCGCCTGCTGATGGCGGGTCTCAGGGGAACCCGTCTTCGAGCACCTGAACAATCAGCAAGGGAGCTTGTGATGAGAAGCCGCATGCACCGGCAAGGGGATCTTCTTCTGACCGCCATCGACCAGTTGCCCGACGGACTCACCCTCCGGCCAGACAACGTGATTGTGAGGGGCGAAGCGACTGGTCACGCGCACCGGCTGCAAGAAGGGCGCGTGTGGGAGGATGCGCAGGGGCATCTCTTCCTGGAGGTACTCATTCCGACACAGGTGGTCCACCAGGAGCATCACCCCATCGCGTTGAACGTGGGATGCTACCGGGTGACCAGGCAGCGCGAATATGTCCCAGGAACGACTGGCCCTGCCAGAAGCCTCGAAGAGGAGATGAGCCGGATCGAGGAGATGGACCGGAGCCGCTTCGTGGAGGATTAAGGGTGATGGCAGCGCCGCGCCTCCCCTGCCCCACGATTGCGCGTGGGCAACAGCAGCTCCTGCCTGAGCAGGAAACCTCTCTGCGCCAGTTCTTCTGGGAACGGCTCGCGGCCATGTGCGCTTGCACGCCGATCAACGAGCAAGAAGTTGAAGAACATCTCTCCAATGCCTATCGCGTCCTTGGGTTGGAAGCGCCACGCATCCGCTGGTTCGACTCGCCGCTGGCTTTTCTGGCGGCATATGCGCCTCAGTGGGAGTCGAACTCCTCTGGGACCGAGCTGGGCAAGAACATTCAGGGCCAGATAGAGACGCTGGTGGAGCACGTGTTGCTGGGCATCTGGGACAGCGCCTCCCAGACCATCTGGGACCAGGTGGAGGGGATCATCCCAGGTGGCAGCGCCTGGGACAGCGTGGGGAATACCCTCTGGATGCAGGTATATCACGAGATCCGCATGTATAACCTGAAAAGGTTCTGGCGCCCGCATGTGTACTGGCACGAGAAAAGGTTCGCGGAAGACGAGGCGTGCGAAAGCGTGTATTGGGACCGTGACAAATTGGCGGAACTCAAGACCCTTCCCTGGCCCCAGCGCCAGGAACAGGATCAGACCTGGCGAAAGCTCCAAGAGACAATAGAAAACAAGAGGTTATGGGAAGACGGCGTACAGGACATGGTGCGCGCCTATCGAGAGGCAGGCCGGCTGGCCTGCTTTCGCTTCTTTCACGAGGTCTGTGAGGACAACCCGCTGATTCATCTAGCGCGACTGAACGAGCTGGTGAGTGGGTATCGCCTGGGGGATGCTCAAGCCTGGTTGATTCGCAAGCCGGTTCGAATGGAGCGTGATGAGCAAGGGCGCCTGCACAGCGCGAACGGAATGAGCATCCAGTATCCCGATGGGTTGGGGGTGTATGCCTGGCATGGCGTGCGTTGTCCAGAACAGTACATTCTGGGGAAACTCACTAGAGCCGATTGGCTGCGTGAACAGAATCTGGAACGGCGCCGGGTGATAGAAGAGCGGCTGGGGCCGGAACGACTCATGGCCCTGCTTGGAGGGCGCTGTATTGACCAGAGCAGGCGTGGGAAATTGATCGAGATTGATCTGCCTGTTGACCCGGAACGGGTGGCCCATTATCTCCAGGTGCGCGATGCCTCCACCAACCGACAGTATTATCTGCGCGTTCCGCCCTCCATCATCCACGCCGATGAGGCCGTTGCCTGGACCTTTGGGCTGGATGCGGCCACCTATCAGCCGGATCAGGAAACGTAGAGCGGGGCCTGTACTTCGGGGAGGTAGCAGCGAAAAATCACGCTCCTTTCGCTGCTGCCTTTTGGCGAATCAGCCCAACTCTGCCGGGTCGTGCGTAGAAGACCTTGATCCTGATCCGGGCGCCTGGAAAGGTGAGCAGCTTGCCCTCGTCTTGCGTCAGCATGACGGCTTCATTGAGCGTCTGATATTCTTGTAACATCGGATATCTCCTTTTCTCCTGGTGGTTGTGTGGTCTTGACTCCTGCTGGTGCAGGTATAGGGTTCAGACCAGGCTTGACACATCGCGCCAAGGAGGGATTTCTGCTGCTGCTTTGGTAGGGGGCGGCCAGCAAACTTTCTTCCTATCCCGCTTGACAGAGAGCAAGCGGTAGGGTACGATACTGGCAGGTTTCCTTGATAGGAGACCTCAGCACCTTTCCAGCACGTATACGGCGGAACCGCCTGTGTATAATCACAGGCGGCTCCAATACCCCATGCCTGTCAATAGCAGGACCGGGGCTGGGAAGATTGTACCATCCATTGGGGATGATCTCTTCACGGCCACCTTCTTGCCAGGCTTGGGCGCCGGTGTCGGACGGGGAGTTGCAGCACGCGGGAGTGACGCGCTGCGTTCGCTCCCACGCTGTTTTCCTCGCGTTCCGACCCGTAGCGCCCTGGCCCGCTGTGGGGTGGCCGTGTTTTGCCTTGGCGGTGCTGCCACTGTTGTTGGTTTGCATCACGCGCAAAGGAGATCATCCCATGCTGTCTATCGCGCCTGTTCGTTGGGAGGGGTTTGTGGCCTGGCTCAGTATTGGCGTCTGCGGCATCCTGCCCGACACCTTGCGGCGAGCGTTTGGCCCTATCCTGCCGGCGCTGGCCCTCGCCCGGCACGTCGCTGCCGCCGTTAGCCCCTGGCTGCTCTCGCTGCTGATGGCCCATCCCGCCGCGCAGACCATGCGCGTCTCAGAGGGGGATGTGGCGCAGCGCCGCGCCCTGAGCGACTGGCTGCCGCAGGAGCCGCCCCGGCTGCACTGGCTGCTGGCAGAGGAGTTGGCCCGGCTGGTTCGGCTGGCCGCTGCTTCCCAGCTTCCCACTCGTCGGGGCTGGCTGGAATATGAAGTGCGTTTTTGGGCGCTGGTGTGTACCCTGACCCGGCTGGGCCAGTTGTATGCCGCGCTGGAGCATGCCGAGGGATCGCAGGCCGCCCAACACGCCTGGCTCACGCTGGCCGAGCAGGTCTGGCGCCACACGCTGAGCGCCGGCGACCAGGCCGCCTGAGCAGGCAGGGCGATAGCTTGTAGCGCCGGCAAGGATGCTCGTTTTTGCTTGTACCGCCGGCATCCTTGCCGGCAGGGGTGGGG
>CAZFWN010000169.1:6540-12085 GCA_964522745.1 uncultured Ktedonobacterales bacterium
CCAATGTGGATTTCATCAACCAGCCCGGCTCGCAGACATTGCTGAGCGGTATTCGCTCCACCTACCACCATGACATTTTTGTCGCCTGCGGCGGCTTTTGCCTGCGCAATGGCCCTTTCAATGCCGTCAGTGACGAAGCTCACCGTCAGTTTGCCGTTCTGCTTTGGCAGCTTCTCTGGAACCGCGTGCGTCAGGACAAAGATCGGCACTTGATATTCGTAGGTATCCGCGAATGCGTCCGGGTCTCCCATAGCGTAGGAACGCCGGCCCATCACCACTGCTCCGGTTGTTCGTATTTCTTCCTGAAGCATCTCAGTGTTTCGCAATGCTTCAAAATCAGGATACAGGCGACCCACATCACCATCGCGGTCATTCATAAACCAATCCAGTGACATAGTTGCACCGACAATCACGTTTCCCATATTATTTTCCCTCTTCCTTTGCTGCTGGCTGATAGGCAAGTAAAGATACTCGAAAACCCGTTCCAAATCAAGGGGGAGAATTCGGAAATGGGAAGGAAAGAGCGCCGGCCACCGTGCCGGCGCTACAGGCATCGTTTTGATGGATGCTCCTTATGCGAGCAGTGCTTTAATCAGCAGATAGGCGCAGCCGCCCAGGCTGGCGCTGAGCAAGAGGCCCACGCCTGGGCCATCCAAGGCCCAGAGCGGCTGACCGGCCCGTACCTCAGCCACACACCAGGCCAGCACTGCTCCAATTGCCAGCAGGCTGAAGAACATGGCCGCGCCCCGGCGCAGCGCTCTGACCTGCCCGCGCCGTGTCAGCACCAGGCGCTTCCAACCCCAGACGATCTTGCCAAAGAGGGGAATAAGAAGAAAGAAAAACAGCAGACATCCGCTGGCAAAGCCTTGAGCATTTGCCAGTGTCAAGCCGAGGGCGCGCCCGCCGAGCGCCAGGCTTGCCAGCAGCAGCCAGTAGCCCAGGAGCAGCAGGATTTTCTCCCAGGCTGCCAGGGCCGGGCCACCCAGGACGATCTGCTCGCCCAGCAGGAGCGAGAGGAACTGCGGGCCGGGCGTGCGGAATCCGGCAGCCGTCGCCGCGTCTGGTGGCAGCAGGACGGCGCCCGCTGCACTTCCCAGCGCATACGCGCTGAGCGCATAGCCGCACGCATCGCAGAAAGCCGCATCCAGTGGGCACTGGCTGCTGCAATAGGGGCAGGTGGCGCGCATCTTCCGGGTGAATGACGGTGCCGCAGCGACGACCACTGGCGCTCGTGCTGCTGGGGCTGCGAGCGGCGCTGATGGTGGAGGCTTGGGAGTTGGTTGTTTCATTGGTAGGGGCGGCAATTGTGGAATGCTGCCGCCTCCTGAGACGCCGAGAGGCAGCGGACCACTGCTGATAGGTGTCACCAGCCCTGTAGTGCGCAGGACTGAAAGCAATGCTGCATGGTCGCCGCTCTGCACCAGGCGCAGCGCGTCCTGCATGGCGCGCATGGTGGGAAAGCGGTGATCAGGCTCATAGGCGGTGGCGACCTGGATCACCAGTTCCAGGTCTGGCGAGAGAGCCGGGTTCAACTGACGCGGCTCCAGGGCGACGCTGGCGTCTCGTTTGGTGGCCTTGGGCGGCGTGCGTCCCGTCACCATCTCATAGAGCGTTGCGCCCAGCGCGTAGCCGTCGCTGCGCTGGTCCGTTCCGCCCTTATACTGCTCCGGCGGCGCGTAGCCGTCAGTGGCGGCTTTCGCCCCACGCGCCGTGTGATTGCCAACTTTAGCAATGCCATAGTCTACGAGGATAGGTTGATAGCCCCGGCCCAGCGGAGCCAGCACGATGTTGTCTGGCTTGACATCGCGGTGGATGATCTTCTGGCGATGGAGCGCGGCGAGCGCCCCGGCGAGATCAATGGTCCATTCCAGGGCCACACTTTCGCTGAGCGGCCCATGTGAGGTGAGATGCTCTGCCAGCGTATCTCCCTGCACAAACTCCATTGCCAGAAAGAAGAGGTCCACTTTTTGGCGGTGCGCCTGCCGGCTGGTGTGCCAGATCAGCCCGTCACCGCCCAGCGCCGCCGTATGCTGCACGCTCGCCAGGATGTCCGCTTCGCGCCGCGCCTGGTCGCGCATGGCGTCACTGTCGGCGATGATGACTTTGACGGCCAGTTCGGCGCCCTGGGGGTCTTCGGCGGCCAGCACCACGCCGCAGCCGCCGATACCGATAGGCGGAAAAAAGAGTCGCACGCCGGTGATGGCCTTGAACTCGTCTATCTCTTTGGCATAGGGCACCAGTTCTGGCGGCATCAGCTTCTCTGGTGGCAGCAGCGCGATAGAAGCGGTCATGCTGGGTCTCCTTTCTGCGCTCGATGGCAGCAGCTAGTGGGTGGAGCAGCCGAGAATATCTGGAATATAGCGTTGAGTCTCTGGGGCCATCTCTGCCAGCCAGGCCCAGGGGCTTGCCGGCCAGTTGCCCGAAAAGGCGGCGCGCCAGGCGCTTTGGAGCGCTCCGGGGCCGGCATTGTAGGCCGCCAGCGCCAGCGCGTAGCCGTAGCGTGCCGCCGAGCCGGCATAATGGCCGGCAAGCTGGCGGGCACGCGCAGCATAGTTAGTGATATGCCCGGCATCCAGGCGCGCCGAAGCGTCAAGCGCCTGCTGCGGGTCTCGTGGGTCGATGCCCATCGCGCGTGCGGTCTCCGGCATAAACTGCGCGATCCCAATTGCGCCCGCTTTGCTCTCAACATTTATCTGAAAGCCTGATTCCTGCCAGATTTTCCACTCGAAGGTCAGCGGATCAAGCTTGTAGTTCTGCGCGTCCGTCCGCGCCACCGCCAGCCAGGGCGAGCGCGTTGGTGGCTCACTGCTGCGGCAGGTGACTGGACCACTCAAGCCAAAGGCCGCCAGCGTTCCAGTCGCCGGCGGTGCAGGCGTTGGACTCGGCCCGGCGCCAGCGCCAGCATTGCCAGCATTCCAGGCCAGCGCGTCAAGGGAAGCAAACGGTCCACTCAGCGTTGACCAGAGCAGGATCGCGCCGACCAGCAGCGCCAGCATAAGCGAGCATACAAGCAAGCGTTTCATCGCGCTTTCCCTCTTCAATTCAGGAAAATCCGCTCACGTTGGGAGGGAGAGCGAGATTCCCTTCCAGATGACCACCCCAATACCAGTAAAGAGGGTGTGAAAAACTCCCCGGCTCAGTGAGTGGATATGGTAGCCGCTCGAATCACGCACACTGATATGGTCGCCAGCAACGTCGGTAACGACAAACCAGTGCCCAACAACAAAGCCTGGATAGGGCGTCTGCTGTTTCGCATCTACGATGTCCACCAATACCGGCACGCCCTGCGCCGTGACCTGGCCGAGCTGCTCTACGTTCCAACTCCAGAAGGTGAGTGCCTGGAAGCCATACTCTTTGGCAACCTGCTCCAGCGCCCCGGCGCGCAGCAGCCCGCTCGCCGGTGTGATGGCTTGGTGAGCAATAAGCCGGTCCAGCACTTGCCCAATGGTGACCGCCTCGCCCCAGGCGCGCAGGGCCATTGTCAGCGCTGCCGGCGAGCAAGCGCTGGGCCACCAGAGCCGGTACTGGGCGGACGTATCCCAGCCAATGCCGGGATCGCCCTGATAGAGCGCCTGGACATGAGCAGCTACCGCCAGCGGTGCTGCTGTTGCCGCCGGCGTTGGGGTGCTGGCGTCCCCAGAAAGCGAGGCTGACCAGTTGAGTCCGAAGCCTGCCGCCGGATTTGCCAGGCTGGTGAGCAGACCAGCCAGGCTCCCCACTGCCACAAGCAGCAGCGTGCCAGCTAAGATTTTTCTTTTGAGAACGTGCAGATTCGTCACTGAGCGCTCCTCGCGTTCATGAGGAACCGAGCTTTTGCAATGCCTGATGTAGTTCGTTGGCGCTTGGTTCCCTGAAGCCTGGAGCCTGCGGGTTCTGCTTGAGTTGGTCAATATTATTGACCAGGAACGTTGTAAACTCTGTATGGTAGGCTATGCCGCCCCGGATGGTAATGACCAGATCAAGCCTTCCTGGTTGCAGGAGCGATTGCAGCGAGGCATTCACGACGCCGCTGCCGTCAGGAATGGCGATCTCCTGATTGGCCTTGATCACAGAGACCCGTTGGGGATCGTTATTATCGACCTCAACCACTACCAGGGTGTGATCGTGGAAGAGGACGGTGATAGCGCTGACACCCCCGTGCCCGATGTCTTGCGTCAGGGTGACGGAATTGCTCTGGCCGTTTTGTCCAACCCAATAGCTGTAAGAGATCCACTGCACGAGCAGATAGACGAGCAGGCTAATGACGATGAAGCAGCCGAGAAAGACGGCGATGGCCCAGCGCCCCCAGACTTGAAAGCGGCTGGCAAAAAATTGTGTCATTTTGCCTGATTGTCGAGTTCCCCCGGCAGGAATGCTCCCAGATGCAGATGCCTGGGATGATGGAGCATGTGCAGCCATAATTTGCCCCCCTGGTGTTCATTAAATATAGAACAAAAGTTCTAAGGCGTTCACCAAGGCGTATAATAATATGAATAGTGATATTTAGTCAAGTACTGTCTCGGCTCAAAATCGTATTTGATTGTTATGTAATTTCATTTTTAACCATTATTTATTGATTATTTACACTGCTGAATACCGCCCACCTTCCGGTGCAAAGCGGATAAAGCTGGACTGCCAGCGGGTTTGGTTCTGTGCCTGGCGTTGTCCCGGCTGGCGTAATTTCTCTTTCTTGAATGATTGGTTGAACGTATTGTCATATTATTGCAAAATTAGAACCTATGTACTATACTTGATGCGAACGTACATGCGGAGAGAGAGGTTTAGATAGAAAGCTATAGGAGAGAAAACCAATGGGCGCCCCAGAAAAACCAACCTATAAAGGAACGCTTGGAGACAGGATTCGGGCCTGGCGGAAGTACCGCCAGCTTAGTATTACCGGGCTGGCGAATATGACGTATTGTGGAGCAAGCTATCTCTCAAAAGTGGAGCGAAATCAGATTGAACACCCAGGACGTGAGCAGATAGAGGACATTGCAAAAGCGCTTGACATCACGGTTGAGCAACTGCGGGAGTATCCGCCCTCGTGGCCGGAGGCGAAACCGCTCTCCCGGCGCCATCTGCGCATTCGTGGGCAGATCGCTGCTGGCAGGCCGCTGGCAATCTCCAGGAGGTCTGAGGCTGAATCTATCGAGCTTGCCGAACACGTCGCCGAGAGCAGCTACGTGTTGAAGGTTGCCGGCAGATCGATGACGGACGTACATATCATTGATGGGGATTATATCTTTGTTGAAGAAGACCCGGACCCCGAACAAGGGGCGCTGGTGGTTGCCGTACAGATCAGCGGCGACCACCCTGGAAAAGCCACCCTCAAGCGCTATTATAAATACCCAGATTGTATGGAATTGCACCCAGAGAACGAAGATAAGATTGATGAGTATCGGTTGCGCATTCCCGCCAGAGAGTGGAACAGGCAGTGGCGCATTCAGGGCAAAGTACGCGGCCTGTATCGTTCCTACGAGAGCAACAAGGAGCCTGCTGTCTGAGAGCAGCGCTTACGCTTGCTGATGGCCTCTCCCAAACCGGCTGGAGAGGCCATCAGCGCTTA
>CAZFWN010000170.1:0-11870 GCA_964522745.1 uncultured Ktedonobacterales bacterium
TAAATGTCTCAAGCCAGGCCCGCGCAATCAAGGCATGCCCGGCAGGCGAGGGGTGGACGCCATCATCGGCCCAGAACGTTGGCCTGCGCTGCGTTGCTACACTTGCAAACAGGCCATCCAACGGAATGAACCATGCCCGATATTCCTGGGCAAGCTGGCGCACAACCGCAATTTTGGGATCAAGGTCTTCACGCCAGGCTCCCTGTTCTGGTAACACCGGCAATAAAAATGGCTCACAGATGATGAGACGCGCACCCTGGGCTGCTGTAGCCTCTAGAATGGCTCGATAGGTTGCCTCAAAGGCTGCGACTGGAGTTGGGTCATGCTGGTCATAGCGCCGCCAGGTATCGTTGATCCCTATCAGAATAGAGACCCAATCCGGTTGTAGGGACAGGCAATCTTCCTCCCAGCGGGCGTGCAGGTCACGAATCCGATTACCGCTGACCCCGCGATTGAAGAACTGGACCTGCCTTTCAGGAAATTGTGCCGCAAAGTGGGCAGCAGCCATCATCGCGTAGCCATTGCCTAAATCTGTATCATGATACCGACTGCGCCCACAGTCGGTAACACTATCGCCTTGAAACACCACTCGAACGGGTCGCGTTGCTTGCTGCATCGTCCTCGCCCTTCCAACAGAGCGGTATCATCCACTCAATCTTCAGTTTGCAAAGATTGTAGCATATGGTATCAGCGGTCAGATACCCCATCCCTAAAGGGAGGGGCTTGTGTCCAAACTCCACCGCAATTCCGCATACCTTTGCAGGCGTGCGACTTTGGCTTCACGGTCTGACACATCAGGGGTGACTGACAAGCACCCCGTTTTCATCCAGTCTTGCCGGATGAAAAGCGTTCGTAACGCAATATTTCTGGCCCCCACTAAATCAGCATGGAGCGTGTAATGGCACTGGCAGCAGACAAAGAGCAAGCCTTTTTTCGGACGGTTCTCCTTGGCGGTAAAGCCACAGCGCGGACACATCTGACTGGTGTAGTCGGCATCGATTTTGATGCAAACACTGCCTGCCAGCGCCGCCTTATAGGCAAGGAAGCTGTGCAATTCCGCGAACGCCCACTTACTCGCGTGCCGATTGGCTTTGCGGGCCGATGCCGAGACGGGCAGCAGTTTCTTGCCCTTGCGCCGGTACTTCCGCCGTTTCGTGCGCTCTCGGATGCCAGTCAAGTCTTCCAGTCCGATGAAAGCGTAGGGATGGGTGTCCAGAATGTGTTTCGCAATCGTGTGGTTGGTATTCAGCTTGAGCCGTCTCTCTCGCCGGGCCAATTGGATACGTTTTCTGGTGGCCGAGCGAGTGCCTTTCTGCCAAAGTCGCTTTTGCAGCCGAGCCACATGATCGGTGTGCTGGCGTATCTCCTTTCCACTATAGAACTGGCTGTGATTGGTTGGCGTGGTCACGGTGGCAAGGTAACGCTGGCCCACATCTACCCCGACAATCTGGGTAGCCGTTGCCGGCGTGGGGTCAGGTCCCTCAACGTCCATACTGACCAGCAGGTAAAAGCGTTTCTTGCTCTGGTCATACCAGAGTTTGCCGGCTCCGATGGTGGCCCCGTGTTGCAAGAGGGCCACGTGTTTGGCGTAGCCCTGATAGGGCAAAATCAACCGACCGATGGAGGTCAGCAGACTGACCCGGCTGCCTTCCTTGAGGGAATAATCCCGGCCATAGCTGTAGGTGAGCGTGGGCGAAACATACGTGGGGGCGTCATCCAGCCCCTTGAAGCGCTTCTTCGTTCTTCCGGCGGCTCTGGCTTCCTGATTCTGGTGCCATTTGGTCCAGAGTCCCTTGTAGGTGGCCCCGACTTGGCGGGGGATATTGCAGGCCATCTGGGCGGGCATGCCAAACTGGGCACGCACATCGCGGTACGTCTCCTTTTGCAGGCGGATGGTGTTGCTCGTTTTGCCGTGCGCAAAGGCATACCGACTGACGAAGTTCAGGGCGTCGCGGTAGGCCAGTTGGGTCTGGCGCAGCACCCGGTACTCGTCAGGCGTGATGGTCAGTTTCAGTTTGGCGGTCAGTTGTTGTTTCATCGGATGTATTGTAGCATCTGGCCGATGAAATGTCAAGCGAAAGGAGCGCGGCATTTCCTCCCCCTGCCTTCAGGCAGGGGACTCCATGCCGCAATGTCCCGTTGATGGATGCGGGCCGGTCTCTTCTGATGTCTATTGCTAGTCAGCGCAGGGACGCATCCATCGCTCGCCTGGTTTTTACCAGGCTTCTCGATCAGGGCTGCCGCGCTGGCGGGCGCCGCATACCGAGCAGGCCACCGAAAATCGCCAGGAGCAGCCCTATTGCCAGGGTGGCGAAGCTGGCCCAGGCGGTGGCCTGCGCCTGGCCTGGCGTGAAGACCTGCGGCCTGGCGCCATCGGCTTTCATCAGCAGCAAGAGCGGCACGCTGATGCCGCCCACCGCGTTGGAGATGCTCACAATGCTGGTGACGGTGGTAATCAGCAGCAGCACCAGGAGTACAACAACGGAGAGGCCCCAGACCAGGGCGCTGTTCAGCATCGATGCGCCCAGAGTGTCCGCGCCCGACGCCCGCCCGGCGATCCAGCCACCCAGGATAAAGGCGACGACGCCAGAGAAGATGGCCCAGCCGGCGGTAAAGATGGCGCTGCCATTGGCCCGCCAGAGAGCATTGTCCAGCGCGACGCCGAGCGCGCCGAGCAGCGTTAAGGTGGAAATGACCATGATAAATCCGGCCCAGATCGGCCCCCAGCGAACCCAATCGCCCGCGACACGCGCTGCCGATGTCGCTGCTGCTGGTGTGGTAAGCGGCGCCGTTACGCGGGGCATCTGCTTTGTCTGCTCGCTCACGGCTGGCTTTTGTGGAAGATATTGCTTGCCTGAAGATGCAGATTCTTGATAGTCTGGCGCTTGCTCCATGAGAGGTGCCTCCTGACGGGCGTGCTGCGCGTCCTCTGCACGCTGCTGTGCAGAGCAGGGCACATCCGCCGCAAAGGCTATGCCTGGCTTGCTCTGCTGAGTGCGCGAGCCAGGCCAGCCATCAGGGGCCGTCTCTTATCTTTTCAACCCTCATTCCTTGCCAATCATCACTTCAGTGGATTTGATGATGGCGACAACCTGATCGCCGGCCTTGAGATGCAGGCTCTCGGCGGAGCCGCGCGTGATAGCCGAAACAATCTCCTGCCCATCGGGCAAGGCAACGACAACCTCGGCCATGACAGTGCCGAGTTTGACCTCTTTGACTGTGCCGAGAAGCTGATTGCGAGCGCTTAATTGCATGCAAGATTGCTCCTTTCCCTGAAACGGGCGAGCGCCGGAACCTGCCCCCGGCGCTCAGATGCGTGTTTGCCAGAACAAATATTGCAACTTTGATGCCGCTTGCCAACCGACCATTACGGATATTTCAGACCAGCAGTTCGCCACGCAAGACGGTGACAGCCTGGCCGGCGATCACCACCCGCTCCCCCTCCAGCCGCACGCGCAGCGCGCCGCCGCGCGCCGAGGCTTGATAGGCGCGCAGTTCGCTTTTGCCCAGCCGTCCCGCCCAATAGGGCGTCAGGCAGGAGTGCGCCGAGCCGGTCACCGGGTCTTCGTTGACGCCTGTGCGGGGCGCGAAGAAGCGCGAGACGAAATCATACTCCGGCGAAGCGGCACGGCTGGTGACGATCACGCCCCTGGCCTCCACCTGTTCCAGCAGCGTGATGTCTGGCGTGAGACCGCGCACGACCTCCTCAGAGGCCACTTCGACCAGATAATCAAAGCGGCTCTGGCCGACGTAGCTGGCGCTGGCGCCCAGGGCGCGGGTCAGTTCGGGCGGCGCCTCGGCTGGCTCCGCCGGCGTGGCCGGAAAGTTCATCTCGATCCACGCGCCCTGCCGGGCGCAGGTCAGCAGGCCGCTGCGCGTGTGAAAGCGCGCAGGCGCCTCCGGCGGCAGATGGCCCTCTTCCCAAAGGACATGCGCGCTCGCCAGCGTGGCATGGCCGCAGAGGTCCACCTCCACCGCCGGCGTGAACCAGCGCAGATTGAAGCCATCCTCCTGGCGCAGCAGAAACGCCGTCTCCGCCAGGTTCATCTCGCGGGCCACCAACTGCATCCAGCCCGCGTCTGCCGGCTCTGGCAGGACACAGACGGCAGCGGGGTTGCCCGCAAAGGGGATATTGGTGAAAGCGTCCACCTGGGTAAATTTCTGGCCCATAGCGTGTACTCCAGTTCTGGTCTCTCAAGGCGGTGTGATGCTCAGCACAATCAGTTAGCGGAAGTGACCTTGAAGTTATTATAAGCCACTTCACCTTTTTTCAGAACCCGTCGCTGGCCTGGTTTGCCGGCTTCGCGCTGCCTGGCCTGGCGATCTTCTGGGGGAAGACGCGCGCCAGGAAGGTGAGAATCGCGCCAAACACCAGCCAGGTGCTCAGCACAGTGCGCCTCGCAGGAACGCAGCCATACGCAGAGAGAGTGGCCCCAAAATAAAGAACCCTTTTTCGTGATATAGTATCGGCAAGTTCAGCCGCAGCCTCGCGGGGAGGTCAGGCAAAAATCATACGCCGGCAGCGCGCTGCCGGCACAAGGAGCGGGTCATGGGCGGGAATGAATTCAGCGGAAATGGCTGGGCATCAGGGCTGTTTTTGTTAGTCTTTGGCGTTCTCTCGCTGGTGAACGCCGTTACCAGGACGGCAACCAATTCGCTGGGCTTCACCATCGCGCTGGTGATCCTGGGGATCCTGCTGTGCAGTGTCGCCATCCTCTTGCTCTACGGCACGGCCCTGCGCATCATGCGTGCCATCGCCGGGCGCAGCAAGCGCGAGGCTCCTCAGAAAGAACCCAAGAGCGACCTCGCGGCATGATGCGCTTCCTCAGCGGCGCCTTTGGCGTGGGCAGGATAACGGCGACAACCCGGAAAGGTTTGACGTATGAAGCATCCGATAATTGAGGCGCCTGGACCAGTAAAGCTCTCGGACTACGACCCCGACGACACCAATGGGCTGACCAAAGAGGAGGCCGCCCAACGCCTGCCAGAACTCCTCCAGCGCCTCGAAGCCTTGCAGGGCTGGCTCTATGGCGCCCAGCAGCAGGGCGTGCTGGTCATCTTGCAGGGCATGGACACCTCTGGCAAAGATGGCGCCGTCAAGAAGGTTTTCTCCGGGTTCAATCCATCAGGCTGCCATGTCTGGAGCTTCAAGGTGCCCACCGAAGAGGAGCGCCGCCACGACTTCCTCTGGCGCATCCACCAACGCACCCCAGAGCGCGGCATGATCGCCATTTTCAACCGCTCGCACTATGAGGATGTGCTGGTGGCGCGAGTGCATCATCTCGTGCCCAAAGAGGTCTGGGAGCAGCGCTACCAGCAGATCAATAATTTCGAGCGCATGCTGGCAGAGAACCAGACGCTCATCTTCAAATTCTTCCTGCATATCTCCAGGCAAGAGCAAGAGCAGCGCTTGCTGGCCCGCGAGGCCGACCCGGAGGCCGCCTGGAAGCTCTCGGTGAGCGACTGGCAGGAGCGCGCCTCCTGGAGCGCTTACCGCGAGGTGTATGAGGAGGCGCTGGCACGTTGCAGCACTGCCTGGGCGCCCTGGCATATCGTGCCAGGCAACAAAAAATGGTATCGCAATTACCTCATCGCCCGGACTCTGCTAGAGCAGCTTGAGCCATATGAGCGCGGGTGGAAAGCGGCGCTCAAGGAAGAGAGCGAGCGCAAACGCGCAGAACTAGAAGTCTATCACGCCCAACAGCAGCAGAGCCAGAACCAGGAAGCGCCTGCCGGCGACCACAAACCCAAGCCATCCAAAGCGCAGTCGCCAGCAGGCAATAAAAAATAGGACCAGCACGTCTAGATATTGGGAAGCTGCCAGTTGATCTCCGGCTTGCCAGCGGCGCGCAGATACTCGTTGGTCTTGGAGAACGGCTTGCTGCCAAAGAAGCCAGCGCGCGCCGAAAGCGGCGAGGGATGCGCCGACTGAATGACCTTGTGCCGGCTGCTGTCGATCAGCTTGACCTTCTTCTGGGCGTAGGCGCCCCAAAGGATAAAGATCACCTGCTCCTGCTTCTCATTGACCTTGCGAATCACCGCGTCGGTGAAGGTCTCCCAGCCCCGGTCTTTATGCGAATTGGGCGTGTGCGCCCGCACGGTCAGCACCGCGTTCATCATCAGCATGCCCTGCTCGGCCCAGGGCACCAGATAGCCATGATTGGGCACGCGAAAGCCAACGTCGCTCTTCAACTCGGTATACATATTCGCCAGTGAGGGCGGCGGCTTGATGCCTGGCCGCACTGAGAAGCACAGCCCGTGCGCCTGGTTATCATCGTGATAGGGGTCTTGGCCCAGCAGCAGCACAGTGACCCTTTCATACGGCGTATAGACGAACGCATTAAAGACATCATCTTCCGGCGGGAAGATCGTCTGCGTCTGGCGCTCCTGATCGACGAACGCCTCTAACTGCTTGAAATAGGGTTTTTGAAACTCATCGGCAAGCACGGCCTGCCAGCTATCGGGCAGCGAAATCTTCATCGGGCGTCTCCAACTCATCAAAATCTTCGGCTGGCGATAAGTCTACCAGGATGATGCGCTTCTGGCAACCCATCTGAGCCGCTGCTCTTCTGTTCTTTTTCTGCCCATGTGTTCCGGTGAAAAAGAGCGCCCACGACAGCACATACGGCAGACGCTGAGGGGGGCTGTTCTTGGCAGCGTCTACCATGCCTGATCGCGGGCGCCTCTCCTGAGAGGATTACGCGGACGAGTTACCAGATCAGATTGCCGGTTTGTCCTTCGCTGTAGGATTGTCTTCAATCGCGTTGCAGAGTGGCGTCTGGTTGATGGTATAGACCCCGGCGCCAATGGAGCCGCAGGGCTTGTCGCAGGTATCGATATAGGTCTATGCTTCAAGGGGCTACCAGTGAAAGAATCGAGGGCGCCAGTGCTTCCAATGCAAGCAGCGTGGATTCAGTATCGGGAACTCATCACGATCTGCCCCGGCGCTGAAGCCAGGCGTGGAGCGCGGCCCCCAGCAGGCCGGTCAGCACGGCGATCAACAGCCCGAACAACCAGAGAATCAGAAACAACCCAAAGAACACCAGGCCATTGCCTCCAAATGGCCCCTGCGACGCAAACAGGTGGGTCAGCGTGGCCCCCAGCAGATTATGCAGGCCCACACCCACCCAGGCCACCATCCCGCACAGCACCGCCAGCCGCCATTTGCGGCGCACGCGCGTGCGCACACTGCCCACTGCAAAGCTCGCGCTGATCGGCGCCAGCCAGAGCATCAGCAGCACATCCCCTTCCGGCGTGTCGCCTGGCCCGGCAATCAGCACGAACAACAAGGCCAGCGCCAGCACCCCGGCCAGCGCCCAGAGGAGCGTGAGCAGCTTGCGCCGGCGCGCCTGATCAAGCAGCAGATGCACCAGCGGCGGCAGCAGCAGCGCCGCCCCGGCCAGCAGCACATCCAGCCAGCCTGGGGAAGAAAAACTGGTATAGAAGCCGACCAATCCACCCAACACCAGCGCCGCGCTCAGCCGCCAGACATAGGACGGCGCTGAGAGTGACCCGGTAATAAACTTGCCCATCACAACTCTCCCTGCCTGTTCTGTAACCGCTCACCTTTCATCCAACCCCAGCAACCACTTCGAGTATAGCGGGCCGCGCCGTTGCTGTCAAATTCTTCCTGCTGCTGAAACTTGTCCTAAAAACTCTTGACAAATGCTATTTTTCTGTCCTATACTTCCTTTAGTAAAGTTACCTACATTTCGTAGGCAACAAAAGCGACTTCCAAGAAAACAAAAACATACCTGGAGGATGAGACACATGGCCTGGGATTTTGATCCTGCACACACCACCATCGGATTTTCCGCTAAACACATGATGGTCACCACCGTTCGTGGCAAGTTTACGAAATTCAGCGGCGAGCTTGACCTGAATGAGCAGCACCCTGAGCAGTCCAGCGTCAACGTGACGGTTGAGGCGGCCAGCATCGATACCGGCCAGGAGCAGCGCGACGGTCACCTGCGCTCTCCCGACTTCCTTGACGTAGCGAATCACCCCACCATCACCTTCAAGAGTACCAGAGTCGAGAAAAAGGGCGAGGACCGCTATCACGTCTTTGGCGATCTGACCATTCGCGGTGTCAGCCGCGAGGTGCCGCTGGATGTCACGCTGGAGGGGCATGGCAAGAACCCCTATGGCAAGCATGTTGCGGGCTTTACCATCACCGGCGCGATCAGCCGCAAAGACTTTGGGCTGAACTGGAACGTGGCGCTGGAGACCGGCGGCTGGCTGGTCGGCGATCAGGTGAAGCTGGATATCGAGGTTGAGGTGGCCGAGACCGTCCCGGCGGCGGCAGAGGCACAGGCGGCAGCCAACTAACAAGCCTCTGTTGGGGACCGGGGGGAACCATCAGCGGGGAGCATCACGCTCCCCGCTTTTTGCATAGAGGTCCATTGGGCCTGACCCCGGCCCAGGCCGAGGTCTTGCGCGTGCTGCACGATCATCAGTTGCACGAGCCAGTCGGAGCCACCAGCGATGAAGTGACCTGATTCGGGCTGGTGACCATCACGCCGCCGTGTCCTGGGGCGGTATGGTCCGCCGGAAGCGCGCCTTTCCAGGTAAAGCTGTAGGTTGCCGTTGTCTGCCCGGCGGCGACGGCAATGCTCGCGCTGGTCGAGCCACGCCCATTGTTCACCGTGTACCCAAATTGAATCGTCCCTCCTGCGCTACCAGGAGCGATATGGAAGGTAGCAGTGTAGGTCACGGTGATCTGGGTTCCGCAGGCCATGCCGGCAAGACTGGCTGGGCTGACCGCCATATCCACGCTCGTCACCTGAAAGGCGGCGCCAGCAACACACGAGCCGGTGGGCTGGACCTGCGGCGAATGGACCGCATTAGGACTGCTCACCAGAACTTCAGCAATCCCCGGATAGGTATGATCGGGAGGCAGTGTCCCCGAACTGGTAAATGTATAGGTTTGGGTCGTCTGCCCTGGGCTGACGCTAACGCTGGCGCTGGTGGAGGACCGCCCATTGTTCAGGGTATATTCAAACTGAATAGTTCCCCCGGCGGTCCCTGCCGGAACATGAAAGGTCGCCGTGTAGCTCAAGCTGATGGAGCTGCCACAGGTCATCCCGTCGATGCTGGCGGGCGTCACAGCCAGATCAACGCTGGTGACAGTAAAATGCGTTGCGGCAGCGCTGGTTGCTGATGGTACGTTCGTCTGATTCTTCGGGCCACCAGCCGTGCCCGTCCCGTTGTGACGCACCAGAATCAAGCCAAGGGTCAGCCCCCCAACCAGGACGACGAGGAACGCAATGGCTATCAGGCTCGTGATTCGTGCCGACCACCTCTTGCCGGTATGGAAGAAGTCTTGCATAGGGTATCGCCTTTCTTGTCGGAGACCGGACCGCGTGATCGGTCCGCTCCGTTGTTGGTGATGTTGAGCAGGAACAGCGCCCTGCTGCTCCAGACGGCCCCACACGCGGTCCAACCCGCGTTGGAACCGCTGGGCGCGTGGCTGATACAAGTCGTGTACGTCTTGCAGGAGTTTCGGGTCCAGCACGTCCTGGCCGTCGAGCCGTGCCTGCGTGTTCCCATGCAGGCGCGCTTCGATCTGTTCATCCAGGTTCTGGAGGCGTGCCACCTCCTCAAAGTTCACCGGCTCGTCATCATATAGCATCGCGGGTGTTTCCTTCCTGTTCTCCCCCGTAGCGCGCACGCAATATCTTGAGCGCGCGCCAGAGCAGGACACGCACAGCGCCCTCACGCTTGCCCAGCACCGTTGCAATCTCGGCGCAGCGCAGCCCCTCGCCGAAGCGAAGCTGCACGACCTCGCGCTGCGTCTGAGGCAATGCCCGCAAGGCGGCGCGCAGATCGGCGTGCCGTTCGTGGCGCAGGGCCACCCCTTCGGGCGCCAGCGCCTCATCGGCTTCCAGCGCTCCGGCTACCGCCTCCAGCGGCACCTGCTGGCGCCGCCCGGAAAGCCGATAAGCATCCACCAGCTTGTGCTGCGCCACGCTTAGCAGCCACGCCAGCCGCTTTTCTTCGGGCACAGCGAGCAGGCGATTCTGTTCAAACGCTGCCAGAAAGACTTCCAGCAGCAGGTCTTCGGCATCTTCCCAGGAATGGACCTGTTTGAGTAGCCAGGCAAAGATCAATGGCCCATGCTGCCGATACAGCGCGGCTGCCGGTGAATCGTCCAGACCCGAAGTGGGCGAAGCGGATTCCATGAGATTCCTCACACACCATATTCTGCTAGCTGAACTTGGTTTTCTCCTAAAACACGTCGCTGCTCAGCCAAAAATGTTACACATCTGTCCGGCTGGAAACCGGCGCTACAAATGAACGCCAGCCTATCTTGGCTGGCGCATTGCTTTGTTCAGCGTCGTGGCGACGGCCAGCACGATCTGCGGCACAAACAGAATCCAGACGGTTGCCGCCGGGCCAAACGCCTGGAGCAGCACACCCGTCAGCCCCAGCCCAAGCGGCTGGCTGCACCAGACGATGATGCGAAAGGGCGCGTTGACCCGCCCTTGCAGATGATCGGGAATCAACTTCAGGCGGTAACTAAACTGCGTGATCCCCTGCACCGGCACAGCGATAATGGTCAGCGCCGTGACGATGCCCAGCGTCAGCAGGTCTGGCGCAAAGACAAACAGCGGCCAGGTGAAGGCCAGCACCCACATTGCTCCAACCATGATCTGCCGGAAGCTGAAGCGCTTTTGGATGGGCGGCGTCAGCAGCGTGCCCAGCATATTGCCCACGCCCGCGCCGGCCAGGATCAGGCCAATGGCGAACGATGTGGCATGCAGGCGCTGCGCCAGCACAATCACAATCAGCGAATAGCCCGCGCCGGTCAGGTTCATTCCGCCCACTATCACCGCCAGGAAGCGCACCAACGGCTGCCGCCAGAGCCAGAGCAAGCCCTCTTTCATCTCGGCCAGCAGCGAAGCCCGCGCCGCCTCTGCGCGCTCCGCCTGAAACTCGGTCTTGATACAGAGCAGCGACAGCACAGAGATCACATAGGAGAGCGTATCCGCCAGGAAGGGCACCACGCGGCCCAGCGTATACAACAGCCCACCGAGCGACGGGCCAAGCAACTCTGAGGTGGCATAGGTCGCCTGATCTTGCGCCACCGCCGCCGGAAGCTGCTCTTTCGTGACCACACGCGGCAGGCACGCGGTCTCTGAGAGGTTGAAGAAGATGAACAGCGTGCCCTCGATTAGCGAGACCAGATACAGATGCAGCACCGTCAGATGGCCGAGCGCCAGCGCCAACGGGATGCTGCCCAACGCCAGAGCGCGCCCACTGTCGCAAACAATCATTACACGCTTGCGGTCCCAGCGGTCCACCAGCGCCCCGGCGGGCAGGCCCAGCAGCAGATAGGGCAGACCGCGCAGCGCGCCGATCAGCCCGGCCTGGGCGGGCGAATGCGTCAGCGCCAGCAGCAGCAGCGGAAAGGCCAGCAGCGAGACCTGCGAGCCAACCGAGGAGACCATCTGCCCGCCCCAGAGCAGCAGATACTCCCGATTGCGCCACAAGGGCACAGGCCGAGGCGCGGAAGATGACTCCTGAACAGGAGGTAATTCATCAATGCCAGGAAGCATTGCCAGATTCTCTCTTTCACACAAGCAGGGCAACACACATCAATAGAGAGGAACCCGGCGACAAACGCGGTGCGCAAAGGAGCGCGAGGAAAAGGAAGAGAGCAGCAAAGGCAGGGCCAATACGAAGCGCCTGCTTATGCAGCGAGCGCTGCGTGCAGGAACATCATCTCTCTGGCGCCACACCCTGCCGCATCAGCGAACGCGCCGGGCTGATGCGGCGAAACGGGCCGTTTTGTGCAGTACCTTCCAACGGTGGAAGTAGCATAATCGATACTGATTCATGGCTGCTAATATAGCATGCCAGGCAAGAGG
>CAZFWN010000171.1:0-11815 GCA_964522745.1 uncultured Ktedonobacterales bacterium
GCTGATTGGCCCTGGTCAGGGATGATGGCATCCACGTAGACCAGCGCCTTCACCTGGGGATTTCCCCTAGCCGCGTTGGTGATGACGGAGCCACCGTAGGAGTGGCCGGCCAGGATGATCGGGCCGGCAATGGTCTTCAAGAAAGCGGCCATAACTGCTGCATCACTCTGGAGGCCACGCAGTGGATTGCCTGGCGCAACAACGGTATAGCCATCCTGCTGTAAACGCTGGATGACAGCATCCCAACTGGAGCTGTCAGCCCAGGCACCATGGATCAGCACAATGGTGGGTTTGGCTGAAGCGGGCCGTGCACGTGCCGCCTGGGCGGGGTGAGCGGAAGCACTCTGGTGCGGCAGCATAGCTAACGTGATCAGCGCCAAAGCGGCGGCGAGCATGGTCATGCGTATCCTGCTATGGCGTACAGGCGCATGGGTGTGCATCTGTGTTTCCTTTCTGTTTAGAGATCCTGGACGCTGGATGTCTGGCATGCAGAGGAAGCGGTTCGGCCTCCCGCTCTGCCAAAAGGCAAGCCATGTCGGGTGAACCAGAGGGACATCTCCCCTCGTCCCCTAGCCAGCGCGAGCAGCCTGCCGGTCGTGTGGCAGGATGGCCAGGGGGGACAGGAGGCTTGTCTGGTCTTCGTCAGAGCTGTTGCCGGTAGACGCGAGCCCACCTGCAAGGAGTGCCCTCTGCGCTCCTGTCGCCACCCTGCAGGTGGTGAGCGGGCAGATAATAATCAGGCACGTGCCCCACGGCCTCTTGCATGTGGGTGCCTTCTTGGCCTTCGCCTTCCGCGCGTTGTGCGCCGGACGGCATTCCACGGGAGTGGCCTCCAGCGAGGGAGTGCCTGGTATTGCCATGAGGAGAAGATCCTTCTGACTCAAAAGGGTCGTCTGCCCAGCAGCATGCGCTGCAGGAGACGTGCCAGTCGCACATCAAACCTCTCCAGAGCTGCCCTGACCCATCCGACGAGTCGAACTGCGCCGATCGCTGATCGGCTGATGTGACAAGAGCGCTGTCCTCATCTGAAGGCCGGTCTGGAAAGAGGAGGCGGTCCCTCTCGTTGCCTTCCTCTGCGCTCATGGAACGGCATCAGCGCACTTTACCAGGGAGTTGAACCACTTCTCTGGCTGCGCATCAACAATGAGCATCACCGCTGGCAAGCAGGACTCCCGTTTTTCTGCGTGCTCTCTCTTGGTCTCATCCAAAAGAGGGGACAGAGGGATTCCAGACGCTTCCTGTGGAGGCTGGTCTGGATTCCACTCCTTCCTCCTCCTCCTTCTCCTAGGACCTCAGGAAGGCCAGCAGGTCGGCGTTGACCGGGTCCTGATGCGTCGCCGTCAGGCCGTGCGGGGCACCCGGATAATAGATTTCCCTGGCGCCCCGGATGAGCCGGGCCGCTTTCTTCGCCGAGTCCTTAACGGGAACGAGCTGGTCATCCTCGCCATGCATGACCAGGGTCGGGACATCGAACTGCTTGAGATCCTCGGTGAAATCGGTCTCGGAGAAGGCCTTGATACTTTCATAGGCATTCTTGAGGCCGGCCTGCAGGCTCCAGAGCCAGAACTGATCCAGGATGCCTTGGGAGACCCTGGCCCCCGGCCTGTTGGCGCCATAGAACATAAGAGCCAAATCCTTGTAGAATTGCGAGCGGTCCCGGGTGAGGCCACTGCGCAACTGGTCGAACACCTCCATCGGCAGCCCCTCCGGATTCGCCGCCGATTGCAGCATGATCGGCGGTACGGCGGCGAGGAGAACTGCTTTGGCGACCCGCCTCGTCCCGTGGCGCCCGATGTAACGGGCCACTTCGCCACCGCCGGCGGAATGGCCCACGAGCGTGGCGTCCTTGAGATCGAGCGCCTCGATCACGGCCGCGAGATCGTCGGCATAGCCGTCCATATCATTGCCCGCAGAGGCCTGGCTCGACCGGCCATGGCCACGACGGTCGTGCGCAACCACGCGAAAGCCCTGCTGCGCCAGGAACAGCAGTTGGCCGTCCCACGCGTCAGCGTTGAGCGGCCAGCCGTGTGAGAACGTGACGACCGGGCCCTGGCCCCAGTCCTTGTAGTAGATGGCGGTGCCGTCTTTGGTCGTGATCGTGCTTGCACTCATCGTCTGAACGCCTCCTGTTCTTGGGGTTGGATTGATAGCCGTACCTGGTGCTTCCCAGGCCCAATCATGAGCGCGCAATCTCTGATCGAGTGGGATCAGCCGCCTCGCAAGGACGTACATCAAGATTGGAGCCATGGTTCGTTATGCACTGCAGCATGGTGCCACAAAGTAGCCGAACTAAGGAAGCGAGGGAAAACTTGTCTGGGTCCCTCGCTGTCCCATTTTAACCGCGTGGCAGGATCATGTGGCCCGCAACCCTGTTTACATGCGTAACAATCTGCTATGTGAGTTGAGCGGGGATGTGAGCAAACGTGTCAGACCCCCTCCTTGGGATGGTGCGGGCAGCAGGCAGATGCTTCCCCCTCGATGCGATCGACGTGCAAGCAACGCGATCGCATCGGTGGGTTCCAGCGCTTGCTTTGCAAGCAGATTCGGCTCTTGCTTAGACACCCGCTGGTATTCCTTCCGATGCAGGCGTCTCCGGTTTCATTTCGAGGGACTGTGTTACCGCAGCGGCTCGGGTCCCAAGGCCGTCCTTGATCTTCTTCTCCCACAGGGCCTCCATATTGCGCTTCGTCAGGCCAATCATGGACTTCGGTTCCAGATTCCGATAGGTGTCTATCTCCCCTGCCACGACTCCCGTCATCGTGGCGTACACCGGTTCCGGATCGAATTGTGCGATGGGGAACGCCAGTTTCGAGTAATCAAACAGTCGTTCAGACGCTTCGTCAATCCAGCTTTCCCACGTCTCGAACCCACGATCATTAAAGCCGGTGAGGAATGGACCGGGGTTGATGGTTGCCACCTCCACGCCGAACTCCTGCAGCTCTACGCTCATCGTTTCGGCGATCGCTTCGATAGCATGTTTGGACGCTGAGTAGATGCCGGTAAATGGGTTGACGTTCAGACCCTCTCGGGAGGAAACCCACACCACCCTTCCCTGACCACGCTTGACCATTTGCTTCGCGATGCCTTGGGTCAAGAGGAGTGGGCCAATCACATTCACCTCAAACTCGCGACGGATGTTCAAGGCGGGAATATCGACCACCGATCCGCCCTCTAAGACGCCGGCATTGTTCACCAGGATCTCCACGTTCCACGTCAGCGCCTTCTTGCGATCCCCTTCATCGGTAACATCGAGTTTTTCGACTTTCAGCCTCACCCCTCGCGCCGCGGCTTCACGCTTGAGTGTCTGCACCTGGGCATAAATCTCGACGGCGGCGATGACGTCAAATCCCTTTTCCGCCAGCCGCAATGCCACCTCATGGCCGAACCCAGTCCCTGCTCCTGTGATAAGTACAGTCTTCATGTGTTCCCTTTCGTGTGTCAAGAGGAGACATTTCCCAATTCGGCCTGGGCAACATGCCAGAACAGCACGTTGTGGCCGGGGTGCCACGAAGTGTGGCTGAGAAATCATCGCCGCACAGAGCATGCCCTGCTCATCCGGTTGGATCGGCGATCACTGCACCAGCGCCGATGGCACGCCAATGCGAAGAGCAGACCGCTTCAAAGGGTGCGGCTCTTGCCGTTCCAGGAGCGCAGAGGAAGGCAACGAGAGGTAGCCGCCTCCTCTTTCCAGACCGGCCTTCAGATGAGGACAGCGCTCTTGTCACATCAGCCGATCAGCGATCGGCGCAGTTCGACTCGTCGGATGGGTCAGGGCAGCTCTGGAGAGGTTTGCGCACATCTTTAGTTCTCTCTGCCGAGGTCAGTAGTCCGCGAAGGCGGACTTCGCGGCCCGCAGGCCAAAGAGCCGCGATCTTCAGTCGCCAGGGCTTCTTTTGTCTAGCTCTGCCGGAGAAGCCGTCAACATCCCCCAAAAGGCCCAAAAAGCTTGACCGGAAAGACAGGCCAGATTACCATTGGCTCAAGGCACGGAGGCTTCCCCTCGACGCCCATATTCCCTCCGTTTTACGCCACACGGCATCCAGCGGTACGCCGCTGCTTTGTTAGCGTTAAGACGTATTTCCCGCTCAGCAGTAACAAACAGACGACAAGACAAGAGCCTATCTGGTACTTTGGTCCTAACAGCATAACTTTTCCTGTACACAAGAAATCTCCTATGCTACTGTTGCTCCCGTACTGAGGAGATTCGGTGAAGAATCCGCCTATCTGGTAAAGGAATCTTAACCAGAACCGCCGCTTCACCGCGTATACGGAGAGGAGAACACCTGAATGCGTCTCTCGGAGACAGGACAGCCCAGGGGCAGCCGGATGCAGCGGCCCAGCCCGGCGGCGCACGAAGAAGGAAATCAGCGCACGTCGCGCTTTTGGAAAGCGGGCCTTTCACTTGGGGCACTGGTGGTTCTGGTGGCCGCCGCTATCGGGGCCATCAGCCTGGGCCGGAATCTGGTGACGCACGCAGCAGCGCAGCTGAATCAGGATTGCACGCTGATCGTGCCGCAGAATCCATTGACGGCAGTGGGGCTTGCCACGCCCTATCAACTGGTGGCAACTGCTGCGGAGCAAGGCCCCTGCAACGAGTCCAACCCCATGCAGTCGGCCTTTGTGCAGGGCGCGGTACTGGACCCGGCCACCGGACAAATTTCTATCTATAACCCGCTGGTGATCGATCAGGGCACCCAGCCCGCCGTCGCGCCCTCGATGCCGACGCTGCCCGCGAACGCGATTGTGGCGCTCTGGTTTGGCTCGAATGGCAATGTCTTGCGCCTGGGCGGCGACACCGCCGGTGGCAACTGCGTCAATGGGCAGGGCGATAGTCCCTTTGGGCAGTTCGCCTATTGCAACGCGCCGCAGTTCTTCCGTATGGCGACGGGCATGATTCAGGCCGGCAAGCTGGCGCCAACAGCGCTGGGCACGGCAAAAGATGGTCAGCCCTGCCCGACGGTGCGTGATTTCTCTATCGTCGATCAGGACCAGAGCGATAACGTCACCACCACCTATCTCATCACGGCCAATGGGCGCGTGGCCCAGAATACGGCGATCAATCGCGGCGGGCTGGCCGGCGCGATGGCCCAGGCTAATGCCAGCGATAACCGGCTGGAGTCTGTCGCCGTCGATGGCGCGCTTGGCTGCACGCCCTGGATGGCCCCCGATCTGGCGGATAACGGCGCGCTGACACCGGCGCTGCCGCTGAACGAACTGCAAGCGTCCATGTTCCAGAAGGCGCCCGTTGCCCTGGTGCCCAATGGCGATCCGATGGTGCTGAGGAACGGCAATACGAACGTTGGCAAGCGCAACCTCTATCGCGCCGGGGTCGATCAGTCGCAGGCCGCGTCGGGCAGCACGCCAACGTACTGCCACAACCTGCTCAACATTGCGCCGGCGCGCATCCAGCTGGATATGCAGTTCACCATGAACCGGCCTTCGCCCGATGCTGGCGCGGCCACCAATCTCTTCACCTTCCTGGCACAGCGCTTTAACACCACCTGGGGTCCGAATGGCCTCAACTGCGCCGGCCTGCTCAACCAGCAAAGCCCGATCACCCTTCAGCAAGATGGCAACGGCGTCACCACCGGCGCGACCATCAACCTGAACGGCCAGGGCAATGGTAACAACGGTAACGGCAATGGCAACAATGGGAATGGCAACGGCAATGGCAACGGCACTGGCAACGGCCAGCCCACGCCCACGCCGACCATCCCGCCTGCCACTGGTGGCAACGGCACTGGCAACGGCCAGCCCACGCCCACGCCGACCATCCCGCCTGCCACTGGTGGCAACGGCACTGGCAACGGCCAGGGCAATGGCACCGGCAACGGCCAGAGCAACACGCCAACCTGCGTCGTCAATGGCGTGACTGTCCAGGGCTGCATGGGCACGACGACCATCAACGGCCAGCCCTGCACTATTATGTTTGACGCTGCCACCAAGCAGGTGACGATCACCTGCCCGAACCAAGGATAAAGCGATGAGGCTGATTGCACGCTTTCCACGACTCGCGGCCTGGGTGGTGGCGCTGGCGCTGGTAGGAGCAGGAACCTGGGGCGGCATCTTCGGGCTGCAAGCGCTGGAGCCGGTCCTGCCGGCGCAACTGGCGCATGTGCATGGCGTCGTGGTTGCCATACGCGCGAACGGCTGGTTTGCCGTGCAAGTGTCGGGCAAGGCGGGCCTGATCTGGTTCAGGCCCGCCCCCGGCGCCGCGATCTCGCTGGACCATCTGCGGCGGCATATGCGCGAGCGCGCCGCCACCGATGTCTATTATCAGGCGTCTCCGCAATTCCCAACGCGGGGCGTGCTGCTGGCCTGGGATGCTGATTAATGTCTAAGCAAGAAAGGGGGCGCGTCTTGGCAGGATACAACCCAATCATCCCACTCCCGGAGCAAACAGTGCCCCCGGCGCGGTTTCAACCGCTCAGTACCTTTAAGCTGCCGGCGCTGGAGACCAAAAAGGCTCCCGCCGAGGCGCGTGTCTCCGGGCAAACGGCCCGGCGCGCGCTGCGGGCCGGCTACGCCGATGTGCTGGTGATCGGCAACGGCATTGCCGGGCTGGCGACGGCGGTGGAAGCCCGCCGCTACGCGCCGGACGCCGATATTTTGATTGCCACCGAGCAAAACCATCCGACGATCAACACGCCGGCGCTCAAGCAGTTTGGCGCTGGGCTGCTGGAACTCGATCAACTGCTGGCCTATCCCGCCGGCACCGAGCGCCAGCTTGGCATCGGCATCGTCAATCTGCGCGCTACCACGCTCGATACCGCCGCCCGGCGAGTCACGCTGGCCGATGGACAGGTGGTGAAATATGGGCGGCTGCTCCTGGCAACGGGCAGCAAACCTGCCGGCCTGCCGGCCACCTGCCCCGGACGCAATTTCGATGGCGTGCTGACGCTGCACCGCCTGGAGGATTATCTCGACCTGCGCCGCCGGCTGCCCGCTGCCTCGTCGGTGGTCGTGATCGGCGGTGGCTATCACGCCGCCGAAACCGCTATGCTGCTGCGCCATTGGAAGCTGCGCGTCACCTGGCTGATTCGCGGGCAGACGTTTCTGTCTAAACAACTGGATGAGGTCGCCTCGGATATGCTGGTGCGCCATATTCAGCGGCTGGGCGTCGATGTGCGGCTGGAGACCGAACTGGCCGGCGTGGTCGGGCGCATCGGCACGGTGGCCGGCGTGGTCACCACTAATCAACAGTTCATCCCCTGCCAGATGGTCATCGTCTGCACCGGCGCCGCGCCCGCCGTCGAACTGGCACAGGGCACCGGCGTCTCGCTCAATCTGCGCAACGGCCTCAAGGTCAACCCGCGCCTGCAAACCGGCGTGCCGGAGGTCTTCGCGGCGGGCGATGTGGCCGCCGTCCTCGACCCCCAGACCGGGCGGCACGAGCCGCGCGCCCAGTGGTACTCCGCCTTTCAGCAGGGCCGGCTAGCGGCAGCCGCCATTACCGGCGTGTCCCTGCCGACGGGCGCGCAGGCCGGCGTGCTGGGCTGCTTCTGGCACGCCACCCAGCTTGGCGAGATGGGCGTCCTCGCTGCCGGCGCGCCGATGCTCTCTGAGCAGGATCACGCCGACAACGAGGTGCTGTGCAACGGCTCGGCCAGCTACTACCGCCGGCTGGTCGTGCGCGACAACCGGCTGATCGGCTATCTGGCATTGGGCCAGCGCCAGCCGGGCGGCGTAGCGATCAAACGGCTGATCGATGAGCAGTTGCCCATCGACGAGATCAAACGCCAGCTTTTAACCGACGACTTTGATGTGCGCTCGTTCTTCACCCGGCGCCGGCTGCACGCGCTGCGCAGCGGCGACCTGGACATTATCGCCGCGCCCAGGCCCAAAGCCTCGCGCTCGCTGAGCGCCTGGCGCGTGCCCCAACCGGCAATGGGATAGGGCAGAAAGGAGCAATACCATGCACCGGCCCGGATCGCAGGTGGCCGAGGAACTCGCCGCCTGCATTCGCTGCAATCAATGCCTGGTGGCCTGCCCCGCGCTGGACACCGCCATTCCCATTGAGCGGCTCAACCGCCAGACGCTGGATGGTCCCATCTCGGCGGCGGTGATACGCTTTGCCCAGAACTGCTATCAATGCGGCGCCTGCGTGCCGGTCTGCCCGGTGGGCCTGCACCGCGATTCGATGATGATGTGGCTCAAGATGCGCCTGCTGCGCGCCGGCTCCACGCCTGGTGAGAGCGACATGGAGGAGGACGACTATGCCGACCCGAACGACGACGCCTATGCGCAAGAGCCGCCTGACGCCTTCGACCCCCACGCCTGGGCCGCGCGCGGCTGGTACAACGACTAAAACAGAGCGCCCGCGCTATCCCTGGCTGGGCCAGGGGGCATCGCGCGCGCAGTGGACCGCCACGCTGCTCTCGCTGGCCGCCGGCATTGGCCTGGCGTATCTGTATGTCCAGTACACACGCGACGCCGATGTCTCGCCCGACAGCATGTATGGCTATGGCTTTGCCATCGCCGGCACCATCCTGCTGCTGCTGGTCGGCGCGGGCTATCCCCTGCGCAAGCGGATCGGGCGGCGCTGGCCGGGCCGGCTGCATACGATGATGGCGTGGCATATGGCGGGCGGCATATTGGGGCTGCTGCTCATCCTGATGCACGCCGCCGGCAACTTCAACCCGCGCAGCGGCACCTACGCGCTCTACGGGCTGATCGGCATCGTCATCAGCGGTCTGATCGGGCGCGTGCTGGACCGCTTCTCGCCGCGCCTGGCAACGGGCGCCGCCTTGGAGGCGCTGGGCGCCAGCGGTGAAGAGCGCCTGGATGATCTGGAGCAGGAACTCGGCGTGCTGGCCGGCGATCAGCGCGCCCGGCGTGAGGCGCTAGAGGAGTCCGAGGCGCAGGGCACGCCCTGGGATTTAGCCTACTATGATCTCGACCCGGAGGTCGAAGACATCCCCGCGCTGCTCAGCCAGGGCGTGCGCGGCGACACCGGCCCCATTCTGGACCTGACGCAGATTTCTGGCCCGCTGGTCGCGCAGCCCTCGCGCCAGATGCCGCGCCTGGGCGCTGCCCGCCGCCAGACCACCAGCGCCGTCATGCGCCAGGCCGCCAGCATCCAGCGAGCAATGGGCCGCGAGAAGTTCTACCTCAGCCTGATTCGCGTCTGGCGGCGCGTACATATCCTCGTCAGCCTGGTCGCCCTGGGCCTGCTCATCTGGCATATCGAATATGCCGTCACATTATTGATGGGCGCGAAATAAGGAGGCTGGCGGTATGGTGTGTTCCAGTCCGCGAAGGCGGACTTCGTGGCCCGCAGGCCAAAGAGCCGCGATTTTAATCGCCAGGCGCCCGGTACTGTGACTTCTTGACCGGCCTCGCCGCCCCTCACGCGGGGAGCCGGCTTATACGCACAAAAAAGCTCGTGAACAGCCCGGCGAAACCAAAGAGCAACGTGCCAAAAATTGTACCATTGCTTATGAGCCAGCCAAGTATCCCGCCGCTGACCGTAAACGAGAGCAGCAGCAGCAGCGGCAGGAACCATCGCGGCAGAGAGCGCGGGCTAAACAGCAGCAGAAATGCGGGCAAGAGTTCCTTCATCGCAACGAGCCAGGCAATCCCAGCCGGTGCAGAGAAGCCGCCAGAAGCCAGCAGCCAGCTCAGCACGCCGGAGACCAGCGCTATTACGACACCGGCCAGCCGCCGCTGACGTGTCTGCAAACGCAGCAGGCGCGGAATGAACGACCAGAGCAGGATAAGCACTCCTCCTACAAGGAGCCATGCAGGCGAACTTATGACCGGAGGCGGATCATCAGCCGGAAAGCCGGCGCCTAACACCACCTTCTGAACCCAGAACAGAACCATCGTCAACAGCAGATCAAGCGCGAAGGTAAAGACCATATGGCGAGCATAGGGCGCGCTAAAGGTGTGCTGCACCTTCCACTGCGCCTGCCGCCAGCCTTTATTGCGCGCATACTCGCTCGCTCTGCCTGGGTTCAGGTGGCTGGCGCGCTCGTAGGCCAGCAGCGCCTCATCGTAGCGCTTGAGCCGCACCAGCGCGTCGCCTTTCAAGATGTAGGTCTTCGAGTCATCAGGAACCCGTAGGATCGCCTCGTCGAAGGTTCCCAGCGCTTCCTCATAGCGCTTGAGCGTGTCAAGCGCCAGCCCCTTGTTGAGATAGGCTTGTATCAACGACGGGCTGCTCTGGATCGCCTCATCGAAGGCTCCCAGCGCCTCTTCATAGCGCTTGAGCTTACTGAGCGCCAGGCCCATATTATGGTGCGCCCCGGCATTACTGAGATCGCAGCGCACCGCTTCCTTGCAGGCAGCAAGCATCTGTTTATACTGCTTGAGCTTATGCAGCACGACACTCTTGTGCAGGTACGCATCGACGTAGTCATGGTCGAGACCAATGGCCCGACCATAGGCGATGAGCGCCGGCACATCGCGCCCAACCGCCGCGTGCGTGTCTCCATCCGCCAGCCATTGTTCTTTCGTCTTCGATAAGGTCGCAGAGGCGCCTGAAGAAGCAGAGAGAACCACCAGCGATCCCGTCCTCGCGCCTGTCTGCCCGCTGGCAACCAGCGCCGCGATGCGCTGCAATTCCTGGCCGACAACAGCAATGCTCGCCGGGCGCTGCTGCTCGTCCAGCGCCACCATCGCCGCGAGCAGCGTTTGCAGCGCGGCTGGGCAATTCGCCGGCAGCGGCGCAAAGCGAAACGGCGTGTTCGAGGGGTCATCCCCAGTGATGAGGTGATGCAGCAGCGCGCCCAGCCCGAAGATGTCCGAGCGCGGCGTCGTCTGCGCCTTGCCATACTGCTCTGGCGCGGCGTAGCCCGGCGAGCCAAAGGCGATGGTATCCTTGGCCTGGCCCGGCTTGAAGTGGCGGGCGATGCCAAAATCGATCAGGAAGAACTGCCCGTCCGGCGTCAGCATCACATTCGATGGCTTGAGGTCGCGGAAGACAATGGGAGGCTGGCGCGTGTGCAGATACTCCAGCGCGCCGCAGAGTCCCTGCCCCAGCCGCAGCGCCTCCTCCAGCGGCAGCTTGCCACCGCACCGCGCCAGCCGATCCTCCAGCGTTTCGCCCTCGATAAACTCCATCACCAGATACCAGCGGCCCTGCTCGATAAACTGGTCATGCACACGCGGCAGGTTGGGATGTTTCAGGCCGGCCAGCAAAAGCGCCTCGCGCTGAAATGCCTCGGTGGCCTCGCGCAGTTCCTCCGGCGCCAGGCCGTGCTGGCTCATCTCCTTGATCGCCACCAACCGATCCCCAAGCTGTGTATCCGCCGCTCGATAGACCGCGCCAAAGCCGCCCGTGCCGACCCGCGCCAGCACGCGATAGCGCCCGCGCAGCGTCGGCTGCGACACGCCCAGGCTGCTCGCTGCCGACGTATCTCCATCGGCAGGCAAGGACGACCCACAGGCAAAGCAGGCAGCCGCCTGTGGCTGGTTGACCGCGCCGCAGTGCGGACAATATAAGGTAGAGGTAAGCACAGCATCCCGCCTTCCTGGCCCACGCTCATAGCTCAGCTTTCCCCAAAGAGTATACAGCACGCGCAGAAAGAGAGCAAGCCTCTCTTTTGTCACCTTGACACCATACCGCCTTGGAGGGCACAATAAGAGCAACACCCTCTCTCAAGAAACCAGATGAGCAGAAAGGCACGCACATGGAAACGGGGAACCAGCACACGAAGCGCACCCGGCTGATGATCGACATCAGCCCCGAACTGCGGCGCCGGATCAAAATTGCGGCGGCCAGAGATGACCTCTCGATCAAAGACTACGTAGAACACATTCTTGAGCAGGCCGTGCCCGCCGAGGCCACCGAACAAATCAGGCGGCCTATCAC
>CAZFWN010000172.1:0-11599 GCA_964522745.1 uncultured Ktedonobacterales bacterium
GTTTGTGGGGCAGCATCCAGGCGCCCCACCTGGACGCGCCGGCTGGAAGCCGGCGGTACAAGCGGGGCGCTTTCGCTTGTAGCGCTAGCACCTTGCTGGGGCTAACCGCCGGGGCCGATGATGGCGATGCCCATGCTGCGGGCGGTGCCAGCAATCATGCGCTCGGCGTGTTCGAGGTCGAGGGCGTTGAGGTCAGCCAGCTTGATCTGGGCGATCTCGCGCAGTTGGGCGCAGGTGATCTGGCCGGCGACGGCGCGGCCCGGCGCGGCGGAGCCTTTCTCCACTTTCGCGGCCTGACGCAGCAGGGCGGCAGTGGTGGGGGCAAGGACGCGCATGGCGAAGGTGCGGTCTTCGTAGATGGTGAGTTCTACGGGGACGGTGACACCGGCCTGGCTGGCTGTACGCTCGTTGTACTCTTTGACGACGGCCATGATGTTGACGCCGTAGGGGCCGAGTGCCGGGCCGACCGGATAGGCGGGGGTGGCTTTGCCCGCGACGAGTTGCAGTTTGATGACGGCGCGAATGCGTTTTGCCATAGCCTGAGACTCCACTTCTCTTCCTGTATTACGGGTTTGGATGAGGGCGGCGAACCGCCTCTGCTCTCAGGGTAAGGCATGACGTTGCGTTATACGCAAGAGGTTGGGAGGGGAATTTTCAGGCGGAGGACGAATGCCGGCAAGGATGCCAGCGCTACAAGCGGCAGGCCAGAGGTTTATAGCTAGCGGGGCTGCCAGAGTTCGAGGGTGTTGCTGCCGCTGCCGCAGGCGAGGAGGGAGCCATCCGGCGACCAGGCGAGGGAAGTGATGGCGCCGGAGGGGGCGCGGTGTTCGTCGCGTGTTTCGCCGGTGATGGGGTTCCAGAGCAGAATCTGCTCGCCGCTGGCGGAGGCGATGCGGCGGCCATCGGGGGACCAGGCCAGCGCTTTGACGGGCACGAAGGGGCCGTCGGACAGTCTGCCGATGGTATGGCCGCGATAGGTGAGGCGGCTGACGCCGGTGGTGATGTCCCAGAGGTGGATGGTGTCGTCGCTGGTGGAGGCGAGGCGCTGGCTATCGGGCGCCCAGGCGATCTGGCGTACCCAGTTGGAGAAGTGCTGGTAGGTGACGAGGGTTTTGCCGCTGCTCGCCTCCCAGACCTGGGCGAATTCGTCGCCGCAGCAGGAGGCGATGAGCGCGCCGCTGGGCGACCAGACAAGGGTGGAGATGAACCAGACGGGGCTGGCCTCGCCGCGATAGGTGAGCAGGAGGTCGCCGCTCTTGACGTCCCAGACCTGGGCGCCGTTATCGAAGCCGCCGGAGACGATGCGCCGGCCATCGGGGGACCAGGCGACGCTGGTGATGGTCTGGTGGTGCTGGCAATATTCGAAATGCAGCGCGCCGTTGGTGGCGTCCCACAGGTGAATCTTGTTGTCCTTGCCGGCGGAAGCGATGAGGCGGCCATCAGGAGACCAGGCGACGGCGGTAATGGACTCATGCCCGCTATAGGCCAGGCGGTGGACGCCGTTGACGTCCCAGATGTGGGCGCCATTCCAGCCGCCGGTGACGATGGCAGAGCCATCAGGAGACCAGGCGAGCGCGCCAATGGCTTTTTCGGCGTTGCGTTCGGTGGGGACCACCGAGCGCGTGGAGTTTGCTCCCATGATCGGCACTCATCCTTTCTGCTGGCTGGCGGTTGAAACCGCGCCTGGAGGCTGCACCGCGAAGCCCGCGCAGGCGGGCTGGGATGAGGACTCGGTTAGCGCCTCCTACCTTATTTGCTCTATTGTATCATGTGATGACAAGCCCTGCCAGCGATTGCGACAACAGCAAGCCGGCTAGCAGCGCTGCCCCCTTGCCTGCGTGGGTGGCAGGCCAACTGGTACGTGCCGGCTGGAGGCCGGCACTACAGGTAGGGGGTGCTTAGAGCGCCCGCCAGATGTGGACGGTGGCGTCGTTGCTGGCCGAGGCGATGCGTGTGCCGTCGGGGGACCAGGCGACGGCGCGCACGGTGTCACTGTGGCTGGTATAGGTAAAGATGGTTTCGAGGGTGCGGGCATCAAGGAGCAATATCTGCTCATCGCTGGCGAGGGCCAGGCGCGTGCTGTCGAGCGACCAGGCAAGGCCGAGGGTCAGGCGGTCCTGGTCGCCGGTGCTGAGGACGCTGCCATGCCCATCAGGTGCCCAGACCTGGATGGTGCCATCACCGCTGCACGAGGCGATATGGTTGCCATCAGGCGCCCAGGCGACGGCATAGACGGAGTCCTGGTGGTGGTCAAACTCAAAGAGCAGATCGCCGGTAGCGGCGTCCCAGACGCGGGCCAGGCTGTCACCGCCGCCGGTGACGAGGCGTTTGCCGTCAGGGGACCAGGCCAATGCGCCGATGTTGTTGGCATGCGCGCTCCAGGACTTGATGAGCGCGCCGCTGGATGCTAGCCAGATATGGAGCGCTCCCTTTTGGTCTCCAGAGGCGACGCGCTTGCCGTCGGACGCCCAGGCGGCAACATAGAGTTTGCCCTGATGTTTGGTATAGGTGCGCAGCAGTTCGCCGCTCTCGGCCTTCCAGACCTGCACGGTGCCATCCTCGCTGCACGAGGCGATGAGCGCGCCATCGGATGACCAGGGGGCGTCCCAGACGGCGTCTCTGTGGCCTTCATAGGTGAGCAACTGCGCGCCAAACTCGGTTTCCCACAGATGGACGAAGCGGTCAAACTTTTGCGAGGACGTGATGCGCGTGCCATCGGGCGACCAGGCCACGCGCATGACCCAATCATCGTGGCCGCGATAGGTGCAGAGGAGTTCGCCAATCTTGCTGGCGGGCGCGGCGGCTTTGGCCGGGGCAGCATCGGTTTTGGTCTTGCGCGGCGCGCTGGTGGCGGTGCTGTGGCGCTTCTCTTTGGCGATCTCGAAGAGGGCGCCATCGGGCGAGCGCATATAGAGGACGGGCGTGGCCCATTCGAGGGTGTTGGCGATGCTGAGGGTGATGGCTTTGCGGGCCTCGCTGACGGCGGCGTCCACCGGCAGGGCGTCGGCCAGCGCTTCGTAGAAGGCGCGGGTGCATTCGATGGCGGCGCGGTCCGTGATCTCGTATTGCATGGCGAGGACGGCGGGGATGCCGCGCCGGGCCAGGGTGGCGGCGGTGCTGGAAAACAGATCGCGCTCGCTGCTCTGCGCGCCCTGGCAGGCGTTGAGGAGGGCCAGGCGCAGCGAGCGATGGTCGGCGAGCAGGTGGCCCATCTGGGTAGCGGTGAGCAGGCTGGCGCCGCCCTGCTCATCGGCGAGCAGCAGGACGCCCTCGTCGCTGCGCGGGTCGAAGCCGCCATGCCCGATGAAGTGGAAGATATGCCAGGGGCCGGCGCGCATGGCGCGCTGGAGGTCGCGCCAGGTCTGGCCCTCCAGCCAGGTGAGTTCGACAAGGCCGCGCGCTTGTAAGTCGCCCAGTGCTTCCTCGATGCGCCCGCGCTCGCGGGGGATGTCAAGCTGCTCCTGGTTGTTGGGGCTGGCGACCATGCCCAGGATGCGCAGCGGCGGCTTGATCTGGAGTGGCTGGGCGGATTGCGGCAGTTCGAGATAGCGGACGAGCGGCGTCTGGCGCGAGAGGCAAAGATATTCGCCCTGGCGGGCGTCGTAGAGGAACTCCCAGGGGAGGGCGGCCAGATCAGGCGCCTGGACGCGCAGCTTGACGCGCAGGCCGCGATCATCCTGGCGCGCTGCCTCGCGCTGGCTGACGTCGTAGCAACTGCGGATGTCGCCGGTGAAGAGGCTCTCAAAAAGCTGCTGCCCGAAGTCCTGCACGGTCTGGCTGGCCTGGCGGCGCGCCTGGCCGGAGCCGGACATGGCCGTCTGGATGGTCTCGTGATAGGTGTTGAGGGCAGCTTCGTCAAAGGGGAAGCGCATGGTGGCGTGGCACTCGCCGGCGGGCGAGCGCAGCACGGCGACGGGATAGTCCTGGCCGCTGCCGGGGCCGATCTCCAGATCAAAATCAAGATAGTGCATGATTGCCTCCATCATTTGTGCCTCAGCCATCCGCCGATTATAATCGGCGCTAGGGGCCTGCGGCCAGCAAGCCCGCCTGCGCGGGCTGAGTTCAGGCGAGCATTGCTTGTCTGGAGTGCTGCTTGGAAGCTGGCGAACTGGACGAGCCGGCTGGAAGCCGGCGCTACAAGTAGGAGGCCGGCGCTGCTGCTTTCTTGCCAACAGTGTTGGCGTGCCAACTGGTACGAGCCGGCATCCCTGCCGGCGCTACAGGCAAGGGTGGATTGTCGGGCTGCTAGCGAGCGGTTTGGGGGCGCCAGCGTTTGCGGGTGGCTGCCCAGGCCATTGAGCGCTCGCCTTTGGAGGCGCTGAGCCAGTGCCAGCGCGATGCGCCGTTGGTTGGGGCGTTATGCGGGCGCCAGCGGCGCAGTTTGGCGTCGTAATCTGCTTTGGGTGGTGTCCAGGTGATTGCCAGGGTGGGCGTGGCCTGGGCCGCGCGCGAGGGTTTTGCTTTGCGCCACCAGCGCCACTGCCGGGAGTCGGCGTCCTGCGCGGGCGGCGCGCCGGCGGGGGAAGACGGTTGCCAGTTGGGGATCGCAGGAACGTGTTTGCTCATACAGCGATTAAGCCTCCTAAGAGCATCCCAAATCATGACGAATACCGCTGCTGGTATTGTATACGCTGGCGAGGCTGAGGTCCAGGGGATCGTCCGCTGTGTTGCCTAAAAGGGAAAAACTCGTGGCGGATTTGGCGGGATTTGGCGGGATTTGGCGGGATTTTACGGGATGGACAAACTAGAAAAAATGTTCTATACTTGTATTGTTCGAGGGAACGAACGCGGGAATGAGGGCCGGTGGTGGGGTGGATGTGCCGGGAAGGAGTCCGGCCCCTCGGACCCGGAGGGGGGTTGATGAAGTTTTACCAAAAGATCAGGACACGTCGGCCAGAAGCCTGGCGATTAAAATCGCGGCTCTTTGACCTGCGGCCACAAAACCCGCCTGCGCGGGTTGGGACGAACGCTTGCCAAAGTGTGGGCTGATGAAAAAGGAAAAGAACATCAATGACGAATAGTGAAAATGAGCAGAGATAGGAGGAGGCAGGCGATGGCGGATGAGCGAATTGGGAAGCTGGCGGAGGATGCGCTGACGACGCTGCGCGATCTGCCGGATACGCGGCAACTGCCGGCGGGCATTGGTTGGGGCCAGGTGATGACGTTTGAGGGATGGAGCGTGCGGCGGGCGCGGCAGGCGCAGCGGGTACTTGGGCTGCGGTTGGCGGAGCGCGGCGGCTCGGTGGCTGGGGATGTGAGGCCGGGACGGTATTAGAAAATCAATGTGCGCCTCGATCTCTACGTTGAGATGAGGCGCACTATCTACAGCCAGCGGAAGCTGGACGGAGAACCCTCAGAGCAAGGGTGGTATCAGATGCTCAGCAGATGGCTGAGGGGAAGGCTCTGAGGGCGGCGATCTATAGACAGCCCAGCGGAAGCTGGACGAACTGCCTGTGTGCCGTCCGTCCGGCTAGGCGCTGCGATACAGGGCGGCCAGGCGACCATAGGAGGTGGCCCAGGCCGGGTCTGGCTCGGCAAAGGTGTTTGGTAGGACGCCTGGCGCGTGCGTGGTGATCGCCGGGCGGTTGGGATCGGTTGAGACCAGGCGGACGCGCTTTGCAAGGGCGGGCAAGAGGCTCATGCTCTCGCGGGCGTCGACGAAGATGTCTGGATCGCCGTCAACGGAAAGCAGGAAGGCCAGCGAGGTTGGCGGCAGGCGATTGGGCCGTTGAGGCACCGCGTAGGTGGTGCGCTTGCTGAGATGATCGGGCTGGACTGCCTGGCGGACCTTCCTGGGGGCGGCCAGGGCAAGGCTGCGCCGGGCGGCGATGGCGCCGGAGGTGGCATGGCCGGAGACGGTGGGCAGTGGGCCGGAGGCGCCGTGCATGGCCGATGGGCGGACGGGCCGGATACTGCGAATCTCGTTCATTGTCAGAGGCCGCGAGGTTGTTTTCTTGCGCGGCTGTGGCGTTTCTGGCGTGATGAGCGCCTGGCTGCCGGTGGGGCTGGCCGCAGCGGGCACGTAGGGCGAGCCGACGATGTAGAGGCGGGCCAGGCCGCGCAGGTGGCTGGCGGTCTCGGCGACGCGCGGGTCGCTCAGGTGGCGCAGGCCAGGGCCAAGCAGGGCGAGCAGGTTGACGAGCGCGGCGGCGCAGACGGTGGCGATACCTATGCCGGGCGTGGGCACCAGCATTGCCAGCCCCAGGCCGGCGAGTGAGACGGAGAGGCAGAGGACGGCTGCGCCTTGCCGCAGGGTGTCCTGAAGCCGGTTGGAGGTCGAGGTCATGGTAACGACTTGGAGGACGGCGATCAGGTTGAAGAAGGTCAGGATGACCAGGGCACCGAGGTCGAACATGGTGCAACTCCTTCTGGCAGATAGAGCAAACAGCCGGTAAAAATGGTAGCAAACGGTCAGGCAGGCAAAAAGTATATAAGGTTCTCTGCATCCGGGATGTGCGGCGCTAGCAAGCGCACTGACCGGGCGACACTACGAGGGTGGGAAGGCAAAGAGATGGGATGGAGCGATGCGGTGGGGCGCGTCTGTGATGCGGGTGCCACGCGATGTGCGGCAAGGCGGCTGAGACGAGCGCCAGGCACTCACTCAGGGTAGAGGACCGCACAGGCAATGCGCGCCACGATGGTCAGGATGATGAACCCAGGGATGATAATAGCTGTTTTTGCCGGTCCGCGACGCGGGGGGCGTGTCGGGAACGAGCAGGCGCCAGACTAACCGGCCAGCAAGGATGAGCCAGAAGAGCCAGGAGCCGGGGTACGCATCGTGACACGGTTGTTTATGGCAACTCCCACAGGCCATGTGGCATGCAGGAGGGGCAAGCACAAGAAACGCTTCCACATCGCGCGGAGCCGATCTCTCGTTTTCCTCCACACGCAGGGTTGCACCCGCTCACACGCAAAATATATGCCAATAACCGCTTCTCAGGCAGGGAATTTTTGGAAAAAAGTTAAATTATTTAGCGGGTGGTTTTGGTCCGATGCTGAGCAAGAGGCGGGCGGTCAGGAGGCAGAGGAAGGCGGTGAGGGCGGCGGCGAAGATGAGGACGAGGATGAGGCGGTAGGCAGGGAATGGAGCGACGAGATGGGCGTAGAGGCCGATGGCGGCGGCCAGGGCGCCAAAGCCGATGGGCAAGAGCGCGCCCAGCCTCGCCCAGCGGACGCGGCCTGTGAAGAGCAGGGGCAGCGAGATGGCGATGATGCTGAGATCAACGATAAGAAAGGGAATAAACAGCATATTATTCTCTGCTCTTGCCTGCCTGTTTGGCTGCCGCATCCAGGGCGCCATTGAGGTAGGCGTGCATATAGACGGCGAGAAGGTTGACTTCTTGCCTGGGTGTCAGATTCGGCTCTTGCATGGTCTGGCGTATGTAGTTTTTTGCCTGCTCGGCTGCATGGGTTTTGAGGGCAGCTTCAGCCTCTTCGTACTGTGCCTGGGCGACAACGAGGGCACCGCTTTGTACGGCCTGGTGGGCTGCCTTCCAGCCAGCGGACGCGGCTTTGCTGGCGATGGCAAAGGGTAAGGCAGGGAAAGGATTCATCGGACGCCTCCTGTGCGGGATGCTATTTCGCCAGCTTGGTTGGGGCTTTGGCGTAGAACGTCGTATAGCCACACTGCGGGCAGACGAGCGCCCAGAGTTTGGAGGTGGCGTCCAGGGATGTGCCGGGGGTGGTGAGCAGCATGGTGCTTATCCCCTGGGCAACGATCCGTTCGATGCGGCACTCCGGGCAGTGCCCTGGCAAGGGCGCCTGAAGCTGGTGTTCGTCTGGCGCCTGCTCTGCGGCTGCCTGATCTGGCGCGCTCGTTGCTGCGCGCCTGGATGCTCGCCCTTCCTCGATGATTTCCTGGCAGAGCGCGACGCATTCATCGCAGATAAAGATGCTGCGAGGTCCGCCGATGAGACGCTCGACCTGATCCTGGGTTTTGTCGCAGAAGGAGCAGCGATAGGTTGAGCGCGCTTGCTGAGATGGCTTCATATGGCGCCTCCTTCAAGGACGCGGGCCGGTCAGCCGCGTCTGCCTGCCAAAAAAGGAACATCCTCTATGGGCAGTATAGCCGATGCGATGGGGGAGCGCAAGGCAGACAGGGGGTTTATCAAAGATGGTTCTTTGATCGGTCCTGCGCCACGTGCCGAGGGAGCCTGGCGATTAAAATCGCGGCTCTTTGACCTACGGCCACAAAGCCCGCCTGCGCGGGCTGGGACGAAGGCCGGCGGGGACGCCGGCGGTACAAGGCAGGTATATCACTACTCTAGAAAGGAATAGGCGATGAATGAGAAGAGAACGCGGCTGGTGCTGGAGGCGCAGCTTCGAGAGGCGGCCAGCGTGCCGGCTCTGCGGGGCGCCGGGGCGCCAGTCAGGGATGAGGTGCGCGAGGTAGAGGTGGTCGCGCTGTGCAGCGGCACCTCGAAGAATGGCTATCTGTATAGCCCGGCGATTGTGGCGGCGCTGGTTCCGCTGCTGGAGGGGGCGCAGGCGTTTGCCGATCATCCGGGGCCGAATGATCGCCCGGAACGCAGTGTGCGCGATCTGGTGGGCTTTTATCGCACAGCCAGGCTGGAGCAGGACAGGCGGCTTGGCGGTCAGCCAGGCGAGGCGCGGGCGGTGGCGACGCTGCATGTGCTGGAGCCGGCGGGCTGGCTGTGGTCGCTGATCTGTGAGGCGCTGGATCAGGGGATGCCTGGACTGGTGGGGCTGTCGATTGATCTGGATGGGCTGGTGGAGGCGCGGCGCGATGATGCCAGCGGGCGCGTGGTGAATGTGGTGACGCGCATTGTGCGGCTGAATAGCTGCGATGTGGTGACGAAGCCGAGCGCGGGCGGGGCGATTCTGGGGCTGAGGCATCAGTCGGCAGGGCAAAGCGCCGGCAGGGATGCCGGCGGTACACACGGGGCACCGCTTTTCAACTATAGCAATGGAGGGAGAGCAGAGATGGCGAGGAAGGTTGGTCTGACGGAGGCGGCGCGGCGGCAGCGGCAGAAGGCGGGCGCGGTCTATCGCATTCGGGAAGAGGGCGGCTGGCCGGATGGTCCGGTGCTGGAACGAGCAGACGTTGGCGGTGGCGCGTCGGCCCAGGGCGGGGCGGACGCGCAGGATGATGTGATACAGGTGGCGGCGCTGCACGAGGATGCGCGGCGGGCGCTGGAAGCAGCCCGGCGGGCGCAGCGGTTGGCGGAGTGCGAGCTGGCGCTGGGGCGGCATCTGCGCGAGAGCCATCTGCCGGAGCCGGTGATTGTGAAGCTGCGCCGGCGCTTTGAGGGGCGGGTGTTTGAGTCCGTCGAACTGGAGCGGGCGATCAGCGATGAGCGCGAGACGCTGGCGGCGCTGGCCGGGCTGGGGCTGATCCGCGAGATGGGCTACGAGAAGGCGCAGGCGTCGCAGATGATTACTGAGGCGGAGAAGATTCAGGCGGCGTTTGATCGGATGTTTGGTCTGGAGGTAGATGCGCGCTTTGCGGGGGTGCGGGCCTTTGGCAGTATCCGCGAGGCGTATGCGCGCGTCTCCGGCGATCCGAGCGTGCGCGGCATCAGCGGCCATTCGACGCTGGGGCAGATTCAGGTGGATGAGCGTGCGCCGATTGCGCGCATCACCGAGTCGGATATGACGACGGCCAACTTTAGCTATCTGCTGGGCGTAAGCATGAATAAGCGGCTGCTGCACGATTACCAGGCGTGGCCGGCGGAATGGCGGCACTTCTGCACCGAGGTGCCGATTAAGGACTTCAAGCAGCAGACGCGGGTGCGGCTGGGCGCGTTTGGCTCGCTCTCGACGGTGGCCGAGGATACTCCCTATACGACGATCACCCTTTCGGACAGCGCGGCGAGCTACAGCGCAACCAAGCGCGGCAATATTGTGACAGTCTCGCGCGAGACGATCATCAACGATGATCTGCACGCGATCAAGCAGATTCCGACGAAGCTGGCGGTTGCGGCGGCCTATACGCTGGCGGAGTTTGTCTACAGCTTCCTGAGCGGCAACGGCAATATCTACGATGGCAATGCGCTGTTTGACGCGACGAATCACAAGAATCTGGGCGCGGCGGCGTTGGCGAGCAGCGCGATGCAGGCGGGCGTGACGGCGATGCGCGAGCAGACGAACTACGCCAACAAGCGTATTGGGCTGCGCCCGAAGTTTCTGATCGTGCCGCCGGAACTGGAGTTCACGGGGATGATTCTGGTGAAGTCTGCCGGGGTGCCGGGCAGCAATAACAACGACATCAATCCAATGATGGGCTATACCCAACTGATCGTGAGTCCGCAACTGCCGGCGGCGGGCACGCCGAGCAATAGCTCGTGGTATCTGGCGGCGGACCCCGCCGAGGTGGATACCGTCGAGATTGGCTTTATCGGCGGGCAGGTGAATCCGGCGCTGTTCATTCAGGACCAGCCGCTCTATGGGCTGAACTTCACGCAAGACGCGATCAGCTATAAAGTTCGTCACGAATATGGTGGCGCGGTGATGGACTGGCGCGGGCTGTATCGCGGGATTTAGCCTGAGGGCGAACGCCGGCAAGGATGCCGACGCTCCAGGCAGGGATGCCGGATGGATGCAGCTCAAAGATGGGTAAATCTACCGATGCGATTGTCTCTGGGGGCAGGTAGACTTTCTTTAGCGCAGGCGCGATGGCAAGGTTCCCTTGAGAAGATGGTCGAAAGGAAAAAGAGCAATGGCAACCATGCAGAAGAAGAGCCTCAACACCCCAGAGGAAACACGCACGCCCCCGAAGACCAGGGTAGAAGTCGTCAAGTTTGGCGACGTGTCCGTAATGAGGCTGACCCTTGAGCCGGGATGGAAATGGTCAGAGCATATCAAGCCAGGAGCCGGGACGGATAGCTGCCAGGTGCCCCATCTGAGCTACGTTGTTTCCGGGCGGTTGCATGTGGTGATGGATGATGGGACAGAAGCAGAGCTTGGACCGGGCGAGGCAGCGCAAATCCCGCCGGGCCACAATGCCTGGGTGGTTGGCAATGAGCCATGCGTGCAGATTGATTTTCAGGGCGGGCATCTCTACGCCAAATAAGAAAGTCAGCCATTCGCCGAATAAATTCGGCGCCAGGGGCCTTCGGCCAGGATGTCCCTGCGGGACGGCGTGCCAGCCCCGCCGGGGCTTGGTGGCGGCACGCCCCTGGCGCCGATTTGAATCGGCGAAGGCTTCACCGCCGGCGGCGCAGCCCCTCCATCATCTGCTCCCACTCTTCAGCGAATGTCCCGGCCTCTGGGTCGGCGAGCAGGTCGCGCAGGCAGCGCCCGATGTAGGTGGCCTGGCGAGCGAGCATGACGTTGCGCACCGGGCGGCTGAAGCGGGTGATGGACATCTCGACCATCGAGAGACCCAGATCGACGTCGGCGACCAGACGGGCACGCAGCTTCTCCAGCGCGTTCTCTGGATGAGGGACCGTCGGCCAGGCCGGGTCAGCCGGGCGCGGCGCGCCGCTGGTGTGTTTGAGGCTCCAGGCGCGCTGGCCCAATTCGATGTGCAAAGCGGCCAGTTGGTCCTCGTCCAGAGGAGCCGAGGCCCGCGAGAAGAGCAAGCGCAGTTCGAGGTCCAGGCGGCTGGCGGCTAAAGCCGCGCCTGGAGTCCCCGAAA
>CAZFWN010000173.1:0-1421 GCA_964522745.1 uncultured Ktedonobacterales bacterium
CCACCCCTCGAAAAAAGTTGATAACGCCGCCTGTACCGCCGGCATCCCTGCCGGCGCGTCAAGTTGGCCGGCAGGGATGCCGGCGGTACAAAGAGCAGTATCAACCAACGACGGGCGGGCGCCAGACGCTTTCCGCGCTGGCTGCCCGCCCGTCCAAGAGGTGGCCGCTGAGGAGCATGATCCCGATGGGATACAATGCCCCCAGCCCCATCTCCTGACGATTTCAGGGCTTGGGGTGATCGGCGCGGTCAGCGTTTTTCGCGCTGGCCGTGCCGCAGTAAACCGTTTCGGTTCTGGCTATTCGATTGTAGTCTGATTGTACCCGATGCAGGCAAGAGTCGTCAAGGGGTCGAGTCCCTGGTAGGAAAAATGGGGGAGGAGCCAACCAACTAATGCGTGAAAAACCGGGCATTCCAGAGGAACACCTGCGCGCCTGTTTCGAGGACCAGTATGGCCTCGCAGCCGTCGCGTTTGAGTTTCTGCCGCTGGGCTATGACACCAGGGCCGGGCTGTATCGCGTCGTGAGCGAGCAAGGCAGCGCCTATTTGCTCAAAGCCAAGTATGGAACACTCTACGAACCAGGGTGCCTGGTTCCTGGCTACCTCCGGGATCAAGGGATCGCAGCAGTCGTTGCTCCCCTTCCCACGAAGAGTAATACATTGTGGACCCCGGTAGGGGAGTGGACGGTGATCCTGTACCCCTTTATCGATGGGCATACGGGCTGGAATCCAGCGATGACTGACGCGCAGTGGCAGGCAGTGGGAGCCGCCCTCAACCAGATTCATCGGGTCAGGCCGCCCGCTGAGGGCTTTGAGTCTCTGCGCAAAGAGACCTTTGATCCGACAGGATATAGCCGCTCGGTGCGCGCCCTGGAAGCACAACACATCCGCGCTGAAGGTGGCAGCCAGGTGGAGCAGGCGCTGCGCCTGGCCTGGAGAGCAAACCAGCCAACGATTGACACGGCAGTGGCCTCCCTGGAACAACTGGGCGGGGTTCTCCGCAAGCGATCAACGGCCCACGTCATCTGTCACGCCGATTTGCATCCAGGCAATATCATCCGCAATCAGGCCGGCCAGGTCTTTGTGATCGATTGGGACGATGTGATGCTGGCCCCCAAAGAGCGCGATTTCATCTTTATCGGAGAATCCCGAACCGATGGCCCCGCGCGACAAGATACCGCTCCCTTTTTTCAAGGGTACGGGCAGACGGAGATTGATTGGATCGCGCTGACCTACTACCTCTGGGAACGGCTGATTCAAGATGTGATCGCCTTCGCTGAGGAAGTGTTTTTGCGGGATGATCTGGGAGAAGCCATGAAGGCTGATGCCGTCAAGTGGTTTCAGGCCATCTTATCGAAAGAAGGCGACACGGCTGATAAAGCCCTGGCAGCCGCCGCCTATCTCCCCTCAGACCTCGGCTTT
>CAZFWN010000173.1:1521-11598 GCA_964522745.1 uncultured Ktedonobacterales bacterium
GAAAAGCGCAATGATCACCACCATCCCGACCAGAAACGCGATAGCCAGAAGGCGATAGAGGCGATTGTCAGGAGGTTCCTTTCCTTCATCAGGCCCGGTTGGCGTCAACGGGGGAGAGCCAAGTGTATTTGCCATGATCGTTCTCCGGGTTGATTACTCCCTTCACATACGAGGCCAGCCACGAACCTGGGCGATTTTGTGCGTCAGGGACTCCACCAGCTTTTCTTCGCGCTGTTTCAGCAACCTGTGCTTGCAGAATGGGTGCCAGGGGCGCAGGGGCTTCCTTGCTCTTTCTCTCAGACGCGATTTTAATCGCCGGCCCCTCTTCAGGCGCTCTCTATCCGTCGGGGAATAGCTGCGGCAGCACGGCGGCCTCGGCCTGCGCCCTGGGTGCGCGCTTGAAGGTGACGTTGGCGCCGCGCGTCTGCGGCATGTTGATGTGATTGCCGGAGAGCAGATCGGCGATGGTCAGGGGTTGCAGGCGCGGGTGCGTGCCGCAGGGTGAGGTATAGAAGCCGGCGCTGCTTTCCTCGGTGAGCGCCCTGGTATTGCTGGTCGTCTGTATCGTTTCTGTGTGGACGCTCTACCTGAGTCCAACGCGCTCCTACAGCCTCTTCTTTGACCGGCATCAGTTACCACAGGATGTCCCGCTGCCCGATGAAATGGCATTTGTCTCATTCCACACTATCACCGGCCAATTAGTATTCGAGCCGGCATGGCTCTGGACCAGCACAGACTCCCCGGCGGCGGTACAGCAGTTCTATCTCAGCCATCTTGGTGGTTCCGGGGATTGGCTTCAGGCACATCCAGCGCAGCGTGGTCCTGAAGACTTGCTGGTTTCTGCTCAGGGCACGCTGCATTTCACGCTCCTGTCCATTGAAGCGCAAGCGAAGAGTAATGCTGCTACAGCGCCGCCTGGAGGCTCAGTGATCAGCATTACTATCGCGCATGGTCCCTGAAGAGCCATGCTCAGGCAAGACAACGATAGACGGCATCCCGCAGGCTCTTCTCGCGCGGATCATCCCACAGGTAGAATCCCATCTTATTCATCGCATACGCGAAGCCAATCTGCGCCTCAGGGTCCGCAAAGCAGAACGACCCGCCCGCCCCTGGAGTGCCAAAGGCTTGCTCTCCCAGCCCAAAGCGAAAGTCTGGAAAGGGCTTGGCATAGCCCAGCGAAAAGATTGTCTCCACGCCCAGCACCACATCCAGCAGCCCCTCGCGCGGCGGCGTGGCAGGCTGCTTCAAAGCGTTGAGCGTCTCTTCGCGCAGCCCCAGCTTTTTGCCCCCCGTCGCAAATTCACTGTAGGCTTTCGCCATATCGCGCACCTGCCCAATGCCATTCGACGCCGGAAGCTCTATGCGCTGCATCTCCGGGTCATTGTACCTCCCGCCTTCGCCAAGAACTCTGGGGTTGGCAAACGTCTTAAAAGTGATGGAGAGCGGATTGATAAACCCCATCACAAAGGGGCGCGGCATCTTATCCATATTGAAGAGCAGCTGCCACCGCTGATACGGATCGATCCGCGCAATGCGCGCCCGCGAAACGTCCTGGGGCAAGCCAATATAGAACTCGATCCCCAGCGGTCGCGCCACCTCATCCTGAAAGAACTGCCCAATCGTGCGATGCTTCGGGTCCACCCGCCGAATCAACTCGCTTTCATACCACCCCAGCGAAATCCCATGATAGCCATGCCGAGTCCCCGGCTCCCAGGCGGGCTTTTGTTTCGCAATCGCCGCCGCCACCCGATCAGGGTCCGCCAGCTTCTCCAGATTCAGCGGCTCATCGATAGCGCACACCCCCGCCTGATGGCTCAACAACTGGCGCACCGTCACCTGCTCTTTGCCTCCCTGGGCAAATTCGGGCCAATAGGTCGCCACGCACTCATCATAATCAAATAGCCCCCGCGAATGCGCAACGGCCACCCCCATCGAGGCCATGCCCTTCGTGGAAGAAAAGACCAGCACCATCGTATCTTCTTCCCACAGCTCCCCAGTCACCTTGTTGCGGATGCCGCCCCACAAATCCACGACCTTCTCGCCTCGATAATAGACCGCACAGGCCGCGCCCAGTTCCTTGCGCTCGGTAAAATTGCGCTGGAACTCCTCGCGGACTGCCTCAAACCCAGGAGCAACCGTCCCTTGCACCTGCACTGGCGCCTGTACACTGCTTGCCATATGGCCCTCCCTCACTGGAACTATCAACGCTGATCGAGACCTGGCTAGTTGCGCCATTGTAGCACAGGCCGAATTGTGTGTAAACGTGTAAACGTCCTCTCTTGACGGCGGGTGTACGCTGGTTGGTGGAAACCCTTCTTCCTGATTTGTTGTGTTAGCAGCGGTCTTGAGTTGAAAGGAGCGGTTCCTCGTGAACAATCTCGACGTAGCGCGCAAGGGCATCCGCGCGTTTGAGGCCAACGATCACGCGACTGTCAGCAGCCTGATCACGGAGGATTTCACCCTCAGCGGAGCGGTTCCGCAAACCCTGGGCAAGCAGGACTTTCTGGGCTTTATGCACGCGATGATCACGGCGTTCCCGGACTTCAAGTTTAACGAGACGCTCACGGAAGAAGGCGCCGACAAGGTCGTCATCACCCAGCACATTACGGGCACGCACACGGGCACGCTGGCCCTGCCTGGCATGCCGCCCATCCCGGCTACCGGCAAGAAGGTTGCCTTGCCGGAGGAGAAGCAGGTCTTCACCTTCCGGGACGGCAAGTTTGCCAAGTCCGAAGGCCACCCGGTGCCCGGCGGGGGTGTGATGGGCATCCTGGCGCAGTTGGGCGTCCAGATGCCCGGCTGATCACGCCGGCAGCGTAAGAGCAGGGGTCTCTCGCTCGTGGCGAGAGGCCCCTGTCCATTTGTAGCGCTGGCACGCTCACTGAAAGGCGGAGGTGCTGGAGGCATATAACTTGCCGCGTCAGCACAGCCAACGTACCTTGTGTCTGTCACAACGTTCGTTTCTAGAGGAGATGCACGATGCAGATCGTTTACCGCCTGATAGTGTGTATTCTGGGCATTATTGGTGGCCTGGAAGCCCTGTTCATCAACATTATCTACTCGACCTCCACACGCTTTCAAAGCCTGGTAGGTCTTTCGCCTGGCTCCTCGCATGGGTTTGTCGGCCTGATCTTTGTGGCGCTGGCGCTGCTGGGGTCCGTGCTGATCTTGTTCAAGGCGCTGATTCCTGGCGCGCTGCTGCTTTTAATCGCCGGGATCGGCTTCTTCTTCGTGGTCCACTTGTGGGCCATCCTTGTCAGCCCACAGATGATCTTTGCCGCCTTTCTGGCCTTCTATCACTATTGGGAAACGCAGGGGAAAGGCGCGATCCGGCCTCCACAAGAACAGCCCAGGGGCGGAGCAGTAGCCTGAACAGGCCCGGCTGCGGCGGCGGTTCCACTACAAACCGGAGGCTGTTGCTTGTAGCGCTGGCTTCCAGCCGGCGCTACTGGCAAGAACGTTCGCTGGTCCGCTTTAGAAAATCTGGAAAACTGGCTGGATCATGCTGATTTCAACGATCCCTGTTTGTCTGGCGCCTGCGCGCATCTGCCCAGAGCATGAGTCCGGTGGCGAAGGTAAAGAACACTCCAATGCCCAGGGACACGAGCGCGAAGCCGAGGTACGCTGGCGCGCTCAGCAGCATCCAGATTCCGAACCCTATGAACACGACCCCTACCAGGAAGGCAGGCGCAGGACTCCTCCAGGCGTTTCTCCTCTGAATGTCGTTGTAGAACCTGAGCCTCCTCAGGTTGTCATCGGGACCAAGCGGGTCCAGCCCGCCAGGCTCTCTGCCCTGAAACACCAGTTGGCTCACTTTCTCGCTCGTAGATGAGCGCTCGAATAGCGTTTTGTTATTCGATATATAACATATTGCAATAACATCTATCAAGAGGAATGCCGGGGAATTTTGCTTGACAGCGCGCATCTGGCGTGGTACGATATAGGCACAATTGAAAGCATACGCGCTGCAAGGCGCGTGTGTGCCAGAGACAGCAGGCGCGCTCTTGAATGAGAGCGCTTAAATGGAGCGCGAGGCTCCAGCCCGCCGAGGCCAGCAAGAGAGACGGTTGGTGTGCCCCATGTGGCGCATGCCAGCATGCTCGCTTCTTCCCATCTGTTGTGGGTGATGAAGAGGCGCAGCGCAGAGTCTTCGAGCCGGGCCGGCGGGCCGCTCGAAGGCTTTTTTGTTGTCTGGCTCAGATGCTCTGGAAAGGAGGAAACACCGAACATGCCAACACAGGCTAAAGCGGAATGGATCGATGAACTGACCGACAAGCTCCAGCGCAGCAAGGGCGGCGTCCTGATGCAGACGCAGGGGATGAAGGTTTCGGAGATCACCGATTTTCGGCGCAAGCTGGGCGCGTCCAAGGCGGAGTTGCAGGTGGTCAAGAACACGCTGCTGCGCATCGCCGCCGAGCGCGCCAATGTGCAAGGGCTGGCGCCTATCCTGGCCGGGCAGACGACCATAGCTCTAGGCTATGAGGATGAGATCACTATCGCCAAGCTGGTCAGCGACTACGCGCGCACCCAGAAGATCATCGTGATCAAGGGTGGCATTCTGGAGAACCGCCTGATCTCGCCGGCGCAAGTAGACGCGCTGGCAAAGACGCCGCCGCGCGCCCAGCTTCAGGCGCAGTTGGTCGGCAGCCTGCAAGGGCCAGTCGCCTCGCTGGTCAATCTGTTTAGCGGCATTGCCCGCGATCTTGTCTATGTTTTGCAGTCTCGCGCCGATCAAATGGGCGGCGCGGACCAGGCCCAGCCAGCCGCCGATTAAAATCGGCGCTATGGGCCTACAGCCAGCAAGTCCCTATGGGACTTCTTGGCGCCAAAGGCGCCCTTAGCGCCGAATTCATTCGGCGCTGGGTTCATAACAGAGATTCGAGAGAGAAGGAGTATTTCAATGGCTGTTGATGACATCATTGCTGAAATTGAAAAGTTGACCGTGCTTGATCTGGTAAAGCTCTCCAAGGCGCTCCAGGACAAGTGGGGCGTCAGCGCGGCCCCGGTAGCGGTGGCTGCCGGCCCGGTCTCTGGTGGCGGCGCGGCTGAGCCAGTTGCGCCGGTGGAGGAGCAGACCGAGTTCAACGTGATCCTCGCCTCGATTGACCCGGCGAAGAAGATCAACGTGATTAAGGTCGTCCGCGAGATCACCAGCCTGGGCCTGAAGGAAGCCAAAGATCTGGTCGATGGCGCGCCCAAGCCGGTGAAGGAAGCCGTCACGAAGGAAGAGGCGGCCCAACTGAAGGCCAAGCTCGAAGAGGCCGGCGGCAAGGTCGAAGTGAAGTAGCCCAGACCTTTGCAAGAGATAAGACGGGTCACTCGCGTGCGAGTGGCCCGTCTGTTTGCAGCGCCACCAGGGACGCGCCGGCTGGAAGCCAGCGCTACAAGCAGGGACGGGCCGGCTGGAAGCCGGCGCTACAAGTGGTGTGTCGCGTGATAGAATAGGTGCTATGCGCACGAGTGATTTTGATTATGATCTCCCCCCAGAACTGATCGCCCAGACCCCTATCGAGCCACGCGACGCCTCGCGCCTGCTGGTGGTCAATCGCGCCAGCGGCGAACTGGCGCACCGGCACTTTTCGGACATCGGCGACTATCTGCGCCCCGGCGATCTGTTGGTGGCGAACCGCAGCCGCGTGATTCCGGCGCGGCTGCTGGGACACAAGCCCGGCAGCGGCGGCGCGGTGGAGGCGCTGCTGCTGGCGCGCCGCCCAGACCTGGGCGAAAACTGTTGGGAAGCGCTGGTGCGCCCTGGCCGGCGCATCCGCGAGGGGCAGGAACTGCGCTTTGAGGCCGCGTCCCCCGGCGGCCAGGCGCCGACGCTCACGGCCAGCGTCATTGCCCGCACGCCGTCGGGCGGGCGCATCCTGCGCTTTGCGCCGCCGGCCTCCGGCGAGCCGGTAGACGCCGTGCTGGAGCGACTCGGCTCCATCCCGCTGCCACCCTATATCCATGCGCCGCTGGCAAACCCCGAACGCTACCAGACGGTCTACTCACGCGAGCCGGGGTCAGCCGCCGCGCCTACCGCCGGGCTGCACTTCACGCCCGAACTGCTGGCGCGCCTGCGCGAGCAGGGCATCGACACGGCCTTTGTGCTGCTGCACGTCGGGCTGGATACCTTCCGGCCCGTTGAGGAAGAAGACCCCAGCGAGCATAAGATGCACAGCGAGGCTATCGAACTGGACGCGCCGACGGCGGCGCAGCTGAACGCCGCCCGCGCCGACGGCGGGCGCCTCGTCGCCGTCGGCACCACCAGCGTGCGGGTGCTGGAGAGCCTGCCGGAGATCAGCCCCATCGCGCCCTATGAGGGCAAGACCTCGCTCTTTATCACGCCAGGCTATCGCTTCAAGCAGGTGGACGCGCTGATTACCAACTTCCATCTGCCGCGCTCCAGCCTGCTGATGCTGGTGAGCGCCTTCGCCGGCCATGATCTGATCCGCCGCGCCTATCAAGAAGCCGTCGAGCAGCGCTACCGCTTCTTCAGCTTCGGCGACGCCATGCTGATCCTCTAATCTCCAACCTGGCGGGTGGTGCCATCCGCTTGTGGCAGGTCGGTGATCACCCAGGTGCCGAAATGCTCGATAGAGTGCGCGTGATGGGCGGCCAGCAGCGCGCGCGCCTGCTCCACTTTGGCATCGTCAGGCGTGTAGATGGCGAGAATCTGGTGGCCCAGCCGGGCATCCTCCTCATAATCTTCGGCCATGACGCCCTCGTCCGAAACGTAATGGCGCACATCGGCAGCCAGCTTTTCGGGCAGGCTGCGCTGCTCCTCGATCTGCTCCAGCCGGGGAGCGATCTTTTGGCCGGCAAAGAGCCGGATATCGTTCTCCGGCCAGCCGGCGCTGCTCAGCGCCTCGGCGGCTTGCTCGGCCTCTGCGCGGTCATCGATCACGGCGACGATATAGTTGTGCGGATACCATCCGCCGAGCAGGTCGGTCAAAAATCGGTTTGGTTTTGCCATCAGATGTGGTCCCTTTCTTTTCATGCCCGCGCTACAGGCGAGGCCGGCGCGCTATGGCACTGGAGCATGCAAAAAAGGGGCCACCTCTGCCAACGTTAATGGGCGAGAACGCTCACATTGGCCCACTCCAGTTCGGGAATCGGGATCGCCAGCGATGCGGTGGGATTGAAGCCTTGAATATAGGGTTTGACGCGCCACAAGCCTTTCTCCTGGGCGTAGGGAATCTCAAGGGCAGCATTCACCAACTGCTGCTCGGCCTGGGAATAGAGGGACATGCGCTTGTCCAGGTCTGTTGCAGCATCCGCCTGCTGCATGAGCGCCCAGGCGTTGAGTTGGGCATTGTCATCACGATAATTGAACGAGTTTAAGAACGCCGTCGGGGCAAAGACGCTGTTCAACCAGCTAAAGGGATCGGGGAAGGTAGCGCTGAGTCCTATCAGCCACATTTGCAAAGGGCCAGCGTGACCATCGGTGGCATTAATGTCGGTGTTGACCAGTGTTGCAAAGGAGACCGGCTGGGGGGTCACTGTGACGGTTCCCCACGCGCCGCTGAGGATCGTTTGCCACATCTCGATCATGGCCTGGGCCACCGGGGCACGTTTAGCATCATCAGGATAGGTGAGCGTGACCGTCAATGATGAACACCCGCATTGCGCAAAATAACCTTTGATCAGCGCTTGCGCCTGCTCAGCATCGCCTGTTACGCTGCGAGTAGTACCTCCTGGGGCCGTCAAGGCTTCGTAAAAGCCTGGCTCCCCCTGAGGGACGATATGATTGGTTGGAAGCGACGCGCCATTCAGCACGCGATCAACGAGCAACTGTTTGTTGAGCGCCAGGGCAAACGCCAGGCGCACCTGCAAGTTATTGAACGGCGAGGAAAGCTGATTGATGCCCAGGAGTTGCTCTGAGAGCAGTCCTATTTCGTGGAAGTCATCCTGATCTCGCGCTGCCAGGTATTCCTGGGTGGGGACATCCGCGTAATCATACTTTCCTTGCCGATAGCCGGCGTAGGCATCAGTGACATCATAGACCAGGGGACGAATGACCCTTTTGAGGGTGAGTTTAGGTCCATCCCAGTAGGGGTTTGGAGTAAAAGTGAGGGTCTTGCCATCGCCGTAGGATTGGATGATAAAGGGGCCGCTGCATCCCCCTTGATTGAGGTGGTAGGTCCAATCAGTGTGCTGATGATGATCGGTGCCATATTTCTCCAGCAGCGCGCGCTCCACTGGAGACACGGCATACGTGGTCATCGCCTCCAGGAAGTGGGCGGCTGGATGCGCTAATTTGATGAGCAGGGTTCGGGCGTCGGGGACGAAAATACCCACGCCAATATCGGTGGGAATGCGCCCGGCGGCCCGATCAGCAGCACCCACCATATCAAGCAGGCTGATGGTGCGTGGGTGACAGCCAGGACCAGCGAAGGGCACGCAGACCTGAGGATCAAGCGCGCGGTCAATGCTGTAGGCAAAATCCTGAGCGGTCAGGGGAGTCCCATCGCTAAAATGAAGATCAGCCTTCAGATGGAAGGTGTATTGCGTTGCATCAGGGCTGATCTGCCAGGAGGTAGCCATATCAGGAATGACGTTGAGGTCGTGGTCAGTGGTCACCAGATGACCAAAAATGAGGTTGACCACGCCAGCAGAGTAGACATCTGGGGTGTTGGGAGGATCAACGATGAGATCATTGTAGCTGGTCGCGTGGGTGAGAGGCCAGATAAAGGTTTGATCGAGGGCAAGACGTGGTACGCTGTTGGCGTCTACAGTGCAGCCGGTGAGGAGTAGAGCCATCAAGACCAGAGGACCGAATACGCGCTGGAAAACCTGGATGTGTGCCCTGAGAATCCTTTGCATCTTAGGTTCCTCCAAGAAAGGAGCATAGCCTGCTATCGAACATCCGCACGCTTGTATTTCTGGTCGCTCATTGTAACGATGAAAGCGTCCGTTGTCAATTGATCTACCCAAACGCCTCTAAATTGGCTCCATCACACCAGCCAGGGAAGCTCACCTGGGATGATATACTTTTGGGAGCGTTGCAGGCACTAATCCTCTGGGAGTACACCGATGTTTCGCTATGCGCTGGGGGCAGACGCAGAGCTGCGTCTGCTGGAACTGCATCACGCCGAGCAGGTGTTTGATCTGGTTGAACAGAATCGGGAGCATCTACGCCGCTGGCTCACCTGGGTTGATACGACCCGGACGGTCAGCGATAGCCGGACGTTTATTCGCAACGCGCTGCAACAGTTTGCCGACAACCGGGGCTTCTCGGTGGGCATCTGGTATCAGGGCGCGCTGGCCGGGGTCATCGGCTACAACTATATCGACTGGCAGGACAGCAAGGCCGAGTTTGGCTACTGGCTGGGCGAGCCGTTTCAGGGGCACGGCCTGATGACGCGCGCCTGCCGGGCGCTGGTGAGCCATGCGTTTGATGAACTTCGCCTGAACCGGGCAGAAATTCTCTGCGCATCGAGCAATACCAGGAGCCGGGCCATCCCCGAACGGCTGGGCTTCACACAAGAGGGCGTGCTGCGCCAGGCCGAGTGGCTCACTGATCGCTTTGTCGATCTGGTCGTCTATGCCATGCTGGCGAGCGATTGGGGAAATAGGCCGCAATCATAACACAACACGCCCGTATAAAAACGGGCGTGTTGTGCATTTCTATCAAACTAACGCTTTTGTCTAGAGGTTTTTCATTGTATAGTTCGCCAGAGATGAGAAGCAGTGTTTTTGATACTTCAGAAGATGCTTTTTCTTTCCCTCCTATGCACCACCGCGCGTTGCCGCGTCGGCATTTTTCGCTAAGTTGGTCAGGAAGGCTACGATGGGAGAATTTTTTCCAGTCTTCGGGTCGATGAACAGCCCGTCGGCGGTAAATGCCTCGACCGCGCCCTGTGCCGCCCCCACCGTGTTGGTCGGGCGAATGATCGAAACAATCGGGAATTTTCGGTCGAGGAAGACGGTTGGCTCAGGCATAATCAGGTTGGGCGTGAATTCATCTCCCGGAGTGACAGGGGGAGTGAGGTCTGGAAACGTCAACGTGCCGTCGGTCAGAGGCACTGGGATCGTCCCACCCGGCGTTACTGCCGCGCCGGCCTTGTCCTGCCAGGTCTGAAAGTGCAT
>CAZFWN010000174.1:0-11480 GCA_964522745.1 uncultured Ktedonobacterales bacterium
TCGATGAAGTGCAGCGCGTCGTGGTAGCCAAGTTTCCTATAGGCAGCGACGGCGGGCGTGTTGTCGGCGCGCACGTTCAGGATGGCGATGGCCTCTGGCTCGCCGGGCGTGTCCGGGCCAAAGCCGCGCAGCGCCTCGGCGGTGACGGCGCCGGTGACGGCTTGCGCGTAGCCATGCCCGCGAAAATGGGGATGCGTGAAGACGTTGCCGACGGCCACGATGCGCTGCGCCGCTGAAATCACATGCGTCCCGGCAGTCGAGACCAGCCGCCCGTTGACCTTGAGGCCATAGAAGATGCCCGTCTCCATCTGATAGGGCGCAAACGCGCCGGCAGCCGCCAGGCGATAGATGCGATTGAGTTCGGGCAGGTCGCGCGTCGTCAGCCGCTCGGCCTGGTCCTGCTGGCTGGCCGGGCGAAACTCGTCCTTGCGCACGACCATGCGTATCATATCGCGCACATGGCGCAGGCGGTAGCGCTTGCTCAGGCTCTCAAGCTGCTCTGGCCGCGCGGTGATCTGCGCAAACGCCGGCGTCAGCGCCCGCTCCAGGGGAGCGCGCACGGCCTCCGGCTCGCCCATCAGGAAGAGTACCGTTGGCTCCAGCCGCCCAAATTCCATCGCCAGCCCCCGTACCTCGCCCTGAGCATCGGTGGTCAGAAACCAGTGGCACGAGTCGAAATACGCCTCATCCAGATCGCACAGGGCGTATCCGGCGTAGAGGCGGTCACGGTTCAGAAAGGCCGCGATCTCCGCTTTATCGCTGGTGTAGCGCACCAGATACCTGGGGCTTGCGGTTGCCGTCATTTCCTTGCATCCATCGGCTTTAGCCGCCAGCGCTACTTTCCGTTCACCCAATCCGGGTCAAAGTGGGTGAAGTTCAGAAACTCGCGGTAGCGCGCCGCGATGTCGTCCTGGCTGAGTGTCTTGAGCCGGTTCAGGCTGAAGTCTTCGCAGTGGAACGACCCCATGATGTTGCCATGCACCAGGGCGCGCTTGAAGTCGGCGATGGTCAGGTCGCCGCGCTGCTCTGCCCGCGCCAGAGAGCCGATGAAGCCGCCGGCAAAGGCGTCGCCCGCGCCGGTGGGGTCGCGCACATCCTCCAGCGGATAGGCTGGCGCGGCGAAGAAGCCACCATCCTGGCTAAAAAGCAGCGCGCCATACGAGCCTTGCTTGATGACGAGCATGCGCGGGCCGAGCGTCAAAATCTTATGCGCGGCGGTGACCAGCCCCGGCACGCCGGCATACTGGCGCGCCTCTTCCTCCGACATTAGCAGCACATCAACTTTGCCGATGACCTCGTCCAGTTCCTTGCGGGTGCTGCTAATCCAGAAGTTCATGCTATCCAGCACTGTCAGCTTTGCGCCGGTGGCTTGCTCCAACACTTCGCGTTGCAGCGAGGGATGGATATTGGCGAGGAAGACAATGGGGGCGCTGCGGTAGCTCTCCGGCACGATTGGGTGGAAGTCGGCGAAGACGCCGAGTTCGGTGTACAGCGTGTCGCGGGTGTTCATATCCAGGTGGTAGCGCCCGCCCCAGCGGAACGTCCGGCCCTCAACGATCTGAATGCCGCTGATGTCGGCGCCCCGGCTCTTGAAGTAATCCAGATACTCCTGAGGGAAGTCGGTGCCGACGATGCCCACCATGTTCATCGAGTCGTAAAACGAGGCGGCGGCGCAAAAATGCGAGGCCGCGCCCCCCAGCACATCTTCTGCCCGGCCAAAGGGCGTCTCCACGAGATCAATGCCAATCGAACCAACTACCGTTATTGCCATACGTTCGTATCCGCTCCTTAAATATGCTTATTTCCAGATGGGCGATTGGATGCGCGCCCGGCGCGCATCCAATCGCCTCTCTATTTTAGACTTCGGAACTCCCTGTCAACTGCTCCAGCACACCATCCAGGAAGGCCAGCGTGCGCCCGAATTTCTCGCGGCACAACTCTTTGGCAGCGTCGGTGTAGAGCGACTGGAACAACTCGACATAGCGCTCTTCGATATGATGCAGGACGACGGAGAGCGCCTCATCGGAAAAGCTGCGCTCAGGATATTTCGCGCCGAGTTCGATCAGCGCGGTGATGACGGCCAGGCCGCCCAGCCGGCCAATCTTATCGGCATCGTAGAGAATCTGGCCCTCGATGGGCACGCGCTCGCGCTCGGCTGATGTGGCGGCGAAGCTATGCACCAGGATTGCTCTGCGCACGCGATCCACCTGCTCAGGGGGCACCTCCCATTCGGCCAGGAAGGCGGCAGCCATCTCCGCCGAGCGTTTGTTATGCTCCTGCTTGCCGTAGACGCCGGTGGAGATGTCGTGCAGATAGGCGGCCATCACCAGCGCGTCTGCATCGGCCTCTTCCTGGTCTACCGCCAGCATCTTGCAGTTGGCAACGACTTTGCTGGCGTAGATCAGCCCCTCTGTACCAAGCATCTCTTCTACGTAGTGTCTAATTGCTTCTTGGAGTTCGGGTTCCATCGTTGCTCCGCCTCGCCAGGTCAAGATAGGTGCATGCTTTACGAGCAGATGCCAGCCAGCCCCTCCTCGAAGGGAGGCCGGGCAATGCCGCCATCGGTGATAATCGCGCTAATATAGCGATGCGGTGTCACATCAAAGGCCGGGTTGGCAACGCCCACGCCGGCAGGAGCGATGCGCGTGCCGCGCAGATGCGTCACCTCATCGGGGGAGCGCTGCTCAATGACGATCTCTTCTCCAGAACGCAGCGAGAGATCAACGGTTGAGCGCGGCGCTACCACATAGAAAGGAATGCCATGCTCGCGCGCCAGAATCGCCAGGCCATAGGTGCCAATTTTATTCGCCACGTCGCCGTTGGCCGCGATGCGGTCAGCGCCGACAAAAACGGCCTTGATGCCGGCGGCGCGCATAAAGTGCGCTGCCATTGTATCAGTAATCAGCGTCATCGGGATAGCCTGCTGCTGCAATTCCCAGGCGGTCAGCCGGGCGCCCTGCAAAACGGGCCGGGTTTCATCGACAAAGACATGCACGCGCTTGCCCTGCTCGTGCGCCACACTGATGGGCGCCAGTCCTGAGCCGCGCCCGGAGGTTGCCAGCGCGCCCGCGTTGCAGTGCGTCAGCAGCGTATCGCCATCGGCAATCAGCGCGGCGCCATATTCGCCCATGCGCTGGCACGCCTCGGCGTCCTCTCTGGCAATCGCGCGCGCTTCGGCCAACAGCCGCTCCGGCAGATCAACCGGCGCCACACCCTCGGCCAGCGCCGAGCGTGCCGTCTGTTGCAAACGCCCCAGCGCCCAGGGCAGATTTACCGCCGTCGGGCGCGTGCGGCGCAGCAGATCGGCAACGGCATCGACCCGCGCCAGCGCGCTTTCCGCGTTTTCCAGAAGTGCCGGCGCTGTCGTGAGCAGCCCCAGTGCCAGGCCGTAGCCGGCGGCCACACCGATGGCCGGCGCGCCGCGCACCTTGAGCGTCGAGATCGCGTCGGCCACCTCGCGCTCATCATGGCAACTCAGGATATTCACTTCATCCGGCAGGTGCGACTGATCGATCAGCTTCAGCACGCCGCGCCCGGAGGCCGGCTCTGTCTCCCACCAGAGGGTTTGGAAGGTCTGTGTCTTCATAAACTCATGTGTCTAAACATCTGGGGGCTTGCTCAGTGTTGGTCCTTCGCCTATCTGCTCCTGAGCCTGTATCAAGCCTATCTTCTCACACAGCCGATGAAAACACAAGCGGGGCAAAACGGCGCAAGGATTTGGGGCTTGACATTTTTGTAGGGACTTTCTTCCTACGGACCAGCCTTTTTCTTTGCTACTGCTCAGACTTATGCTACCATTTGCCCCGTCAGATAGTTTTTATGAAGCGCCAGGTAGTATGGCGCAATGTTACCCACTTCTATGTTGTCCGTCTCACTATCAGAAGGACTGGCGCAGCGTGCCTGCGCGCCTGCTGATAGCCTGAGCGGAGTCGTATTGCTCTTATCTAGCTATCTTTCTGAAGGGGCGCAGTCGTATGGCCAGGGTGGAATCGGAGACCACATGGTCCTTCGAGCGTATCTACGAAGAATTTAAAACGCCGATCTACAACTATATCTATCATCTGGTCGGGAATCGGGAGCAGGCGGACGACCTTACACAAGACACTTTCTTGAAGGCGTTTAAGGCGCTGCCCAAGATGGATGCCAACCTGAAGTTATCTGCCTGGCTCTATCGCATCGCTACCAATACGGCCTACGATGCGCTGCGCCGACGGAAGTTGATCGCATGGCTGCCCTGGCAAGACCTGGATCACGAACCCGCCGACGTTGAGAGCGCCGACCCGCAAGAGACTATTGGGACGACGGAACTGGTGCGCGGCGCACTCAAGCGCATGCCGCCTCAGTATCGCGCCGCGCTCCTGCTCTATACGCAGGAGGGGTTTTCCTACGGGGAGATCGCCCAAACGCTGAGTATAGCAGAGAGCGGCGTAAAGATGTACCTCTCTCGCGCGCGGCAGTCGTTCCGTGAACACTTCCGGGCGCTGGAGCAGGGAGGAGCTGTGAGATGAACTGTGATCGGGCTGGAGCAATGCTCAGCGCGTACCTGCGCGACGAGCTACTGCCCTCCACCCGAGCAGAGGTGCAGACCCATCTGGACCACTGCCCATCTTGTCGCGCTGATCTTGATCTTGACCGGCTGGTATTCGAGTTGCCCAGGGTTGAACCCTCGGCGGCTTTACATGATCGCATTTTCTCGTCCCCTGAATTTCAGGAGATTGCGCGGGCGCTTCGCCCGCAGGCGACCTCGACGGCGGAAACGTCTCATTCCAATGGGCGTTCCCCCTCTTCCCCGGTTGATGACCAGAACAGCGCCAGCGGCACTTTTCCGCATCTAGTCGTGCTGCGCACCAACGGGCAGGCGAGCAGGAATGGCAACGGCCATCAGCGCTCGGCCCACACGGCGCAAGGCGCGCCCCGGCGGATCGATTGGCAGCGGATGGCTTTGCGGATGGCGGTGGCGGCGGCGGTCCTGGTTCTGCTTCTCGGCTCGGCACTGATGATAAAAAATGTGCTTCAGACACAACCATCCGTGACGAAGACCGCCCCCGATTTCGGCCTGGCTGACCCGGTGAAGGGTCCGCTGCCGGCTGGCAATCGGGTGGTCTATTTGCATGATGGCCGACTGTGGAGCGCGTCAGATGCAGGCGCGCAAACACGCTCGCCGCTGACGGGGACAGGGGTGCAGGTCGCGCCTGGTTGGGCGGTGGCTCCGGCTGTCGGGCCAGACCGCACACATCACGTGGCCTATATCGACTTGAAGACTGGCACGCTGCATTTCATCCAGACGGATGATAGCAATGATCTGCTGGTTGGGCGCGTGGCCCCGGCGGGCGCCAATCTGCCGACCTTCTGGCAGAGCGCCGAGGGGCAGGCCATCCTGGCCGGGCTGGCCTGGGCGCCAGATGCGCGCCAGATCGCCTTTGTGGCCGATCCTGATGGCACGGGCGCGGCGCTCTGGCTGGTCAATGCCGATGGCTCGGCGGCGCGCGCGGTGAGCGGCCCCACCCGTGCCGGCGTGCTGCCTCTTCTGCCCTCCTGGGCATCGGACGGCCTGAACCTGGCCTATGTGGTTTCGCAGAACGGCACTGAAAGCATTTGGAACTATGCCTTTGATGGCAGCAAGCCACAAATGCTGGTGTCGCAGGCGTCTCCGCAGGGCAGCGCCGGCGATGTGGTGCGCGGGCTGTTCTGGACTGCTGACACGTTCAGTCCGACGGTCACCTGGAGCGCGGGCGCGCCCAATGCCACGCTGGTGTCTGGCCTGTGGTCCTATCGCCTGAACCAGATGCCACACCTGCTGCGGCTGGCCTCCGGCGACGCGACCTTTAGCGCGGTGGACTATAGCCCGCTGGCCGGTGGCGTTGGCTCGTGGCTGGTGGGGCAGGTGGGCGTCGGGCTGCGCTCGATCCATGCCGATGGTTCGCCGTCGGTGGACCTGGCTTCCGGGCATATGATTGCTGTCCATTGGGCGCCGGATGCCTCCGGGGCGCTGTATATCACGGGCGATGATGGCGCCACGAGTGGCACGCTCTGGACCTGGACCTCCTTGCTGGGCCAGCGCAAGGTTGCGGCGAACGTCTCCGTGACGCCGCTGCCGGTCTGGTCGCCAGACGCCCGGCAGGTACTCTATGTCTCCAATGGGCAGGTCTTCGATGTGGTCGCCGGCGGCAAGATCACGAAGGTCGCCGGGATCGGCGCGGCCAAAGCCGTGAGTTGGTCGCCCACTGGCCTGCGCGTGGCGATTGCCGATGCGAAGGGCGTCGAGGTGGTCAACCTCGATGGCAGCGCGCCTCATCAGGTCGATAACGCCGCCAGCGTCAGCGGCCTGACCTGGACACTGGCGCCGTAAGAGCGCGCTTCTAGAGAAGAGAGCGGAACCAGCAGCAATTTGCTGCTGGTTCCGCTCTTTTTGTAAGGGCTTGCTATCGTCACTCCAGAGGAGATTCGATAGAAGTATCCCTCGCCTACCTCGCTCCTGCTGCTTTGCCCTTGGTCATATAGACGTAGCCACCAGCGGCCAGGAGGAGTACCCCAATAACCAGCAGCCCCAGGGCGGTTTTATGGTGGACGGTGGTCAGGTAGACCACCACCCCCGCGATAGCAACGATAATGCCGAGGAGCGCGCCAATCATCCCGTTGGTCTTCGTGAGCATCTTCTCTATTTCCTCCGATTAAGATGGGTGGAACCAGCCGGTCCATCCTCGCGCACTAGGATACGCCCTCAGTGCCCCTATGTCAAGCAGATAGGACCTATTCCTCCCACTCATACCAGGCCGGCTCGTAGCCGGGGGCGGTGACGCGGATGCTGGTCCAGAGCGTCATTTGCCCTTTGCCGGGAACGTCGATCTCGTGATGGTGGAAGGTATAGGTGAATGGCTGATTGGTGGGCACGGTGATAGCCGGGCCATCGTGGTTCTGAATCTCGGCGGTGCCGGCGACAGGCTGGCCGGTCTGGCTGTCCTCTGCGTGGACGCTGACGGCGAGGGTCACATACTCCCCTGGCTGGGGAGCGGGTGGCGGCACAAGCGAGATCGTCATGCTGCGATGCGGGGGTATGACCGGCGCAGGGGCGGCGGCTGGCCCGCCACTCCATAGGCCCGCTTCGATCCAGGGGTCCAGCACGGCCACAATGGCGCTGGCATAGGTCTGGGCGCCCTGGATGTTGGGATGGGCCAGCGAACCCAGGTCGCATTCCAGTTTGTCGAGTAGAGGCATGCTGGGCGGGCAAACGGCTACCCGGTGGGCATACTGCGGGTCGTCTTGCCCGGTCTGCCAGAGCAGGGTATGCGCCCCTTCCAGGCAGTTATCCGGGCTGAAGGTGATTGGCGCGAAGACGGCGCGCTGCGGCAGGCCGGCGCTGGCCTGCTCGCTGTTGATCTTCAGCACCGCTCGGCGCAGTGCCTGGGTGGAGCTATCCGCCCAGACCGTTGAGATCTGGGCTAGTTTGTGCCGCACCAGATCAAAGGCGATGTCGCCCACCGCTGCCAGCAGGCCATAGGTGGCGAGCAGCGCCTTGATCCCATTTGCGCCGCTGAGGGTGCTGATGACGGGATAGTAGCCGCTGACGACGATCCGGGCGTTGGGGAACGTTGCCAGCAGCAGCCGCAGCAGCCCCATCATCAACTCGCCGGCATGCTGCCCGCCGGTGGCGATCTCCAGGGTGCTGCGCCAGGGTTCGGCCAGCTTCGAGATGCCCAGGTCGCAGGTGCCACCATCCACCAGGATCAGATCAATGTCTGCCGGCGCCAGTGCTTGCCTGTGCAGCGCATCAACGGCCAGGGAGACCTGTTTGGTGATGGAGGGAAAGGTGTGGGGGATTTCGCCATCCAGCGGAGGCTCGGCATCACCCGCTGCATCAGGGGTGATGCGCGCCCCCGAATGGGCGAAGCTCAGCGGGGGCAGCACGTCCCGGCCCAGGCGCAGCTTGAGCCAGGCTTGCACCAGTCTGGAAAACTTTTGTTCAGGGAGCAATCCCTGACCCCATACAATCGAATCGCCCAGCGCCAGCATCCGCAGCGCGTCTGTCATCAGCGCACCTCCTGCTCATCAAATCGCCTGATTACCGCTCATCCTTAATAAGAACGAGCGGTAGTCAGCTTTTTGTGTATGGGTCAGGGCTGCTCAGCTACGCCTGAAGCAGAGGGAACACCTCGGCGGCGGTGAAGCGCGCCATCTCCTCAGGCCCCAGCGGAAAGAGCAGCAGCGCGTCGGCGCCAGCCGCTAGATAGGCGCGCATCTTGGCGGCACATTCCTCCGGCGTTCCAGAAATGGTCATATCCTCGATCCATGCCGGGGGCATCTCGCGGGCAACGACATCCGCACCACCACGCGCGATCATATCGGCCAGTTGATCGCTGATCCCGTAGAATGTGGTGATGGCCGTCGGCCCCAGCGCCGCGAGGACGGATGATAAAAAGCCGCGAGTGGCTTCCTTCGCCTTCGCGCCATCGCGGTCCACCGAATAGAGGGCGATCACTGGGAAGCGATGGGTGTTGGTGCGCCCGGCGCTCTTCATTCCAAGGGCAACTTGCTCGCGTGCCCAGGTCACAAACGCCGGCGTCGCCGTGAGGTTAATCAAGGTTCCCTCGGCATATTTGCCGGAAACGCGCAGCAGTTTGGGACCAGACACACCAAGATAGAGCGGCACGTCTTCCTGTGGCGGATGCGCGAGTTTGATCGCCGAGGATGAGAAATACTGCCCGGTGGCAGTCAGTTCCTCGCCAGAAAGCAGGGCGCGCACGCTGGTGACACACTCGCGCACCACACTGGCCGGCGCCGCCGGGTCATAGCCCATCTGACGCACCCACATCGGCAGACCCAGGCTGATGCCAGGGCGAAAGCGCCCTGGAAAGAGCCGGGAAACGGTGGCGATCTCCATCGCCAGCACCGCAGGGTGGCGCGAGAGCGCCGAGACAATGCCCAGGCCGACGGGAACCCGTTTAGTGGCATTGAGGGCGGCCAGCGCCACCGAGAAGCCACCGCCGCAGAAATAATCTTCGGCAACCAGGATTTCAGCATAGCCCAATTCTTCAGCGAGCGCGGCAGTTGGGCCAATCTTCTCCGGGGGAGTAGCGGTGTCAATTACCCAGCCAATGGGGAGCGCTTCCTGATACGCCATCTGTCTGCCTCCTGTTGTGGCAAAACAATCAAAGAACTCTGCTGCTATCAGCGTACCACACAACCGTCCGTATGGCCGCCCCCATTTTTCCTATCAGGGAGTCTCCCCCTTGACGACTCTTGCCTGCATCGGGTACAATCAGACTACAATCGAATAGCCAGAACCGAAACGGTTTACTGCGGCACGGCCAGTGTCATAACGCTGACCGCGCCGATCACCCCAAGCCCTGAAGTCTCAGGAGATGGGGCTGAGGGCATTGTATCCTATGGGATTCCAATGCTCCTCAGCGGCCACCTCTTAGACGGGCGGGCAGCCAGCGCGGAAAGCGCCTGGCGCCCGCCCGTCGTTGGTTGGTTCCATTGCTTGTACCGCCGGCATCCTTGCCGGCGCGTCCAGTTGGCCGGCAGGGATGCCGGCGGTACAGGCGGCGGTGCCAGCACTTCCGAGGGGTGGCCGCTTCGTGTTCGGGCATTGTTGCCACACACGAAAGGAGCGCTCTTCCCATGACCAACACGATGTCCTCGAACCCGATGCCCCACCACCACCCGCTGCCGTGCTTCGCCTGGCCCGATCTGGAGGCGCCTGATGACACCGCCTTGCAGACGCAGTGGATTGCCGACATGCGCGCCGAGGTCCGCCAGGCGCTCTGCGACGGCTTGAATCGCGCTGCCCATGCCCGATTGCTGACGCGCAAAGGGAGCACCCTGCCTACCTGGGCGCGCTCGGACCGGCCCAGCGTGCCGCTGCCGGCAGACCGCGCTCAGGGCGGCCCCGTCCTGGCCGCGCTGTGTCATCTGGTCGAGTGGGCGATGGAGCTTGTCGAAACCCGCGCTGACGTCCTGGGTGGCGAAGGACGGCAGAAGCTGCTGATGCTGGCCTTCAGCCGGCTGAGTTGGCTGGATGGGCTGATGGTGCAGACGTATGGCGCGGCATGTTCCCTGCTGGTCTGGGATGCCGTGCTGGATGCCCTCTTGCCGTAGAGCCGGCTTCCATCCGGCTCGTACCAGTTCCCACGCTGCTTTGCCGACCCTCCAGTCAAATGCTCGCTTGTGGAGAGACTATCCCAGCATGCCAACTGGACGGGCCGGCAAGATGCCGGCGGTACAGGCAGGGATGCTCAGGCGACCAGCACCTCTTCGCTTGCAGTTTGCTCTAGGGCCGGAGCCGGCTTTTTGCGCAGCAGCAGCGAGGCGAGCAGGCCGAGAGCGGAGAGGGCGACCAGCAGCCAGATGGTATCGTGAAAGCCGTTGATGGCGGCATCGGCCAGCCGGCTTTGCAGGAATGCGGGCAGATTCGCGGGGAGCGACGCGCCGCTTTGCCCACCGCTGAGATGCAGCCCCAGCGCCTGGAGGACACTGCTGATCTGGGTCGTCTCGCGGGCGGCAAAGAAGGTCGCCAGCAGTGAGATGCCGATGGAGCCACCAAGGCGCTCGGCCACATTGAAGAGCGTGTTGCCGTCCGGCACTTCCTCTGTCGAGAGGCCGCCGATCATGCTCAACAGCAGCGGCTGGATGGTCAGCCCGATTGCCAGGCCGCGCCCACTCAAGATCAGCGCCGTGACCCAGGCTGGCGTGCTGATGCCGACCAGCAGGAGCAGCGCCGTGCAGAGCGTCAAGATCAGCATGCCCAGCGCGGCACTGGCGCGCATCCCCCAGCGCGGCGCCAGTTTGTCGCCCAGCACCGCGCCCGCGCCGGTGACCAATCCCTGTGGCAGCAGCGCCAGCCCGGCGGTGAGCGCCGAGGTGCGCTGCAAATCTTCCATGAAGATAGGGATAAGAAAGAGCATCGAGAACATGACGACGCCGGCCAGTGTGCAGAGGGCAACGGCCAGCGCCGGCTGCGGATGGCGCAGCAGCTTGAGGTCTACGGCAGGATGTTTGCGCAGCAGCGCCCAGAGGATATAGACGGCAAGCAATACCACCCCGCTCGCCAGATAGGGCCAGGACTGGACCGATCCCCAGCCAGACTGCGGCCCCTGCGTAGCCCCATACAGCGCCAGCACCATTCCTCCGGCCAGCAGCAGCATGCCGGCAGGGTCGAAGCGCACGTTGGGGTTGCCGCTTTCAGCAAGCTGCCTGGGGATGCGCAGCGTGCCCAGCGCGCCAAGCAGCCCAAAGGGCACGTTCACCAGGAAGATCAGGGGCCAGCCCCAGGCGCGGATCAGCAGGCCGCCAACGGTGGGACCGATGGCCGGGGCCAGGAAGAGGACAATACCGGCGGCAACAGGCATCTGGCGCGCCGAGTCATCTTTGCGCAGCAAGATATTCATCGCCAGCGGCACCATCGGCGCGCCCAGCATGCCCTGCAAAACGCGCATCACGATCAGAAACTCAATAGTGGGCGCCAGCGCGCAGAGCGCCGA
>CAZFWN010000175.1:0-11457 GCA_964522745.1 uncultured Ktedonobacterales bacterium
CTGTAAAGCAAAGGACGATGTTCTATGGCGCAGCGCGCTTTCCCGCCGCTTCAGGCCGTCTTGTTTGATTACTCCGATACGCTGGCCCATTTCGGGCCGGTGGAGGACGCGCTGCTCAAGGGCTATGAGGCCATTCGCGCCAAACTGGTGGCGGCGGGCAAGACGGTATTGCTGAATGGCACCGTCTCGGTGCCGGCGGCGCATCTGCTGCTCGAAGGCGTCAGCGCGCGCTTCTGGCAGATCCTCAACCGCTCCTATGAGGAGCAGCGCCTGGAAGAACTGGACGCCGGCGCGCTCTTCCGCAGCAGCCTGGAGGCGCTGGACATTCTGGTTGATGACCAACTGCTCGAAGAGATTATCCTGACCGAAGAAGAGGTGGGCTATGCCTTGCAGGAACGGGCGCCGGAGGTGGAAGAGGTCGCCGCTGCCTTGCGGGCGCGTGGGTTGAAGCTGGGGCTGGTCTCCAACTACTGCACGCTGCCCAGCATCGTCAGGCTGCATCCGCAGCGCTATGGCCTGTTGCCGCTCGTCGATGAGGCCATCTTCTCCTGTGAACTTGGCCTACGCAAGCCGCACCCCTCCATCTATCAGCGCGTGCTGGATCGCCTGGGCGTGGCGCCAGAGGCAGCCGTCTTTGTCGGAGATCGCCTGCGCGAAGACGTCCAGGGGCCGCAGTCCCTCGGCATGCGCGGGATACTCACCCATCAATTCCGCCAGGAAGACCCCTCCGCCACTCCTATCGCCCCCGATGCCGTTATCACCCGCCTGGCCGAACTGCCCCCGCTGCTGGAGCGATGGAGCTAGGTGCATTGCACATCCAGCCATACCTGCTCAAAATTCCTGGCGGCCAATGCCTGGCGTGGAATCAAATAATAAAGCCTGCCTGTGTCTCCCCAATCCATGCCAGGCGCACCATCGCTATCAATCTGGAGCAGAAGCCGCTCATCATCTGGCATATCAGTAACTTGGATGGGGTCAGGGTGCCCAAGAAGCCGGTGGACCCTGAGGGTATTACCGTATAGTTGCTCTAACTTCCGACTTAATTCGATATACCGCTCGCCTTCTTCTCGCACTTGTGGGATTGCCTGGTCGCCGTACATAGCCTCCCAATACAGACCCAGGCGCTTGATGGAGGGTGATTCAAATGCGGGCAAGGTGAGTTCAAGCGAAAAATCGATAGCGCACGGGGTAAATCGACTGCTGGCTGGCAAGGATGCTGGCGTGGGCCTTCTCAAGAGCCGCGAGGGATCGCTTTGCTCGTAGAGTACGTATCCTCCTCTGTTTGTTCCTGGGTCATACGTCCATAGCTGCCCCTCATCGACGCAGAAGAAAGAAAGCATACCCGTGTGGGGCAGTACGCCTTCCCGGTCATAGGTTGCAATATCAGAGAGGCGTATTTGCGCGATAAAAGAGAGCGGCGTGCCCTTCCATTCCGGCCAGGGCGTCTCTGGTGGCAGGTCGGGCAGGCCACCAACTTTTGAGGCGCCGATGGCAAGCGTTTCCTCCTGCACCGTATGCAGGCGCATGCGGATGGAGGACATCAGCAGATGGGTGATCTCGTCAGCAATACGTGGGAGGCCGCTGTGACGGATCAGTTCAAGTATCTGCTCTTCCATTGCGCTGCTCCTTTTTCTCTCTATTCCCATCCATGCTTCGATGTGCGGTAATCTACCCTTCCCTTTCCAACAAATACGCCTGGAGTCCTATGTCCTCCCGTCTCCAGGCGGATGCGTTTACGCGCGCTTCCAGGTATCCTTTGGGCAAAGACAAGGGGCCTTCCGCTGTGGAAGGCGGCAGAACGGTAACAGCGTATTTCAAATCGCAGAACAGGAGCAAGTAATCATGGCCCGTATTCAAAACGAGACGGCTTCCCGGCAGGCGACCAGCCCAGTTCCCACCCCGCTGCTGTTGTGGCTGACGTGCGGGACGCTCGCATCCGTGCTGTTTACGATGATCTATCTGATCGAGGGGGCTACCCGCCCTGGCTATAGTGCCTGGCAGCAAGCGATCAGCGCGCTCAGCCTGGGGCCGGGAGGATGGGTCCAGCAGGTCAATTTTGTGGTCTTTGGCGCGATTACGATCTGGGTAGCCGTCGCCTCGCGCAAGCTCCTCAAAGGTGGTGTGGGCGCGACGTGGTATCCCATCCTGCGCGGTCTGGAGGGACTGGCTCTGATCCTTGATGGATTTTTCTCCCAAGACCCGGTCCCTGGCTACCCGCCGGGAGGAGCGATCCCCTCAACGCCCACCCTTCACGCAGCGATCCACCAAATCTTCGCTTTTGTATCCATTACGGCTATCGCGGTCGGCTTCTTCATCCTGGCGCGGCGCTTCACCAGGGAACCTGGTTGGCGTGGCTGGGCCACCTACTCGCTCATCACCGGGATCATGACCATCGTTCTCATCTCTATCTTCGGCGCCTTGAGCGGGCAGCACAGCGAGATCGCTGGCCTCTTTGAGCGCCTGGCGACCAGCCTCGGCACCGTCTGGGGTCTGATCTTCTACACCCACTTGTGGCTGGGGGCAGGCTTTGGGCGATTCCAGAAGCAGGTCTCTGCTCCTGCGATGTCCTAACAGGCAGTGTTCAGGCTATCGGCCAGCATTCTGGAGGGCCAATAGGACGCGCCGGCAGGGATGCCGGCGGTACAGGCAGGGCTTCCCGCTTGTACCGCCGGCATCCCTGCCGGCGCGTGGCTCCTATGGGGCCAGGGTCACTGAGGCTCCAAAGGTGCTGGGGAACAAGACGGCCTTATCAAGCGGAGTGTTCCAGATCTGCGTGCCATCGCTGGCCTTGAGCGCGTAGAGCGTGTTATTGGGGGCAAGTACATAGAGGACCGAGCCACCGAGCGCAAACGCCCCGCTCACTGAGGAAGGCGATGCCTGCTGCCAGCGGAAGCTGCCATCGCTGGCATTCAACGCCATCATCTGCGGCGCCCCGATATAAACGGCTCCATCCGCCGCCAGCGGTGGCTGCGCATATGCCGTGCTCCCCCTGACAGTCGTTTGCCAGCGCGCCTGACCCGTCGCGGCGCTGAACGCAGTGACGCCATCATCCGAATCTACATACACTTCTCCATCGGTGACGGCTGGCGCGGCGGTAATGTTTTGCACCTTTGTGGATTGCCAGTCCTGCTTGCCGCTCAGCGCGTCGTAGGCATAGACGTAGCTATCTCGCGGTTCGCCTGCGCGGTGCTGGCTTTCCTCCTGAGTGGTCACATAGACGCGCCCATTGACCAGCACTGGCGGCCCATTAAAGAACTGATCGCCTGCGGTGGGTGCTTGCCAGAGCATCTGGTGCGTGCTGAGGCTGAGGGCATAGAGCTTGCTCGGCGGAACATTGCCAAAAGGATAGGCGATGCCATAGATGGTGCTATCAGCGACGATCACCGACGTGAGGAAGGCAGGCGTTGCGCCCGGCGTGCCAGGGACGCCGCCCGCGCCAGGGACGATCTGGACCTGCCAGGCTATCGACCCATTCGTCGGGTTAAAGGCGTAGAGCGTGCTATCCCCACCTTCTGAGGGATAGAAGAGGAGGCCATTCGCCAGCGTCATCTGGACACTGCCCTGCTCCCCACCACTGAGCGTGACGCGCCAGCGCAGCTTGCCAGTGCTGGCATCGAGCGCAACAATCACGCGGTCCTGCGTGGCAAAGAAGACCAGCCCATCCGCGATCACCGGCGTATCGGCTACCGGGTTTGGCTCGCCGCCCTCGTGATAGTTCCAGAGGACATGGTGTGTCGTGCCATCAACCTTATAGACGGTGCCGTCGCTTTTGACCAGATAGATATGTGATGCAGCGGCAGGCGTCCGCGTTGCTGTGGCCGGCTGCCCAGATGGGCCAGCCTTGCCATGCCGCACGAGGACCAATCCGAAGGCCAGCCCTCCCACCAGCACCACCAGCAGCACAGCGGCGGCAATGCTGCCGATATGGGAGACCCGCTGCTGCTTTCCTACAAACAAAGCGAAAGGATGCTTCATAGCACTCCGCCTTTCTGATGGAGAGAGCGGGTGATCGCTCATCCGGCTCTCTTCCTGCTGCGACGCGAGCCAGGCAGCAGTGTTCTGCGCCAGCCGCTCGCGCCCGCGCGCGATAGCGCGGCTCATCTCCTCCGCCTCCGCCGCGTAGAGTGCCTGCACATCACCAATCAAGTGCCGCGCTTGCGATCCTGGCGCCGCCGTTGACGGCGCAGGGAGCGCCTGGGCGTCGTGGTCGATCTGCTCATCGACCTCATTTGGGGTAAAAGGTTTCTCCTCAGGTGTCATGGCCCCTTGTCCTCTCTACGGCTGCTGGTAGAGACCGCGTAATTGATTCATCGCCCGTGAGAGCAGCTTGCGCACCGCGTCTTCGCTTTTGCCCAGCAGGCTCGCAATTTGCGGGCAGTATAGGCCGCCGACGAAGCGCAGGTAGACCACCTGCTGTTGCAGCGTCGAGAGCTGTTTCACGGCTTCCCAGAGTTCGCGCCGCGCTTCCTGGCCCAGAAGCAGCTGCTCTGGCGCCAGCCGCTCCTCGTCCTCGATCTCATCAACGATCTCTTCCAATGGCAGCGCTGGCCGCCGGCGCAGGCGCCGATAGTGGTCAACCAGTTTATGCTGTGCCACCCGGCCTAACCAGGCCAGTTGTTCCCGTTCGGGGATGGTCAGCAGGTGTTTCTGGTCCATCGTTGCCAAAAAGACTTCTTGCAGCACATCCTCGGCGTCTTCCCAGGTTGGCGCGTGCAGGCGCAGATAGGCAAGAATGGGTATGGCATGTCGCTCGTAGAGAAGCGCGGCAGGCGACTCATCCAGCCGGTCTACGGCGTGCGCTTTCACCCGTTTTTCACCTGCACTACCTGAAAATAGTTCTCTCATCTAGTCTATCGCTGCCCAACAAAAAAGTGTGACCTCCCTGCTGCTGCATCACTACACCAGGGTTCTGGGCCTGGCCCAAGAGTTGCAGATGCCGCCTCCAGTCCAACCGAAGCAGAAGCATTTCCCCAGCCAGCATGAACAAGTGATACGCACACAGACCAGGAGGCAATCCGATGGTGACCCCCATCCCAACCAAAACCTATGTGCTTGACGGCGAGATTCTGGAAGCCTGTTCATGTAACAGCCCCTGTCCCTGTTGGGTGGGCGATGAACCCGATGGCGGGCGGTGTGACGCCTTCCTTGCCTATCATATCGAGCGCGGCCAGATTCGTGATGAGGATGTCGCCGGCCTCTCGGTGGTGGAAATCACTCAGGTCTCCGGCAAGATGCTCGAGGGACACTGGCGGCAAGTACTCCTCATCGATGCACAGGCCACCCCAGCGCAACGGCAGGCGCTCCTCGATGCCTTTAGTGGCCAGCTCGGTGGTCCCTTAGCCGATCTAGCGAGGCTCATCGACGAGCGACTGGCGGTTTACGCCGCGCCAATTACCTACCAGGTGCAAAGAGGCAAAGGGACTCTCCGCGTCGGCGAACTCCTCTACGCCGAGACGGTCCCCTATACCGATTCCGCCGGTCGCCCCACCCGCATGGTGGATACCCGGTTGCCGACCATCCCCGACTCGTTCACCTATGTGGCCAAGGCGCCGGTTCATCGGGTCCGCCTGCCAGAGCAGGGGATGACCTGGGAGTTCAGTGGGCGCAATGCGCTCCAAGGTGATTTCCACTTCGAAACCGCCTAGCACAGGAGACTCGCGATGCGTGAAGTCAACGGAACCAGCCATCCGCACCTGGCAGTGCAGGGAGATGCGCTTCGTCGAGTTGTGGCTGCCTGGCCCTGGCTCCTGGTGACAGCCGCCTGGGCGCTGGCACTGTTGGCGACGTGGACCCATCAGCGCTACCTGATCAACCATGACTATCTCCTCGAAGAGAGTGGCTTACCCTGGCTCGCGGCCCTGATCCTGTTCCTGGCCTGCTGGCAGGTGATGACGGCGGCCATGATGCTGCCCTCCAGTTTGCCGATGGTGTCCCTGCTGGTGCGTGCCAGCCGTCAGGAACGGCACCCCCATCAGACGGTAGCCGCCTTTCTGGCGGGCTATGCGGTGGTGTGGACCGCCTTTGCGGTGGCGGCCTTCCTGGGCGATACCCTGATTCATCAACTCGTCAACGGGTGGCCCTGGCTGGCGCACCACCCCTGGGTGATCGGGGCCACCACCTTCACGCTGGCTGGCGCCTTTCAGTTCAGCCCGCTCAAGCTCCGCTGCCTGAAGGTCTGTCGGAGTCCGCTGGGCTTCTTCGTCCGCTTCTATCAGCGGGGCGTGGGTCCGGCATGGCACCTGGGGCTGCACCACGGCAAGTTTTGCCTGGGCTGTTGTTGGGCGCTGATGCTGGTGATGTTCGGGATTGGCGTCGGCAGCGTGGTCTGGATGGCCGCGCTGGCGGGGGTGATGGTGATTGAGAAGGTGGTACCCTGGGGACAGTGGTTCCGTCCAGTCGTAGGCGTCCTGTTGTTTGGGCTGGCGGGCGTGTGGCTCCTCCATCCCACCTGGCTCTGGCTGCTGAATGGGTAAGCGGCCTCTTTGGCGGCTTCCTGCCAAGGCTGCCCACGCAACATTCTGGCGATGAGCTGCCCTTTGGCCGCGTGGCGTTGGGCTGCGTCCATGGGTCTCTCCTCTGGGAACTAATGCCCCAGAGGATACCAGAGAAAGCGCTCTCAGCCTAGAGGGGCAGTTTCCCCTGTGTCCCAACTCCCTGTACACCTTCTTAACCTGCTTTTTGCGCCCGTGTGTTATACTGCCTGGAAAATCAAGGCAGCGTCGGCTTGTCGGCGCCAGGCGAGAGGAGACCAGACATGGCGAAAGAGAAAAAGAAGAGCAAGAAGCGCCGCGACGTGGCGGAGGGCAGCGCTCAGGAGCAGGAAACGCTTGAGGAGGAGGTGCTGGTGATCGCGCTGGCCGAAGAGCCAGAGGACGGCAGCGAGAATGGCGCCAACGAAGAGGCCGCTGAGGAACTAGATGCCAGCCTGCCGGCGATATTTACCCCCTCGCTGGAGGGCGACTACAGCGCCGCCTCTGCCGAGGAACTGGCCGATCCCGCTTTTTTGCAGCAGGCGTTTCTGGCGCAGCTGCCGCTCGGCGCGCTCTTTACGCATAGCGGGCGCGTGCACCTGAGCGCCGAGGGGCTGGAGTTTGAGGGACTGGCGCAGATTCCCTTTTCGGCGCTGGTGTCGGTGCGGGCGCATACGGACCGAGTCTACCATCGCTACTATGCCGGACTGGCGGCGCTGGGCGGGCGCGGCGGTCACAGCCATATCCTGACCGGCGGCGAGCCGCTGGTGCTGACCTATCAGGATGGAGACGAGCGCCGCACGCTCTACACCCTGCTGGACTGGCCGTTCTTCCTGGCGCTCAGCAAAGAAAAAGGCTGGCGCAAAGCAGTGGGCGGCATCCTGCCAGCCAAGGAGAAGAAAGCGCACTAGGGCGCCGGCCCAAGCGCCGTCTATCTCGTCTCAGCCGGCGAAGGCCGGCTTCGTGGCCCGCAGGCCAAAGAGCCGCGATTTTAATCGCCAGGCTCCGCGCCAGGTAAGCCCGTCGGCTCGCTCTCCTCGATCAGCAGGCCATCCTCGCCGGCGCGCACCAGCATGCCCTCGGCGTCGTGGGCCAGCAGCGTACCTGCCCTGGCCGGCAGCAGCCCTGCCGGCAGTGGCACTGCGTGGGCGCGGCGCGCAAGAAAGCGCTGGCCGTCGATCTCGCCCAACGCGCCCTCCTGGCCCCAGGCGCGCACCTGATTGTGCAGTTGCGCAGCCGGGCGGCTCCAATCCAGCCAGCGGTCAGCCTTGGTGCTGAGCGGGGCGTAGCTGGCGCCCTCGGCTGGCTGCGGCGTGCCAGGCGCGCCGGCGGCCACCAATGCCAGCGCCTCTGGGATCAAGGCAGCGCCCAGCGGCAGCAATTTGGGATAGAGGCTGTCGATGTCATCCTCCGGCTCAATTGGGATGGCGCGCTGCGCCAGGATGGGGCCGGTGTCAAACTCTGGCTCCATGCGATGGACGGTCAGGCCGGTCTGCGTCTCGCCGTTCATAATCTGCCAGAAGAGCGGATTGGGGCCGCGATAGGCTGGCAGCAGCGCCGGATGGACGTTGATGGCGCCCAGCCTGGGCAGCGCCAGCAGCGCCGGCGGCAATTTCCAGGGGAAGCCAGTTACCAGGATCAGGTCTGGCGCCAGCCCGGCCAGCAGCGCCGGCAGTCGGTTGATATGGTTGGTCACCAGCACATCTTGATTGGGCGGCAGGCGAGCAACCGTCGCCTTATACCCCTCGCTGCGTCGGGCCAGTGGGCCAGGGGTCGTCACCAGCAGGGGCACGCGCTGCCCAAGCTGCTCCAGCATGCCAATCACCGCACCGGCCACCTCTGGCCCCTGATTGGTGAAGTAAACAATCCGCATGGTTGGTATCGCGGGCGTAGACATAGCAGGCACCTTCTTTTCGTCCTAACCCGCGCAGGCGGGTTTTGTGGCGGCACGCCAAAAAGCCGCGCTCTTCAGTCGCCAGGCGCCAGCCGAGCGCCTGAGAATCCCCATTCAATTATGAAATGTCATGAATTTCCCGCATTCTGGCTTATGGCGTCGGCAGAGTCGGCATCGTGTGAAAAGGAGCGCTAAAGCTGTTGAGAAAGATCAGCAACAAGATCAGGTACGCTGCCACGCCAAGCACAATACCCACTGCGACGGGAATAAGCGCGACGGCGGTTGCCTTGCCACCGCTCAGACGGTGGACGGCCATCAGCGAAAAGACCTGTAGTACCAATCCGTAGACGGTCCCTGCCTGTGCTACCAGCCCGCCCACATAGGGCACCAGCGCGATGAGGCCGCTTACCAGGCCGATGGGAATGAGATAGAGCAGGGCAGTATATGCCTGAGCCGTAAAATCTCCCTGCCCACCAAACGCCTTCGCCAGCAGAAATGTAATGCCCTGGCCGAAGAAAAAGCCCCCGATTACTCCAACGAAGACGAATACGGTATAGAAGATTCCGGGAAGCAGCAAGAACGGCACCAGATTAAAGCTACCTGCGCCCGATGCAGGTGTAAGGGAGGTGAACAAGAAGTTTAAGAAGAGTGTAAGAATGATCCAGGCCAGCGCAAACAAGATGGTGGTTATCACTGCATAGCCAAACAGTTGCACCCAGATGATGCCCCACTCGGCTTTGCCCATCTCTCCGGCAAAGGTGGCTGCTCCTGGTTTGGTCAGGATGCGCCAGTATTGTCTGAGAAGCTGCTTGATGGCCGCGCGCAGCGGCAGCGGTGTTGCCTGCGGGGCTGCGCTGGCCCAACCGCCTGCTCCCGCGCCAGGGGGAGCAGCGAGCAGCGGGGGCGCGTAGGCAGCGCCAGGGGGCGGATACTCGTAATAGGCGTCTTGCCCGGAGGATGGAGGCGTTGGGGGATACCAGGCCATGCAATAGGTCTCCTTCTCAAAGGGTGAAGCACACTCCTATCTTAGCACGGCTGTCTAGATGCTGGAAGGGCTGGTGGCTGCTCCTGCTCCTCTTTGCTGGGGGGTGGCTCATCTTTGGGCGGGCGCCTGGGGAACTGCTCAGGATGGGTATCGCGCCATTCGGTCCACAGCGACAGAATGATCGCCTGAACGACCCCGGCGATGGGCGCCGAAAAGACGGCGCCCCAGATGCCAAAGAGTTCCGTGCCAATGGTCAAGGCCAGGATGGCGACCACCGGATGCAAACCAACGGCACGGCCCACCACGCGCGGGCCGACGATATCGGCCTCCAGAATATGCACAATGATGAAATAGCCCAAGACCCCAGCGGCAATCAGGAAACCTTTTATTGCCAGCGCCACCAGCACACAGGCGACCCCAGAGATAATCACACCCAAAATGGGCACAAACTCCATCAAAAATGCCAGCACGCCCAGCAGCAAGGCGAAAGGCACCTGAAAGATTGCCATCCCCGCGCCAACCAGCACCCCAATAAACGTGGACATGATGATTTGCCCGCGAATGTATCCGCCAACCTTGCTGGTCAGAATGTTGAGGAAGAGCAAGATCAGCCCGCGCTGCTGGCGTGGCGTCGCGGTGCGCAGCCAGTTGACTGCTTTGGGGCCGTCGATCACCAGATACACGCTGAGGATAAAGACGAGAATAAAATCAACGATGCCAGTTGCGATGGCGGTGATTACGGGAATAGCGCTGCCAGCGATGGTGGTCGCGCTGTTCTCAACTTGTGAGATGAGGGCATTGCGCGCCGCGTTATATTGAGCCGGCGTCACTCCGAGCGGTTGCAGTAAGCGCAGCAGCGTTGGCGGCGACTGACCGGGCGCGCTGGGGCGTAACAGGTCTGGTAGATTCTGAGCAAGCGCGCTCAACTGGGCAATGGCGGTGCTGACAATATAGAAGAGCAGGCCGCCGAACACGCACACAGCCACGAGATAGACGATCACGATTGCCAGCGGGCGTGGCACTCGCACGCGCCTGAGCAGCGTGACCCCTGGGCTGAGGGCGTAGGCTAGCAACGCGCCGATCACAAAGATGATCACCGCCGTGATGAAATGCCCAATCGTCCAGGCGACGATAAAAACAAGAATGATCCAGATCAGGATGGTCAGGCCGATGTTGCGGGCGCGAATCCAGCGCTGCATGCCTGCTCTCTCTTCCACAAAGGCCAATGCTCAACTTAAAAAAGATGCTACTCCCCCAACTGAGGACGATGCAAACAGCATGCCACTTCTCGCGTGGCCGGGAATGCAAGAAAGAAGAAGCTCCGGCAAGCGTGAGCCTGCCGGAGCCTCGTGAGGCGCTCTCGTCCGTGAGAGCATCAACGCCGTGCTATTGCACGTTCACATCATCAAAGAGCGTGTAGGTTGGGTCGCCGGTATAGTTGTCGTCGTGGCTGGTCAGGGTCAACGTGTAGGAATGGCCCGCCGTGATGTCCGCCGACACCTGTACCCACGTGTTGTTGTTGGTGCAGGTCTTCGCCAGAATCGTGGTGGTTGTGTTGGTTGTGTTGTCCTTGAGGGTGGCCGTCGCCCAGTCATAGGTCACGGTATCCGGGCAGACCACCTTGTACCAGAAGGTCAGCTTGCTGGAGCCGGTTGGCGCCGTGAACGTCTGGCTGATCGAACTATCGCCGTTGGTCGGCGAGGTCGAACCGGCCTGTCCAGCGTAGGTGCCGCTGTGCGACGAGGTGCTGATCGAGGTCGCCGCGCCAGAGGTGGTCCAGCCGGAGAAGTTGCCTGTCTCGAAGCCGGGGTTCACGATGGGGTTCGAGACTGGCGCGGAGAGGGCCACATCGTCGAAGAGCGTGTAGGTTGGGTCGCCGGTATAGTTGTCGTCGTGGCTGATCAGGGTCAGCGTGTAGGAATGGCCCGCCGTGACGCTGGCCTTCACCTGCACCCAGGTGTTGTTGTTGTTGCAGGTCTTGCCCAGAATGGTCGAGGTCGTGTTGCTTGTGTTGTCCTTGAGGGTGGCTGTCGCCCAGTCATAGGTTACGGTATCCGGGCAGACCACCTTGTACCAGAAGCTCAGCGATCCAGAGCCGCTGGGGACGG